>NZ_JBIWDH010000006.1:0-142711 GCF_044761885.1 Lysinibacillus sp. NPDC097231 | reverse complement strand
CACGCAAGTTAATCTCAAAACCGTTTCAAGCGATGGAAATCAATTGTTCAAGCTCTTTGAACAATTGACTTCCATTGCCCACCAAACGCAGTGCGGTAGCTTTGAAGCTCTCACTTTTTTATGTCCACTTTCTTGACAGAAGACCAAAACTGCTCGGGTTGAGTGAGAATTCGCTCAGGTAACCTCAAAAACTGCTCATGTTGAGTGTAAATTCGCTCAAGCAACCTCGAAAACTGCTCAGGTTGGATGAATATCCGCTCCGGTAGCCTCAAAAATCACTCAGCCTTCGACAAAAGTCAATAAATTCAATCATCCTAAATTCCCTTAAACCTAAACTGTCAAAAAGTTACTATAATCCATTAATTATCTTTCATCTATTAAAAAATCATCCATAAAAAATTATTTTTGGGATATAGAAATATTAACTCAATCTATTGCATAAAAAAAGAAAGAATGAATGAGTATTCATAAGGTGTGCCAATTCAAGACCCTGCAAAACACAGTCATAAAAACGTTGTAAAATGCATAATAATTAATCGAAAATACAATTATTTTCTATTTTATGTTTGAAAGTGTATTTCTTTTTCATTATAATTAAAATAAGAATTTACAAAGTTTGGGACAAAGGGGAGAGGACGTATGACAACAAAACCATGGCTAGCAAATTATCCTGAAGAAGTACCATCGTCTTTAACGTTTGAGGAAATTCCTGTGCAAGAGTTTTTGACACGTGCCTATAAAAAGAGTCCATCCAAAGTTGCGATTCATTTTATGGGTAAGGATTTAACGTACACCGAGCTATATGAGTCTGCGCTTAGATTCGCTAACTATTTACAAACTCTTGGCATAGAAAAGGGAGATCGTGTAGCAATTATGCTACCAAACTCACCACAAAGTGTAATTGCTTACTATGGAGCAATGTACGCAGGGGCTGTAGTTGTACAAACAAATCCACTTTATACTGAACGTGAACTGCAATACCAAATGGCTGATTCAGGTGCAAAGGTTATTTTAGCGATGGATATTTTGTATCCACGTGTTATGAAAATCATGAAGGAGACAGCACTTGAAAATGTAATTATCACAGCTATTAAAGATTATTTACCATTCCCAAAAAACTTAGTTTATCCCTTTATTCAAAAGAAGCAATATGGTTTTAGTGTGAAGGTTGAACATAGTGGGCATAATCATTTATTTTCAGAAATTATGCGCTCTTCTCCAATAAAAGTAATTGATAATATTTCATTCGATTTTGAGGAAGATCTAGCGTTACTTCAATATACAGGTGGCACAACTGGTTTCCCAAAAGGCGTTATGCTGACACATAAAAACTTAATTGCCAATACGTCAATGTGTGATGTATGGATGTATAAATGTGTGCATGGTGAGGAAACCATTATGGGCATACTACCATTCTTCCATGTATATGGTATGACAACGGTTATGCTATTATCTGTTTTCACGCAAAATAAAATGGTGCTCCTACCAAAATTTGATGCAGAAACGGCATTGAAAACGATTGATAAGCAAAAGCCTACATTATTCCCGGGTGCACCAACCCTATATATTGGTCTATTAAATCATCCAGACATCACAAAGTATGATTTATCATCTATTAAGGCTTGCTTGAGTGGCTCCGCTTCACTGCCAATTGAGGTACAGGAGAAATTTGAAGCGGTTACAGGAGGAAAGCTTGTAGAGGGCTATGGTTTAACAGAAACATCTCCTGTAACACATTCTACACCTATTTGGGGTAAGCGAGTCGTCGGATCAATTGGTTTACCTTGGCCTAATACAGATTCGATAATTTTACGTACAGGGGATACAGAGGAGCTTCCAGTCGGGGAGGTTGGCGAAATAGCTGTAAAAGGGCCACAAGTTATGAAGGGCTATTGGAATCGACCAGAAGACACAGCAGCATCGTTCGCGAATGGATGGTTTTTAACTGGGGATCTGGGCTATATGGACGAGGAAGGCTTTTTCTATGTCGTTGACCGTAAAAAAGATTTGATTATCGCAGGTGGTTTTAATATCTACCCTCGTGAGGTTGAGGAAGTATTATATGAACGAGAAGAAATTCAAGAATGTGTGGTTGCAGGTATACCAGATCCGTATCGAGGTGAAACAGTTAAAGCTTATATTGTTTTAAAAGAAGGATATTCGATTACGGAAGACGAATTAAATAAATATTGTCGTCAAAACTTGGCAGCTTTCAAAGTTCCACGCTATTATGAATTTAGAGACGAACTACCGAAAACAGCGGTTGGGAAAATTTTGCGTCGTACATTAGTGGACGAAGAAAAAACAAAATTGGCGAATAAAGAAGCAAAATAAATACGCGACAAAGTATTGACAAGCAAAGGTGTAAAATATAATATGAAAATATGAATGAATAACCATTCATATTTTCATTTTTTTTGGTTAGCACGTCACGTCCTTGCCATTTGCCAGATGAAAATACTTTTGAAATTACTGGCCATAAAGGATAGCATCTTGTAAATAAAAGGCGTTTTTTATAAAGAATCGTTGATTGAATATGGATGTAGACGTGTGTATGTATTTTAGGTGGTGATATAAAAGTGAAACGAGATAAGCCAAAGTATAAACAAATTATTGATGCAGCTGTCATCGTTATTGCAGAGAATGGGTATCACCAAGCGCAAGTATCGAAGATCGCAAAACAGGCAGGGGTGGCCGACGGAACAATCTATTTATATTTTAAAAATAAAGAAGATATATTAATTTCTGTCTTTAATGAAAAAATGGCTGTTTTTGTAGAGTCATTACAAGATATAATAGAAAATGGAAGTACGTCTAAAGACAAACTTTCAAGAATGATAGAAAATCATTTTAATGTTCTAGCGACAGATCGATACTTAGCAACCGTCACACAATTAGAACTACGACAATCGAACAAGGATTTACGACTAAAGATCAATTCGGTGTTAAGAGAGTATTTACAATTACTTGATCAAATTTTAATCGAAGGTATGCTTTCAGGTGAGTTCAATCAAACGATGGATGTACGCTTGGCACGTCAAATGGTATTTGGAACAATTGACGAAACCATTACGTCGTGGGTCATGAATGACTATCGATATGATTTGATAGAACAGGTTCCAAAGGTTCAGGCATTAATTCTGAACGGCATTAAAGCTTAAAAGGATGTGGAGAAATGGAATTTCTAAGTTGGAAAGTTGAAGATGGAGTAGCGATTATTACGATTGCACGCCCACCAGCAAACGCATTATCTCGCGGAATCATTACCGAAGTAAATGCTGTGCTAGATGCCGTTGAAAACAATGACGCTGTACGTGTCCTTGTACTTCATGGTGATGGCCGTTTCTTCTCAGCAGGTGCAGACATTAAGGAATTTACAGAAGTTGAATCTGGCGATGAATTTACAAAGCTAGCGAGCAATGGGCAACAAGTATTTGAACGAGTTGAATCGTTCTCAAAACCTGTTATTGCTGCTATTCATGGTGCCGCACTTGGTGGTGGTCTTGAACTAGCAATGAGCTGTCATATGCGCTTTGTGACAGAATCTGCAAAATTAGGATTGCCTGAATTACAATTAGGTCTAATTCCAGGGTTCGGTGGCACACAACGTTTGCCACGTTATGTAGGGGTTGCAAAAGCTGCAGAAATGATGTTTACAAGTGAGCCAATTTCAGGCACAGAAGCTGTACAATGGGGTTTAGCGAATCGAGCATTTACAGAAGAAGCATTATTTGAGGAAACATTAAAAGTTGCGAAGAAAATTGCAAAGAAGAGCCCAATTGCTTTAAAAGCAGCTATTCAAACATTGCAATATGCTAAGCATGCTTCATTCTATGAAGGTATTGAGGCAGAGGCAGAATCCTTTGGCACTGTATTCGTAACGGAAGATGCTAAAGAAGGAATTCAAGCATTTATTGAAAAACGCGAGCCTGTGTTTACTGGCAAATAATATTCCATCAGTGTCGATAGTGTTTTAAAAGAGTGTTATCGACACTGAAAATATATAATATTTATAATTTTACTTAGAAATAAAAAACGTTCCAGGAGGTATGGATATATGAATATTTTTGCATTAATTAAACGTACGTTTGATACAGAAGAAAAAATCGTTGTGTCGGGTGGCAAAATCCAAGAGGATGGCGCTGAATTTATCATTAATCCTTACGATGAATATGCAATTGAAGAGGCAATCCAAGTACGTGACGCTGCTGGTGGCAAAGTGACAGTAGTGACAATTGGTGGCGAAGATGCAGAAAAGCAACTGCGTACAGCTCTTGCAATGGGAGCAGATGAGGCAGTTCTTATTAATACAGAAGACGATTTAGATGAATTGGATCAAAATGCAGCAGCCTATATTTTAGCTGAATATTTAAAAGATAAAGATCCTGATCTAATTTTAACAGGAAACGTTGCTATTGACGGTGGTTCAGGTCAAGTGGGTCCACGTGTAGCAGATTTAATAGGTATTAACTATGTAACAACAATTACTAAGCTTGAAATTGACGGAACATCTGCGAAAATTGTACGCGATATAGAAGGTGATTCAGAAGTTATCGAGACATCTTTACCACTTTTAGTAACTGCTCAACAAGGTTTAAACGAGCCTCGTTACCCATCTCTACCAGGTATCATGAAAGCGAAGAAGAAACCGCTTGCAGAACTTGAGTTAGATGACTTAGATATCGATGAAGACGATGTAGAAGTGAAGATAGAAACTGTTGATATTTTCTTACCAGCTCAAAAGGCAGCAGGTCGTGTTCTTGAGGGCGATCTTTCTGCACAAGTAAAAGAGCTAGTAAACCTACTTCATACAGAGGCGAAAGTAGTTTAAGTAAACTGATGACGCGCAAATCGAATTTAAAGGGTAACGGAGGGAATATACTATGTCAAAAAAAGTATTAGTATTAGGTGAAGTACGTGAAGGAAGCTTACGTAATGTTTCTTTCGAAGCAATTGCAGCAGCCAAACAAATCTCAGATGGTGGCGAGGTTGTTGGAGTTCTTTTAGGGGATGCTGTGGCAGATTTAACGGGTTCTTTATTCGAGTATGGAGCAGACCGCGTTGTAACGGTGGAACATCCACATTTAAAACAATATACATCTGATGGATATGGTCAAGCCTTATTAGCTGTAATTGAACAAGAAAACCCAGCTGGTATCGTATTTGGTCATACAGCAAACGGCAAGGATTTATCGCCGAAGATTGCTAGTAAATTACAAGCGGGTCTTGTATCTGATGTAACTACTATTGAAGGTGCTGGAGATGATGTTGTATTCATCCGACCAATTTACTCTGGTAAAGCTTTTGAAAAAGTTAAAGTAAAAGACGGCTTGGTATTAGCTTCAATCCGTCCGAACAATATTGCACCGTTAGAAAAAGTAGAAGGTAAATCAGGTGATGTATCTTCTATCTCTGTAGATATTACAAACCTTCGCACTATCATTAAAGAGGTTGTACGTAAATCTTCAGAGGGTGTAGATCTTTCAGAAGCAAAAGTAGTTGTAGCAGGTGGTCGTGGCGTAAAATCAGAGGAAGGCTTCGAGCCATTAAAACAGCTGGCTGACTTACTTGGTGGTGCAGTTGGGGCTTCACGTGGTGCATGTGACGCTGAATACTGTGACTATTCACTTCAAATTGGTCAAACAGGGAAGGTAGTAACACCTGATCTTTATATTGCTGCGGGTATTTCCGGTGCAATTCAGCACTTAGCAGGTATGTCAAACTCAAAAGTAATCGTTGCGATTAATAAAGATCCAGAGGCAAATATTTTCAAAGTGGCAGACTACGGTATCGTAGGTGATTTATTCGAGGTAGTGCCTCTTCTAATCGAAGAATTTAAAGCGTTAAAAGTAAACGCATAATTTTATATTTGTCGCAGGGAGGAGTTATCTTCCCTGCTTTTTTTGTTAAATTTTTTGAGTTTTAAAAGTTATTGCAAAATAAAGTGTTGACATAGTTAATTTTAGACCGTATAGTGATGAATATTAATTCGACTTTTTTAGCGGGTCAAACATCCCTGAAATAGAAGAACTCAGTCTAAGAATGCCACACCCTGTGGCGAATAATAATGTTTTGAAACGCAAAGATTAGGAGTAGTAAAAGCTCATTATTTGGTGAAGAGAGCTGCGGGATGGTGCAACGCAGTCCAAAAAGACTTTGAACTTGCCTAGGAGTGGTAAGATAAATGGAATTGACAGATTATTCTATTTGTTTGACGATTAACCTTCGTTATAAGGTTTTTAAGCAGGGTTCTTATAGAACCAATTAGAGTGGTACCGCGGTTTGCTTATGGCATATCGTCTCTTCTTTCATTAGATAATGAAGGAACAGACGATATGCCTTTTTTGTTTTCGTTTAGTCTAAAGCGCTACATCCACTAGGTCACTTTGATCCCTTGGGCAAAAGTGGAGGAGTGCTTAACTTCGGGCTCTCCAGCGCTTAGCGGATGTAAACGAGCGCTTTAGCGCATTTGTTCATTTTAGGAGGTAAAGAAATGGAAAGAAATAACCAGAAATTACAGAGAACAATGACCTCACGGCATATTACGATGATGGCTTTAGGTGGTGCCATTGGTGCAGGGTTATTTAAAGGGAGCAGTGCAGCCATTGATATGGCAGGGCCATCAGTACTTTTTGCGTACTTACTAGGTGGGGTTATTCTGTTATTTGTTATGCAAGGTCTTGCGGAAATGGCAGTCCGTAATAGCGAAGCTAGAACATTTAGAGATTTAGTTCAAACAATTTTAGGGAAGTATCCAGCTTATTTTCTAGATTGGATCTATTGGAAAATGTGGGTTTTAAATATTGCGGCAGAATCTATTGTTGCGGCCATTTTTATTCAATATTGGCTACCAGATTACCCAATTTGGATACTTGCATTATCTGTTTCGGTGTTAGTTACAGCCATTAACTTGTTATCAGTGAAAGTTTTTGCTGAAACCGAATATTGGCTGGCGTTAATTAAAATTACAGTTATTGTGGTGTTCATCATCGCAGGAATAATTTTATTACTTGTTACTTTTGGTAATCATACGGCTGTTGGTTTTTCTAATTTAACGGAACACGGTGGTTTCTTCCCTAACGGATCAACAGGGTTAATTGCTGCAATGCTTGTGGTTATTTATTCTTATGGTGGTACTGAAATTATTGGTATTACATTAGCTGAAACGAAAAATCCTGAAAAGGTAGTGCCAAAAGCTGTTCGTAGTACATTAGTACGTATTGTGACTTTTTATTTACTGCCTTTCTTTATTATCGTTAGCTTGATTCCTTGGAACGAGGTTAATGGGGTGCCTGAAAGTCCATTCGTGATGGTTTTTAAAATGATTGGAATTCCTGGTGCTGACCATATTATGAACGCTGTTGTTATACTCGCCATTATTTCATCAATGAATTCGGGACTTTATGGTTCATCACGGGTTCTGTATACACAAGCTGTAGACGGACGTGTTCCTAAAATATTTGCACATTTATCGAAAAGAAAAGTTCCGGTATATGCCATATTAATGTGTACTGTAGCTTTATATATGGCCGTGATTTTTTCTTTATTTGCGGGAAGCAAAACCTTTGATTTCCTAATGGGTTCACTTGGATACACCGTGTTATTTATTTGGTTAATTATTGCGATTGCGCATCTGAAATCGCGTAAAAAACAACCCGAAAAAACAAGTGCCTATGCGGTAAAATGGTTCCCTTATACAACTTGGATAGCTATTATTGCATTAAGTGCAATCCTGGTTGGTATTATTTTTACAACATCTATTATTGTAACCGGTATTACATTAGCTATATATCTCTTTATAACGTTAACTTATGTCTATAAAGGTCGTTTTCAAGAAAATTAGGCATAATAGTAAATTAACTTAATGCCTTTTTTTGACTCTTTTATCCTTGATTTTCTTAAATTATGCAATCTAGGCAGATTGTTCGCTCAAGTGAATTTATCCATGCTATACTACAAACATAGTAAGTTTAAGGAGGATTTCAAAATGGCAATTGTACATGCAACAGATGCAACTTTCCAGGATGATATTAAAGAAGGACTAGTACTAGTAGACTTTTGGGCTGCTTGGTGCGGACCTTGTAAAATGATTGGGCCTGTTCTTGAAGAAATGGATGCTGCAGGTAGTGCGGCTAAAATTGTAAAAGTGGATGTTGATAACAACCAAGGTACTGCAGCGCAATACCAAATTATGTCTATTCCGTCATTACTATTATTCAAGAACGGTGAATTAGTAGACAAAACAGTAGGCTTCCAACCAAAAGAAGCTTTAGAAGCATTTATCGCAAAACATGCTTAATCTGTAATACATGAAAAGTCGAGCCATCAATAGATGTGCTTGGCTTTTTTTCGTTATATAATAAAAAGAAAAAGCGAACATTATCATTAGTATTTACGATCTGATTGGAAGCTAAAGTTGTATATAAGAGACCAATGCAAGATTTTAAAAAGGGGGAGCAGGTAGGTAATGAATGATTTAATTAAACGCAAGCTTGATATTTTACCAGATCAGCCTGGCTGCTATTTGATGAAGGATCGGCAAGGAACAATTATTTACGTTGGAAAAGCAAAAATACTGAAAAATAGAGTACGTTCGTATTTTACTGGTACACATGAAGGGAAAACACAGAGGCTTGTAAGTGAAATTGAAGATTTTGAGTACATTGTAACTTCATCTAATATTGAAGCTTTAATTTTAGAGCTTAATCTTATTAAACTACATGATCCGAAATATAATGTCATGCTGACGGATGATAAAACGTATCCGTATCTAAAAATCACAAATGAAAAACACCCTCGTCTTATTACAACACGAAAAGTGAAAAAGGATAAAGCAAAGTATTTTGGACCATATCCGAATGCATATGCAGCAAGCGAGACGAAAAAGCTACTCGATCGTTTATATCCGCTTCGAAAATGTGTACAACTACCGTCAAAAGTTTGTTTGTATTATCATATGGGGCAATGCCTAGCACCTTGCGTGAAAGATATTGATGCTCAAATATACCACGATATGATAGAAGATATTACAAAATTTTTAAATGGTGGTGTTGAGGCAGTCAAAAAGGAGCTAGAGGTAAAAATGCTAGCGGCTGCGGAAAATTTAGAGTTTGAACGTGCAAAAGAGTTTCGTGATCAAATTGCTCATATTGATACAGTGATGCAAAAGCAAAAAATCGTCTCAAGTGATACAACAAATCGCGATGTATTTGGCTTTGCTGTTGAGAAAGGATGGATGTGTGTTCAAGTCTTCTTTGTTCGTCAAGGAAAGCTCATTGAGCGAGATGTCTCGATTTTCCCAATTTATCAAGATGCAGAAGAGGAATTCTTAACATTTGTTGGACGATTTTATGACAAGCTAGAGCACATTAAGCCAAAGGAAATTTTTATTCCACAGTCCATTGATGCGGCAATTTTAACAGAACTACTAGATGTGAAGGTGCTGACACCAAAGCGTGGACAAAAAAAGGAGCTTGTTGATTTAGCAACTAAAAATGCTGAAATTGCAGTAGCGGCTAAGTTCCAGCTTATTGAACGTCAGGAAGAACGAACAATAGGAGCTTGTGAGGCGCTTGGTGAAGCTATGAGTATTTCTACACCTTTACGAATCGAAGCTTTCGATAATAGTCATATGCATGGGACAGATGCTGTATCAGCGATGGTTGTATTTGTCGATGGGAAACCTGCAAAGAAGGAGTATCGAAAGTACAAAACACGCACAGCTGCTAAGCATGACGATTACGGGGCAATGCAGGAAGTAATACGTCGTCGTTACACGCGTGTATTAAAAGAAGGATTACCATTGCCAGATTTAGTGCTAATAGATGGCGGGAAGGGGCAAATGGAAGTCGCGCGAGAAGTATTAGAAGATGAGCTCGGCCTAGTCATTCCGATTGCCGGATTAGCAAAAGATGAAAAGCATAATACGTCACAGCTATTATTTGGTGATCCGCCTCAAGTCATTGCCTTAAAGCGTACAAGTGATGGATTTTATTTATTGCAACGAATTCAGGACGAGGTACACCGCTTTGCGATTACCTTCTTACGTCAACAGCACGAAAAGCATGCCATTCAATCTGTACTTGATCATATCGAGGGTATTGGTCCAAAGCGAAAACAGCAATTACTTAAGCATTTTGGCTCTGTCAAAAAAATTCGTGAGGCAAGTGAGCTGGCATTGCAGGAGGCTGGAATGCCTGCAAATCTAGCTAGCAATATATATACCTATTTTCATTCAGCAGATAGTTTTTTGTAGCGAAAGCAAAGCGTCAGCTACAGAAGACTCCCGCCTCTAAATGTGGTGAGAAAAAGTAGATAGATTTCCTTTTCCAAATACCTACTGAAATAGTGGAACTCAGTCTAAGAACGGAACGCCACGTCCTGTGGCAATTTATCTGTGCGAAAGCGAAGCGACAGCAACACGGTTTTATCTGTGCGAAAGCGAAGCGACAGCAACATGGTTTTATCTGTGCGAAAGAGAAGCGACAGCAACATGGTTTTATCTGTGCGAAAGCGAAGCGACAGCAACAACAACACACGACTGAGTGACCAACATCACGTTGGCCCAATGCCTCCGGCGGATGTCACGGATTTTCAAAGGAGGCCTGCACGAGGGCCGACACGATGTCGGTCATTTCGGTAATGCCACAGGACGTGGCGTTTTTACCGATGTAGGTCAGTTAACCGTTGTCACAGGAAGTGACGGTTTTAGGTTAACTTCCTACAAATGGCACAATTCAAAATTCGGACGCAATTTTGCTAAGGCGAAATTGATTTTATACAAGAGACATTGTCAAAGGATTAGACATGTGCTAAGGTTGTATATAACATTGATTACCAATATAACAATGTTATATTCGGCTATGGCTAAACTAAATATATTCACTATTTAAGTGATGATAGAGGCGCAAGGTTCAACAGTAGTACATTGGAGGACGAACAAGTCCAGTGAAAATGTATGAAAGGGGAGCTTGCCGAAGTGGAGCATCGTTGTTTCCGATGCTGTACTGGTTTTGCATTTAAGAGATGTAAGACTGTCGAATCTAAACGTTTCGGAGAGCTATCACACATGCGCAAATTACTTTTATTGTACATGTCTAGGCAGCTTTCACGTTATGTGAGAGTTGCCTTTTTGCTTTTCTTGAGACAAATATTTTTTCACAACAATTAACCTTTATGAGAAATGCTTTGACTAAAGAAGGAGAATGAGAAGGATGGAGAGAATTGTCATAAAATTTGGTAGTGCTACATTAGCATCAACAGAGCAAATTCATGAGATTGCGAAAAAGGCGATTGTAGAAAAGGACAGAGGTTTTGATGTTGTGGTTGTAACTGCAGCAATGGGAAGCACGGCTAAAGAAATAGTAAAGATGGCGCGGCAATTATCAGATGATGTGTCAAAGCGTGAACTTGATGTACTACTTTCAACGGGTTCACAGCTTTCAAGTGCGCTAGTTGCAATTGCTCTTCAGGAAGAAGGATATGATGCAGTGTCATTAACAGGATGGCAAGCAGGTATTCAAACAGAAGATATGCATGTCAATGCACGTATTGATGATATTGATGTTAGTCGAATAGAAGAGCATTTTGCACAGGGACAAATTGTAATCGTTGCTGGGGAACAGGGCATCAATTATTCACGGAATATTACGACGCTTGGTAAAGGTGGAGCAGAAACAACGGCTGTAGCCATCGCAGCAGCATTGAAGGCGGAGCGAGTAGATATTTACACAAATGTGGATGGAGTCTATACGGCTGATCCAAATCAAGTTACCAGGGCACAAAAGCTAAAAGAAATTTCCTATGATGAGATGCTAGAGCTATCCAATTTAGGCTCAAAAATTTTACACCCACGAGCAGTAGAGCTAGCAAAGAAGTTTCAAATCCCAGTTATTATTCGTTCGAGTGAAATAGATACGGTAGGTACTTTATTGAAGGAGGAAGTAGAAATGGAGAAAAATTTAATAGTACGTGGTGTTGCCTTTGAGTCAGATGTTATTCGCCTAACAGTTGGCTATGATGCTTATTCCGATGCTTCGTTAGCAGATATATTCACAATACTTGCAGAAAATCGGATAAACGTAGATATAATCGTACAAGCAATAATTGATGGCTTGAAACCGACAGTATCGTTTACCATTTTGAAAGAGGAATTTGCAGAAGCATTACGTGTTCTTGAAGACAGTAAAGTATCACTAGGGTTTAGTTTTGCTGATTTTGAAATCGGCTTAGCAAAAGTCTCTATTATTGGCTCAGGGATGGCGTCTAATCCAGGTGTCGCTGCTCGAATGTTTGATCGATTACGTCGTGAAGGTATTCCAGTAAAAATGGTCAGCACATCTGAAATAAAAGTGTCTGTCGTTGTACCTCAGGACGAAATGATTCGTGCAGCAAATGCATTACACGATGAATTTAATTTAGAACAAGCGCTTTACATTTAACTTCTTTCAGCTTTTGGTAGAGAAAGCGAAGCGACAGGTACAGAAATTGATTCATGAATAGGATGTGTCAGTAAATGGCATATCCTATTTTTGTTTACATCTTTTTAATACTTTATCCAATTTTATTGTTATATAATAAAATGTATGACATGTTTTACCAAGGAAAAGGTGGGAATTTGTATGGCGTTATTCGGTTTATTTCAAAAGCCAATAGATGAAAGCGTTGAGACACACAACGCTTTAGAAATACAAATATTAAAAAAGAGAGTTCTTGAATTGGAACTTGAGCAGGAAACCATTGATGTGAAAAATGCGATATTAGACTTCGTACTAGCACATATGGAGTTGATTAATTGTCAAACGACTTTAAAGGTTCAAAGTGTCTCGGCGAGAGTAGGGGATATTTCAGCAATGAGTGAAGAAATGTCGTCAAATACAGAAGAGATTCTTGCGGTCGAGCAAAATGTTAATGCAAATATTCAGGAAATAAAACAGCATTCGATATTACTTGTTGAAGAAATGGAAACATCCATCACAAAAGGAGAAATGGTTCAGGAGTTGTTAGCCGTAGGAGCTCATTCAACAAAACAGTTAAATGATGAAATGACTAAAATGAATGATATTGGTAAAAGTGTAACTGGGATTGCCGATCAAACACAACTACTAGCCTTAAATGCCTCAATTGAAGCAGCACGTGCTGGTGAGCATGGAAAGGGTTTTAATGTTGTTACGATGGAAGTAGGGAAGTTAGCCAACAGCTCGAAAAATTCATTGCAAGAAATGACGAACATTCGATCATTCATAGATAAGAAGGTGCAAAATACTATAACAAATATCGAACAAGTCGAACATTACTTCACTGACTTTTTAAATATAATGAAGGACAATATTGCTAATCTAACCGTAACAAGTAAAAATATTGAAGAAGCAGCGCACGGAATTCATCAAATAACTGCTGCATCAGAAGAAAATGTTATAGCTATAGATCGTTTAGCAGTAACAACGACGGAATTATCACACACAAGTGACTTCTCGGATATTATACAGAACCAAGTATCTGAAATGTTAAAGGCTATTGTACCGACAATTCGAAAGCCCTTAGAGCAAACAGTAGTTAGCCAATTGGCAGCTAGATTAATGGATCATGCTAGTTTTTTACGATATGCTATTCAAAAGGCTGGACATAAAGAAACTTTAAAAACGCATCATCAATGTGCGTTCGGGAAATGGTATTATGGGAATTTTGAGCAATATCAGAATTTACCAGAGTATCTTCATATAGAAAAACCTCATGAATTAGTACATACGGCAGCGCAAAAACTAGTGAATGAACTGTCAATTATTAATTTAGAAGAAATGATTCAACATTCACTTAATATTTTAGAAGCCTTTATTTCGTTAATAGATGTGCTTTTAAAAGAAAGGCATGCTCAACTATAAAGTGAAACTATAATCAGGGAGGGCGTTTCTTCATCCCAACCGATTAAAGAGGAACACAAGCTAAAACCTTCACCCCTGTGAAAACGCTTGTGTGACCAACATCCTGCCGCTGCCGCTTTGCTTTCGCGCAGAAAACATTTGCCGCTGCCGCTACGTTAGCACTACGCTTTCGCACAGAAAACATTTGTTGCCCCTCACCAAACGTGCTTTACGGGTAGTTATGCGGGAGAAATATAAAAAGGATTGTCATCCATAACTTTGGAACGACAATCCTTTTTTTTATTCTGTAGGGACGGTGTTCATAATTCTTTCTTTCACATCCCACTTCACTGTAAACACAACATGCTCCTGTTTTACTTGTTTTTCATCATAGCATTCTGTTAAATAGCCCTTTGCTTGCTGAATTTGCTCAGCTATAAATCCTGCTTCAAGTCTAAAGCAACGGTGACCAATTAATAATAGGTCTGGATCATTTGTCAACTGGAAAATACGTCCATCCTTCGATTCTTTGATTAGTTCTAGATTACCCCAACAGGCATCTGCGAAAAATGCGATAAGTTCTTCTTGACTTTTACAAGGGAACTTCCTAGCAAGCTCTTTTCCTGCCCAATAAAGTACATCATTTTCATGTTTACCAAGAATGGAAGATAAAATATGATCACGAATTATCTCATAGCCAAATGCTGAGATTGTGGGAGATGGAATGTTTAACATTGAAATCCTTCTTTCTTAGAATTTTCTTAAAATTTAACGCTGATAAAGTAAAAATAGATTTTTCGAGAAAAAATGATGCATCATGTACTAGATTATTTCTTTAATTAGGACTATGAAAAACTCCGAGTTGCCTTGACGCTCGTAGCTCTTGAGAGTACAATAAACATGTCATAATATTGTACCATGATGAAATACACAGTCAATGAAGTATCATTTACAAAATGATGACTTCTTTTGTTGTGCTATTTTAAGTACTAAGGGGGGTAACAGTCTTGTCGAAAGATCGAGAGTTTTTATGGCGTCGCTTACATTCTCTACTTGGTATCATTCCAGTAGGTCTGTTTTTAACGATGCACCTGTTCATTAACTTTACAGCAACAGGCGGAGCAGAAAGTTACAACGATGCTACCGCAGTAATGGAAAAGATTCCATTCCTTATCCTAGTTGAATGGATTGTCATTTATATTCCATTAATGTTCCACGCATTCTATGGTGTCTACATTGCATTCACTGCTACACCAAACACAGGACGTTTCAGCACATACCGTAACTGGATGTTCTCATTACAACGTTTCACTGGTGTATTCTTAGTGATCTTCATTGCATGGCATATTTTCCAAACTCGTATTCAAAAAGCGCTTGGTACACACGTTGATTACGATATGATGGCGAATGTCGTTGCAAATCCATTCATGCTTGGATTCTACATCGTTGGTATTATATCAGCAACTTTCCACTTATCAAACGGTTTATGGTCATTCTTAGTAAGCTGGGGTATTACACAATCTCCTCAGTCTCAAAAGATTGCTACTTATGTAACAAACGTACTTTTCGTAATTCTAAGTGTAGTTGGTGTAGCTGCTATTTTAGCTTTCGTATAATTCTATAGAAGCTATTATAGAGCATATGCAATCATTGCAATTTTTTTAAGAGGAGTGAGAAATAATCATGGCGAAAAGCAAAATAATTGTTGTCGGCGGCGGTCTTGCTGGTCTGATGGCAACGATTAAAGCAGCTGAAGTTGGTACTGAAGTTGATTTATTCTCATTAGTTCCTGTAAAACGCTCACACTCTGTATGTGCGCAAGGCGGAATTAATGGTGCGGTAAATACAAAAGGTGAAGGGGATTCTCCTTGGATCCACTTTGACGATACAGTTTATGGTGGGGACTTCTTAGCGAACCAACCACCAGTTAAGGGTATGTGTGATGCAGCCCCTGGTATTATTCACTTAATGGACCGTATGGGTGTAATGTTCAACCGTACGCCAGAAGGTTTACTTGACTTCCGTCGTTTCGGAGGTACTTTAATGCACCGTACAGCTTTCTCTGGTGCAACAACTGGTCAGCAATTACTATACGCACTAGACGAGCAAGTTCGCTCTCACGAAGTAGCTGGTTTAGTGAACAAATATGAGCATTGGGAATTCCTTGGTGCAGTAATCGATCCTGACGGCGTTTGTCGTGGTATCGTAGCGCAAGATATGCGTACAGAAGAAATCAAATCATTCCGTGCAGACGCTGTTATTATGGCGACTGGTGGCCCTGGTATTATCTTCGGTAAAACAACAAACTCTGTTATTAATACAGGTTCTGCTGCTTCTATCGTTTACCAACAAGGTGCTTCATACGCGAATGGTGAGTTCATCCAAATTCACCCAACAGCGATTCCTGGAGATGACAAAAACCGTCTAATGTCAGAATCAGCTCGTGGTGAAGGTGGCCGTATTTGGACTTATAAAGACGGTAAACCTTGGTACTTCCTAGAAGAAAAATATCCTGCATATGGTAACTTAGTACCACGTGATATCGCAACACGTGAAATTTTCGACGTTTGTGTAAACCAAAAACTTGGTATCAACGGCGAAAACATGGTATACCTAGATCTTTCTCATAAAGATCCACATGAATTAGATGTTAAACTTGGTGGTATCATCGAGATCTACGAAAAATTCGTAGGGGATGACCCACGTAAATTACCAATGAAAATCTTCCCAGCAGTTCACTACTCAATGGGTGGATTATGGGTTGACTACAACCAAATGACTGAAATTCCTGGTCTATTTGCAGCAGGTGAATGTGATTACTCTCAACACGGTGCAAACCGTCTTGGCGCGAACTCATTATTATCTGCTATCTATGGTGGTATGGTTGCTGGACCAAACGCAGTAGATTACGTTAAACATCTTAAAAAGCATGCTGAAGATCTTCCGCAAGAAATTTATGATGCTCGCGTAAAAGAAGAGCAAGAAAAATGGGATGCTGTCATGAAAATGGATGGCACAGAAAACGCTTACTTGATTCATAAAGAGCTTGGCGAAATGATGACAGCTACTATGACAGTAGTACGTTACAATGATCAGCTTGAAGATACATTAAAAAAATTAGATGAACTTTCAGAGCGTTGGAACAACATTAACATTAACGACACACAAAAATGGAGTAACCAAGGTGCGCACTTTACACGTCAACTTAAAAATATGTTAGTTCTTGCGAAAGTAATGACAAAAGGTGCATTATTACGTAATGAATCACGCGGTGCTCACTATAAGCCAGATTTCCCGAACCGTGATGATGAGCAGTTCTTAAAAACAACTATGGCGAAGTTTGACCCAACTACTGGTAATCCAATCATTACGTACCAAGAAGTCGACGTTTCATTAATCCCACCACGTAAACGTGACTACTCTGCGAAAGGAGACTAAAAGTTATGCAAATCGCAGCTAATACTGGAAGAATGGTCAAAGTAGAAATTTTACGTCAAGATACAAAAGGCGGCAATGGCTACTGGCAAAAATTCCAAGTGCCTTACCGTCATGGTATGAACGTAATTTCAATTTTAATGGAAATTCAAAAAAACCCTGTTACAGAAAATGGTGAGAAAACATCACCAGTAGCTTGGGATATGAACTGTCTTGAAGAAGTTTGTGGCGCATGTTCAATGGTTATTAATGGTCGCCCACGTCAATCTTGTTCAACACTTGTTGACCAATTGACTGAGCCTATTAAACTTGAACCAATGAAAACATTCCCTGTTATTCGTGACTTACAAGTTGACCGTGAACGTATGTTCAACGCACTTAAAAAAGTTAAAGCATGGGTTCCAATCGACGGTACTTACGATTTAGGTGAAGGTCCTCGTATGCCAGAAGGTAAACGTCAATGGGCTTATGAATTATCTAAATGTATGACTTGTGGTGTATGTATGGAAGCATGTCCAAACGTGTCTGAGAAAGCTTCTTTCATCGGACCAGCACCATTATCACAAGTACGTCTATTCAACACTCACCCAACTGGTGCAATGATTAAAGACGAACGTTTAAATGCAATTATGGGTGATGGAGGCCTTGCAAACTGCGGTAACTCTCAAAACTGTGTAGCTGCTTGTCCAAAAGGTATTCCTTTAACAACATCTATCGCATCATTAAACCGTGCAACTTCAGTGCAAATGTTCCGTAACTTCTTCGGTTCTGACCACTTTGTTGACTAATTGTACAAGCTTTACTTCAAAACGAGGCTGGGACAGAACTCGATTATTTTAAAAAATAGCGAAAATAGATAATAACTTTTTCGCTTCAATGAGTAGAGTGTTCCTTCCTAAATCAAAAAAATGTTAGGTCGAAATAAAATCGGTCTAACATTTTTCTTTTTGTCCCAGCCTCGTTTTTTTATTAAAGTAATTTTCCCCGCTTAAACGGGTAGTAAGTCGAATCTGGATGCAATTACACAGAGGTATAATTGATATAAATCAAGTAAAAATTCGTATTTTCTATGATAATATAGTATTTTCCTATATAATGAATATGTATTCATTAATGAACTCGCTTAATCCGTTTTTAGATCTTCGGATATAACGGAGGCGAATTTAATTTTAGGGGGATGGTTTAGATGAGAGCTAATTATATTGAGGATTTTCAGAAATGGGTAAAGGACTTTTCATTTTATATTGAAGTACGAGTCCGTTTTTCAGAAACAGATATGTACGGTCATATGAATAATACAGTTAGTTTTACATATTTTGAACAGGCACGAATCGATTACTTCCGCTATTTAGGGGTTCTTATGCCGTCAGCAATTGATGAAAATGTTGAAGGAATCCCGATAGTGGCCGATTTACAGTGTGATTATGTTAAGCAAGTTTTCTTTGATGATGTTCTTCGAATTTATACGAAGGTAGCGAAATTAGGAAATTCATCAATGGATATACATTACTTAGCTAAAAATCAAAACGATGAGGTTTGTTTCACTGGCCGCGGTACGGTAGTACAGATGGATCCTCGAACTGGAAAGAGTGTAGCCATATCTGAAGAGGCAAAGGCTCATCTTGCTAGCTTAGCGGTTATTTAGTCTTGAAAAGGATGTGGCTTTTTTCGATATTAAACAACCATTTCACCTGCTGAATTGATTGTTTAACTTCATGTTGTTGCTGTCGCTACGCTTTCGCACAGACAAAACCATTTTGCTGCCGCTACGTTAGCACTGCGCTTTCGCACAGAAAAACATTTGTTGTTGCTGTCGCTACGCTTTCGCACAGACAAAACCATGTTGCTGTCGCTACGCTTTCGCACAGACAAAACCATGTTGCTGTCGCTACGCTTTCGCACAGACAAAACCATGTTGCTGCCGCTACGCTTTCGCACAGACAAAACCATGTTGCTGCCGCTACGCTTTCACACAGACAAAACCATGTTGCTGCCGCTACGTTAGCACTGCGCTTTCGCACAGAAAAACATTTGTTGTTGCTGTTGCTACGCTTTCGCACAAAAAACATCTGCAAGCCTAAGCACAAAGCTGATTCTGGACGCAATTATGCCAAGGCATAATTGATTCATTAATTTGTGGAAACAATTTCCGAATTTTTTGAGAAAACACGCGATATTCATGAAAATAGCCGTCACCGCTCCTCACTCCTTAACATAAGTTACAATACGTGCGGGGGAGGAGGGTGTAACTGAAAATGAATGGCTCTCATCATCGTTCTCTTTTAACGAACCGAGAACGTGAAATATTTGCGCTTTTATTAGCTGAAAAAACAACTAGGGACATTGCAGAGCAGCTTGGTATTAGTGAAAAAACAGTGCGAAATCACATTTCCAATACAATTCAAAAGCTAGGTGTAACGAATCGATCTCAGGCGTTAATTGAGCTGTTACGCTTAGAAGAATTCAAATTAGACTAATGGACACTTGCTATTTCGTGAAAAAAACGACAAAATAGAACTATTCAACGTATTTTTAGGAGTGAAATAGTTATATGTCGGATGAAGTAACAAAGCACTCACCTGAAACCGTTGCAACGGTTGAAAAGGAATTACGCTATATAGCGGCCATTGTGAAGCAAAAAGGAAGAGAGATTGTTTCACAATATGCGATTACGCCGCCACAATTTGTTGCATTACAGTGGTTAGAGGAGCTTGGTGATATTACAATTGGCGACTTGTCAAACCGATTATACTTAGCTTTTAGTACAACAACAGATTTAGTGGACCGAATGGAGAAAAATGAATTAGTTAAGCGGGTGCGTGACGAAAATGATCGTCGTGTCGTTGTTGTTCATCTTCTCGAGAAGGGCGAACGTATTATACAAGAGGTTATTGAAAAAAGACAACAATATTTGCAAGAAAAGCTTGTTGGCTTTAATGAACAAGAAGTCGCGCAATTATCAAGCTATTTACAAAAACTACATGTACACATGAAACAGGATTGAGGCGGAAAGTATGAATGCCCCGATAGGCGTTATTGACTCAGGAGTAGGCGGTTTAACCGTAGCAAAGGAAATAATGAAGCGATTGCCAAACGAAACGATTTACTATATTGGCGATACAGCAAGATGTCCATATGGTCCTAGAACTCGACAAGAAGTACGGAATTTCACTTGGCAAATGGCGAAAGCACTCGAGAAAATGAATATCAAGATGCTCGTTATTGCTTGTAATACAGCGACTGCAGTAGCACTCGAAAGTTTACAACGAAATATGCCTTTTCCGGTACTAGGCGTTATTAATGCTGGCGCACGTGCAGCTGTAAAGAAAACGAAGCGACATGAAGTCGTTGTGCTTGCAACAGAAGGAACAATAAAAAGTGGGGCGTATGAGGAAGCCTTACTGTCATTGAACACGTCAACACATATTATTCCGTTGGCATGTCCAACATTCGTACCACTTGTAGAAAGTGGCGAATATAAAGGTGAATTTGCAAATAAATTAATTACAGAAGGCTTAAAGCCGTTGAAAAATGAACAATTTGATACGGTCATATTAGGTTGTACGCATTATCCCATATTACAAAGACAGATTGAAGCTGTTGTTGGAGAAGAAGTTTTCGTGCTTTCTTCTGCAGAAGAAACAGCAAAGGATGTTCAAGAAATGCTTGCGTATAATGGCACTTTGGCTGATTCAGATGCTGTGCCTGCACATAAATATTATGCAACCGGTTCTGTTCCAATTTTCCGCTCGATTGCTGAAAATTGGCTCGAGCAGGGTCCGCTCAATATAAACCGTATTACATTAAAATAAAAAATCAGCTTAGCATGAGCTAGGCTGATTTTTGACGTTTTTAGCAAGGACCGAGCACTTTTTTGAAGGTTAAAATTATGTTAAGATGAGTGCGCGAAAGTTTTTAGGAGGAACGAAAATTATGACAAGATTTGATGAAAGAAAAGTAGATGCACTGCGTCCTGTAAAAATAGATAGCGAGTATCTTTTACACCCAGAAGGCTCAGTTTTAATTCAAGTAGGCAATACAAAAGTTATTTGCACAGCAACAATTGAAGATAAGGTTCCAGGGTTTTTACGTGGACAAGGTAAGGGCTGGATCACAGCAGAGTATTCAATGCTACCTCGTGCAACAGCACAGCGCACACCACGTGAATCATCACGTGGTAAAGTCAACGGCCGAACAATGGAAATCCAACGCTTAATTGGTCGTGCATTACGTGCTGTCGTTGATTTAGAAGCGCTCGGTGAACGTACTGTTTGGATTGATTGTGATGTGATTCAAGCCGATGGAGGGACACGTACAGCATCCATTACCGGTGCATTTGTAGCGATGACTCAGGCAATTTCCAAATTTGCAGAACAAAAGCAATTAAAAAAATTCCCAGTGACAGACTACTTAGCTGCAACGAGTGTTGGGATTGTAGAGGATCATGGTGCAATTTTAGATTTAAACTACGTTGAAGATGTTGCTGCTGCGGTAGATATGAATATCGTCATGACAGGAGCTGGTCAATTCGTTGAACTACAGGGTACAGGCGAAGAAGCAACCTTTTCTCGTGAAGAATTAAATGATCTCCTTTCGTTAGGTGAAAAGGGTATTCAAGAATTGATTGCACTTCAAAAAGAGGCACTTGGTGAATTAGCGAACAAAGTGGGAGGAGCTCAATAACATGAAACAAGTAGTGATTGCAACTAAAAACAAAGGAAAAGCAAAAGACTTCGAGGCATTATTTGGTCCACTTGGCTATGAAGTAGTAACAATGTTTGATGTTGCTCCAGAGATGGAAATAGAAGAAACAGGCACTACTTTTGAAGAAAATGCTGTATTAAAGGCAGAAACATTGGCAAAAGAGCTTGGTACAATTGTTATTGCTGATGATAGTGGATTAGCTGTCGATGCATTAAATGGTGAACCAGGTGTTTATTCTGCTCGTTATGCGGGTGATCATGATGATGAGGCAAACATGGTGAAGCTGTTAGAAAACTTGAAAAATGTCGAAGATGAAAAACGAACAGCACGCTTCTGCTGCTGTATCGCTATTGCAGGGCCAGACTTTGAAACGACAACTGTTTTTGGTACTTGTGAAGGTGTCATTGCACACGAAAAGCGTGGCACGAACGGCTTTGGATATGATCCAATCTTCTTCGTACCAAGCTTAAACCATATGATGGCTGAGCTAACAGCAGAAGAAAAAGGTGCGATTTCCCACCGTGGGAATGCGATTCGTAAGTTGAAGGAACATTTACCTAATCTTATTAAGTAAGAGGTGATATCCATGCAAATACTAGTTATGAGTGATACACATGGTGATAGTGATGTGATTGAAAAAGTTCGTGGCTATTACCCAAGTGTTGAAACTTTGATTCATTGTGGAGATAGTGAGCTTCCTTATACACATGAAGCGTTGGAGCGCATGAAAAAAGTACGAGGGAATTGTGATAGCGATAAAGCCTTTCCCAATGAAGCAGTATTTGAAATAGCGGACGTAAGAGTCTTTGTCACACATGGTCATTTATTCAATGTGAAAACATCTATCTTATCTTTGTCTTATCGTGCCAAAGAGGTTAACGCACAAATTGTGTGCTTCGGACATTCTCATATCCTCGGTGCTGAAATGATTGATGATCTATTATTTTTAAATCCAGGAAGCTTATTAAAGCCACGTGGTCGTAAAGAGAAAAGCTTTGCCCTCATAGAGATTGAAGATACTTATTTTGAAGTAAAGTTCTTTACGGAAGAGAATCACTGTATTTCTAGTCATACGTTTACGCGAAAATAATTTAACAAAAACGCTTAAGTTTTTAGAAACTCAAAGCGTTTTTCTTTTACTTTCATTCAGTTGAAGACTCCCACCTCTATAGTTGATGAGATGAATGCGATTTTGATTACCTTTTCAGTGGGTGTCCAAGCACCTACTGAAATAGAGGAACTCAGTCTAAGAACGCCACGTCCTGTGGCTTTACCGAAATGACCGACATCGTGTCGGCCCTCACGCAGGCCTAGGCACAATTCAAAATCCGGACGCAATTACGCCAAGGCGAAATTGATCTAAACAAATGGTAAAAATGGCTATGAATTGTTTAGGATGAAGTAGAAACAATAATATAAAAGCATCAAAGGAGAAAACATGGAAAATACAATAGGATGGAATTTTGATAATAGTTATGTCCGTCTACCAAGCATTTTTTATACTTCACTCACTTTAAATCCAGTACGCTCCCCAAAATTAATAATGCTAAATGAACCAGTCGCAAAATTACTTGGGTTAAACTCAGACGCTTTGCAAAGTGAAGAAGCGGAAGCAATTTTTGCTGGTAACGACATACCGACTGGTGGCATGCCTATTGCACAAGCTTATGCAGGCCATCAATTTGGCCATTTTAATATGCTTGGGGATGGAAGAGCCCTATTGCTAGGTGAGCAAATAACTCCAAAAAATGAACGATTTGATATCGCACTTAAAGGCTCCGGTAGAACCCCTTATTCACGTGGAGGAGATGGTCGTGCTGCACTTGGTCCAATGCTACGTGAATATATTATAAGTGAAGCTATGTATGCTCTCGGTATTCCGACCACTCGATGTTTAGCCGTGATGACAACAGGTGAAACGATTATTCGCGAAACCGAACTTCGAGGTGCTATTTTAACTCGGGTTGCAAGTAGCCATTTGCGAGTAGGAACTTTCCAATATGCGGCACAATGGGGGACTGACGAAGAGCTTCTAATACTGGCGGATTATGCATTGGAACGTCATTATCCTCATGCTGATGATACCCCAAATCGTTATCTATATCTACTTCAAGAAGTCATCAAGAAGCAGGCGTCTCTCATTGCACAATGGCAGCTAGTTGGTTTTATACACGGTGTCATGAACACAGATAATATGACGATTAGTGGTGAGACGATAGATTATGGTCCCTGTGCTTTCATGGATACTTATGATCCAGCGACAGTCTTTAGCTCTATTGATCGACAAGGTCGTTATGCTTACGGCAATCAGCCCAATATCGGTGGATGGAATTTAACACGATTTGCCGAGGCATTATTACCGTTAATTCATGAAAATCAAGAAGAGGCAGTAAATCTTGCTCAAGGGACACTAAAACTATTCCCACAGCTTTACTATGCTAACTGGTTAGCAGGTATGCGAGCGAAACTTGGAATTTTTAATGAGGAAGAACAGGATACGGTACTAATAGATGAGCTTCTCAAGCTAATGCAGCAATCTCAGGCTGATTATACGAATACATTTATCGCATTAACTTTCAATAAACTGGATGACTCAGCACTTTTTAACACAAATGAATTTAAAGATTGGCATGAAAAATGGCTAGCAAGACTGGAAAGGCAACAAGAAACAAAGGACATGTCCCAACAATTAATGCGCAATCTTAATCCAGCAGTAATCCCACGAAATCATCGTGTGGAAGAGGCGTTAGAGGCTGCTGTTGAACATGGGGACTTCAGTGTGATGGAACGATTATTAAATGTTCTTGCATATCCTTTTGCACATACTAAGGATCAAATGGAATATGCCACATTACCAGCACAATCGAATCAACCATATAGGACTTTTTGTGGCACATAAGCTAAAACGAGGGATAATTTCCCTCGTTTTTTTATCTTCATTCAGTGGGTGTCCAAACACCACTGAAATAGAGGAACTCAGTCTAAGAACGCCACGTCCTGTGGCAATTTATCTGTGTGAAAGCGAAGCGACAGCAACAAGGTTTTATCTGTGCGAAAGCGAAGCGACAGCAACAAGGTTTTATCTGTGCGAAAGCGAAGCGACAGCAACAAGGTTTTATCTGTGCGAAAGCGAAGCGACAGCAACAACAACAACAACACACAACTGAGTGACCAACATCACGTTGGCCCAAAGCCTCCGGCGGATGTCACGGATTTTAAAAGTAGGCCTGCACGATGTAGGTCAGTTAACCGTTGTCATAGGAAGTGACGGTTTTAGGTTAACTTCCTACAAACGGCACAATTTCAAAATCCGGACGCAATTACGCCAAGGCGAAATTGATTTCATATAATTGTCACGACACAAATTCTTGAGCATACGCTATGTAAGAATAAAAGTGAAGGAGAATGTATATGGTGCATAAATACTCAAAAGGTTGGTTTGTTAAGAGACTTCGAGAACATGGAATTTTAGTGCATCCACAATATAAAAGTCATTTAGGTCTTTTTAAAGAATCTGAATTACGCAATTTATATTATCAATATGTGGAAAAAGAAATGCTAGAAACAGAACAAAAATAGTGCTGTTTGTTTGAATAACTCCTGAGTAGGAAAGAATTGATTCTACAGGAGGGGGTTATTGGATGTGGAGCAAAACTTGGATTATGACGCAAATATGGCAAGATGTATTGTTTTTGCATTGGCCAGTATCGCCTAATGAACTGGAGCCGCATATCCCGCAAGAATTTAAGCTGGATCTCTATGAAAGTAATGCTTGGCTTAGCGTCGTCCTTTTTAAAGTAAAAGGACAACGAATGAGATATCTACCACCATTTCCTGGGATAGATTCTTACCTACAACTGAATGTCCGTACATATGTTACATATAACGGCATGAAGGGTATCTATTTCTTTAACTTAGATGTTACGAATCGATTTATTGTCCAATTAGCTACAAAGGCCAGTCTATCCTATCGCCATTCAAAAATAGCTTTAAAGCAAAGGGATAATATTTTTTCTTTTACAAGTCTATATCATGGATTAAGATCAATAGATGAGAGGTTAAGGGTTTCATATCAACCGATTTCAAGTGAAATAATTAGTTCCACCTTTGAAAAATGGATAGTGGAACGTTATCATTCATGGTCAAAATCGAAAAAAGGCATACTTCGCATAGATATAAATCATATGCCATGGCAACTGCAACCAGTTCACATTAACATTAAAAGCAATACGCTAGCTCCTTTTGTGAAAGAAACGATACAAGGGATTCAACCGATTGCTCATTATTCGAAGAGACAAAAAGCTAGAATTTTTTCACCAGTTTTGGAAAAGCAATAAGATGTTGAGACAAAAGTGTTTCAGCCAACAAAAAAACCGAACTATTCAATGATACACTCATGAAGTGTTTCGGAATAGTTCGGTTTTTCTATTATCGTGTTTTTGTTAATTTAGAGATTAATCGGCTTTATGAAGGAACCATTTAGTTATGTCCCAGCTTCTTATCTTCATAACATTTAAAAGAGGTAACAAAATTGCATGACAATCGCGCCAGCAATCATATCTGACATATCGAGTGCCTCTGCTTCTATATCATCAAATATTTGTACATCCGATTTATAGTCTTTCTGAATCATTGTTACGGCTTCGTTTTTTGTTAAAGCTAAATGTGTATAGAACATTTTTTGTAATGCCTCTATACTCAAATAAGGATTGATTCTATTTAAAAATACTGCGATATCGTCAGCATTCCGATACCATTCCTTTTCTTTTGCATCTGCTGTTTCTGAATCTCCTTTGGCAGCCGCAGTCACTAACTGTGCTGCAATAATAAGGTGTTCTTTAATCAACTCAGCGTATCGATCAGCAATTTGGTCGCCATAAAATGGCCGTATACAATTACCTAAGTCTATCGCGTTCCGTAACAATAGTTCCTGCACAAAAGGTATATCAGGTAAGTTAAAGACAATACTGATAATTGTCATCCTCGTCCAATTCACGTGCTCCATCCATAACAGACGATTCATTGCCATATAATCGGCTTCTGCTTTACTGATACAGCGACGATGATCATTTTGTTGCCGTAAAAAATGGCGCATAGGTGCAGTATATTGGGTGTATGGAGCACGATAGAGCATGTTTAAAGGATTTACGTAAAATCCGTATGGATATGAGTACAATGTATATCCACTCCTTCAAGTGCTTTATTCTAGTTTAGAATACTCTGAGGTACTCTAGAATATGAAAGAAAGTTTATGAAAGGAGTGGATAGGGTTATTCTTCATACATCATTTTCTTTGTCATTCCACCATCGACTGTAAGATTGATACCCGTTACAAAATTATTCGTTGGGCTTGTTAAATAGAAGCAAGCCTGCGCAATGTCTTCGGGTACCCCTACACGCCCAGACAAATGCTGCTCGTGATCAATCTTACGGAGCTGTTCATAATCACCTGTTTCAATCCAACCAGGCGATATACAATTCACTGTAATATTATCTGGACCTAAAGAACATGCTAATGCATGTGTTATTGCAACAATACCACCTTTAGTTGCAGCATAAGCTTCTGTGTTTGGCTCAGACATTTCAGCCCGTGTAGAGGAGAGAGAAACAATAGAGCCACCATTGTCATTTGCACGCATAATTTTGGCAGCCTCTCTTGCACAGAAAAAAGCGCTCGTTAAATTCGTATGAATAATATCATTCCATTCACCCAACGTTACGTCGTAAGCAGATTTATGTTGAAATTTCCCTGCATTATTAATTAAGATATGAATAGTACCAAAATGATCGACGACTTTTTGCATTAAAGAAACAATGTCCTGCTCTTTCGTAACATTTGTCTCAACAAAAAGAGCTGAATAACCTTGTTCCAGCAAATCCTTTTCCAATTGCTGACCATTTTCTCGATTTACATCAGCAATTACAACCTTGGCACCATTTCTTGCATACGCAAGTACAATGCCTTTGCCAATCCCTTGCGCACCACCAGTTACAACTACTACTGAATCTTTAAACATCTTCATACCTCCATTTTTTTGCTTTTAATTATTTTAGCAAAAAATCGCTTATTTTTTGAAAAAGCAGTATTTAGAAATAGCATAAAATAAGTATTAAGTTCATATAATAATCATTGTGAGGCAAACCTTGCCTTCATAGTAAAAATAATGTTGACATTATTCTATAAAGTATATATAATAAATATTGTCCTTCCTATAGAATACATAGCAACGACATCATGTCTCAGTAGCTCAGCAGGATAGAGCAACGGCCTTCTAAGCCGTCGGTCGGGGGTTCGAATCCCTCCTGGGACGTCTATAAAGCAGTCACAAACCATTGAAACAATTGGATTTGTGAGAAACTAGGGATTCGGTCGGGGCTTCGGTCATTGATGCAGAATCCCTTTTTTATTACCCTAAGAAATTATGTGAACATCGTACCGAAATTATCTTCCAATTCAATTGAATGGAGGATTTTTTTTATGTCCAAAAGTCGGGATTATTTGATGTAGACTTCACACTGACAACTAAGGAGCTTACCGCTTCTATCAAAGAAGAAAAGACTGCCATAGCTCGCTACAAGTCCTTTTCAGAAGCGTTAGGAATATAGTTAATCAAATGGAGGGTGTGATTAAGGAAGAGCGTAGCAAAGCTGATTCATTTCAACTTTGAGTTAGCTTATAGAAATAATCGTAGCAAGTTGATAGAGCCATTAACGAGCCTTTGGACGTTGAAATAGATTTGGCTTGGGCTTGTATCAATGGACTTTAGGAAGCTACTTATTTCACAAAAAGGTAAAAATCCAACAATCACTATTTACAACCCTTTCACTGAATATATATGTTAGGGCTATCATTTATCACTCAACCCTGTTAAATGAAAGAAACATTGAATATTACCACTGTCCCAAATATTGGGTTTATGGTAACATATATCTGAATCTCTTAACTTTAGAAAATATGAAAGGAAGTGTAATAATCAGATATGAAAAAGATATTGAAACCATTGATTAGCGTTATTGTCATTGGTGCCCTCTCTCTAACTATAAATTTAGATAAAAATGTATTAGCTAAGGATATTGAAAATACATGTAAGTATGATTCGGCATCGAAGGTCAACCCTAATTCTTCCACAATGAACTGTTTGTTAACCGAAACAGCACTGAGTTATGATGTTCCTCCTGAAATTGTGAAGGCAATAGCGGAAGGTGAAAGTGGAAATTGGCGTCATTTCGATAGTAATGGTGAAGTGATTGTGACAGCCGATAATGGAATTGGCATTATGCAAATTACAAATCAAGCCGGCTACAATCAAGATAGACTAAAAAGTGATATTGTCTATAATATTCAAGCTGGTGTAGAGACTCTAGATAAAATGTTTAAGCGGAAGGATTTACCTAGCATCAACGGTGGGGAAAGAGATGTACTGGAACATTGGTACTTCGCTATCATGGCTTATAACGGTACTAAGCCAGTAAATAGTCCAATTGTCCAAGCAACTGGTGAAAGAAATGCAAATGCCTATCAAGAAAGAATTCTCCGAATTATTGAGAAATTGGAATTAATAGACTTAACAGAGCTGCCTTTTTTACGTGAACATTTTCAATATGACTCTAACAGCAGGGAAAATATTAAATTTTCAGCGATGAACTATCCTTTTGATTTACCATTAACAAAATCAAAGTATTTTTTTAAAACAAATCAAAAAGTTAGTGCAACAACAACTAATGTAAAATTTAGGACAAGACCTTCTATGGATAGTCCTTTTAGTACTTTACGTGAAGGCGAAATTGTTACCATTACGGGTCCTTTTGAATATGAAGAAGTATCAACGAAGAAAAACCATTTTGTTTGGTATCCTGTGAAAAGAAATGACGGGACAAAGGGGTATGTAGCATCAAGTTATTTAAACTACTCAGCTTCAACGCCGCCAACACCTACAACTCCAACTCCAGTTAACGCTAGTGCATCACTGGGAGTATCAATTTACATAAACGGTGAGAAACAATCATTTAGTAATCAAGCGATAATAGAAAACGGTAGTACATTAGTTCCTTTAAGAGGTATTTTTGAATCACTTGGTGCTAATGTCCAGTGGAATCAATCTACTCAAACAATTGATGCTTCAAAAGGTAATATAAAAGTATGGCTGAAAATAGGTTCGAAAAATGCTAAAGTAAATGATAATGCAATAAATTTATCAGTTCCAGCACAAGTTAAGAGTGGAAAAACGCTTGTTCCACTTAGATTTATTAGTGAGTCATTAGGGGCAAATGTCCAATGGAATCAAAAAACTCAAACGATAACAATTACTGGAGATTAAAATAATGGAAAAACGGAAAAAGAAAAAAGGGAAATTCCAACTTTAAAAATAGGGAAAACTTTTTCAGATGACCAAATAGAAGTTACAATTAAAAAAATCGAGTATATAAAAGATGGTCTTAATAACGGATTTTATGTGTATTTATTTGTTAAAAAAAAACGGTTGCGTTCATAGCAATCGTTTTTTTGTAATTTACTGCTGTTGCAATTCAAAAAGTATTTAGTTGAATTAGCTTACAGCAATAATCGTAGCAAGCTGACAGAGTTATTTAACGAGCCTGTGGACGTTTATAATATAGTAGTGGAATCATTTACACAGGGTCTGATTGGAGCTACAAAGTTGATCGTTTTTTTTGCGTTGAAACTGTGTGAACCCAAAGCCCTCGATTCTGAATGACGCTTTCTGCTATTCTGACCTTACACGCAACTTTTTTTGTTTTGGAAAAATAATGGGTAATTTTCTAAAAGATTGTTACTATTCAACTAACGGAGCAGAATGGTTGAATAAGATATACGAGGGGGAGTATGGTGAAAAAGATAGGATTACTAATTTCTTTTTTTCTTGTATTAATGGCTGGATGCGTAAAGGAAGATGAGAATCTAAGTGCAAAAGGTGAAATAGCAAAAAGTCATTTAGAGGAATTAGGATACAAGATTTTATCTTTTGAATCAGAGGATGTTTTAAGATTTTCTAAAGCACAATTAGAAGTGTTACCATACAAAGCGATGTGGGAAGTCCAAAGTGTGAGTCCTGATAAATATATATATAAAAATATAGATACTGTTGATTTTATAGTGAGAAATCACCCTTTAGATGACTTATTTGATATGGGCAAAACGAGAGTAACTGTGTTTATTTATAATGATGAAGTTATTGGTGGTTTATCGTCACCAACATCAAAATACAATGATGTAGTTGGTGGATGGTACTCCATTGACGGAAAAAATCCTTGACGGGATACAACCTGGGATTGATTGTTAGTTATTGAACTCCCATGGAAGAACTTAACATCTTTCATTTTCTGTGGTGAAGTGCTAATTTTGCGCTTCATGGGTGGCTAATTAGGTTATATATGTAAACGGTATGAATTGTATTTATAACAGTACAGCAGAATGAAAAACACTTGAAACCTTATGAATACTAGGTTTCAAGCGTTTTTTTGTTTTTGTAGATAGTTTGAAAATCGTATAGAACATAATAAATACAAATTAGCTAAACAAAATGTAAACATGGTGAACAAAGAAAATATGAATAAACATTGATTTCTATTACTTCATCTCATTCTTCCATTTTTATATTGGAGTTGCATAAAGCTGTTTTTTAATTGGATCCCAAAGGATAATCCCAACATCTTGTTTTTGATCTATAATACGAATAGTAATAGGAATATAATCAAATAAAATAGTATTTAATTTATCACCAGTGAATTGTAAAAGACCAATCAATTCAGTATCCTTTATTAAAGGCACGTTAACATCTATTTTTAAATCAATTAATTTCCCATTTTGATATCTAAGTTTACCAATTATTTTAGGATTTAAATGTTTAAAACCTTTTTGAATATCTTCTTTGAAATTTAATAATTTATCATAAGTATCTTTGTCTAAACTATATAATGAATCTGAAGGGAATGTATAATTTTTTATATCTATATCAGTCCATTCATCTATTCTATTTCCTCCTTCTGGAATAAATGTTTCAGCTAAAAATATTCCTGGAATTATATCGTTTTTATTTGATTCTTGATATAAAGTTACATAAATAGGGACATTAGGTATTTTTTTATTGTTTCTAATATCTTTAATTATAATTTCGGCTATTTCCTTACCGTAATTTTCTACATCATTTACATTATCATCGTTACTATCGACTTTAACCTGATCCGTATAAACTAAACCTTTATCATCAGTTACTCTAATGTCATAAAATTCATTTAAAGATATGGCTAAAGACATTCCTTCTACTTTTCCATTTTCTTTGTTAATAAAATTTTGTTCTAATACATGAGATAATATCTTAGGATTATTTTTTTCATCCTCTAAAACATCTCCAGTACTATTTTTTATAGAGGGGTTTAAACCAAAACCTTCTTTTGATTTTCTATCTAACCATTGACTAATAATAGTTTTATCTAAATATTGACCTTCCTGCATATAAAACTTGTTTGTAGAAAAGTGATTTACTGATAAGTCCATTAGTCCTCTCTCAATTTCATTTACATTTAATGAATTGTTTATATTACTTAGTATCAATCCTCTTGAAACATTAAACTTTGCAGGTTGTTTAATTTCATATATTTTCTTTTCTTGAAATGTTGATATATCATTTTTAACAACTTGATCATCGTTACTACAAGAAACTAAAAACAATAGTGGTGTTATAAAAAACAACATACTCTTCCGTATATCCATTTATTAGATACTCCTTACCGATTTATATATAATTGAAACCTATATTTCCATTTTAGGGAATTCAGAGTAAGAAGTACATACCAAAAAACAGACAACCAAATTAGTTATCTGTTTAATATTCGACCACTCATCGATGATAAAAATAATTGGGGAAAAACAAGCCTCATTGTTAACCTTATACAAAATCAAATACACCCCCAATGAATTTTCTTATGCCTCTAAGTAACCAGAAGATTAATCTGAAGGGTAAGAAAATTAATTCTGGGATACAAAATAGTACATCAAAAATGAAATCTAAAAAGGTATAATTTTTATCACTCTTCTTACTTTTTCTCGTTTGGTTTTTCTTGCTTTGCCACCATTTCTTAATATGACTCATCCCTTTTTCCTGATATAGTTACTGACCTTTATAATTTTTCTTAAATAAATTTACGTTTAAGAGCTTATTTGGTTTCATGTAAAAGCTTAACTACATAAATTATATGGAGCCAAATAGTGTTTGTTACATAACATATCTGAACATCTGCGAATAATTTCATAAAAGTTCCTACTTTATCATGCTTATTCCATATTTCTTTGGGGTAAATGTAGAAAAGTATGAAAAGGTTCATACTTTTTTCGCTAAAAGATTAAAATGGTATAGGTTATCTCATGGCTATATATAGCACATGCTGAGGTATCTGTTATTACCAAGTAAAGGATACCTGGTTTGTGATAATGCTTTTCAATACTGACTATGGCTTTAACACTGATATGGAATTATGTAATAGAAAATTAGTTGGCATGGTGATTGTTAACGCTATTTTTAGATTTTTGAGTTGAAAAAAGATCACCCTGCAATAGGTGATCTTGAATACAACTATAAATGTTGTTAGAGATTAGCGCTAAGCTTCACCTATGACAGTAGGGTTTCCAATAATACCCGGCAAATGTTAGTGAAATAACTAACGTTTGCCGGGTATTTTTATGATAGGATTTCCGGTAATTACAAATAATTATACTAATTGTCTTTTATGATATTTAACAACTTGACAGAAGTTTAAATGGGGAGTAATATACATTAGCGCTACGAAAAAAAGCTATTGTGAAGTAACGTTTTTACAAATGAAATACTTATAATCTAAGTTAATATACATTTAGATTTTAACTTTTTTCAGTGGGTGTCCAAACACTTGCTGAAAGATGTTAAAGCTCCGGACGCAATTATGCCGAGGCATAATTGATTTTAAATAAGTATAAGGTAGGTGCAACAATGAAAAATCTAGTAAGTAAAAAAGGTGAACTATTAAACAACTTTTTAGGGATATATTTATTAGCTGTTTTAATGTTATGGATTAAAACATACATCACTCAAACAGCACAATTTGAATTAGGTGTAGAAGGATTCCTTCAACAATTCCTTTTACTAATAAATCCACTAGGTTCAGCAATGCTATTCCTAGGATTTTCATTTTTATTTAGAGGAAAGAAAAAATATACATCACTAGTTGTAATTTACACGCTTATGTCTATTCTTTTATATGCCAATGTTGTGTATTACAGATTTTTTAGTGATTTCATTACCTTACCCACAATTTCCCAAACTCAGAATTTTGGAGATTTAGGTGGTAGTGTTCTTTCTTTATTAAAGCCTTATGATATTTTGTTCTTTGTGGATGTATTTGTAATGTTTTTCCTACGATTCTCAAGAAAAATACCAAAAGAAACAAATCATTTTGGATATAAAAAAGCAATCGCAATTATTGTTTTTGCAATAGTAGTATCAATCATAAATTTAGGATTGGCTGAAACTAGTCGTCCGCAACTATTAACTCGAGGTTTTGATAGAAACTATATTGTGAAATATTTAGGAATGTATAACTATACTATTTATGACACAGTAGAAACGATGAAAGCTTCTTCACAGAGAGCTTTGGCGGATAGTAGTGATATTACAGAAGTGATTAACTATACAAAATCTAACTATGCCAACCCAAATGCAAAATATTTTGGTACAGCTAAAGGAATGAACGTCATCTATTTACATTTAGAATCATTCCAAAACTTTCTCATCGACTATAAATTAAACGGTGAAGAAGTGACACCATTTTTAAATGCATTAACAAAAGATAAGAATACATTGTATTTTGATAATTTCTTCCATCAAACAGGTCAGGGTAAAACGTCCGATGCAGAATTTATGCTGGAAAACTCTTTGTTTGGGTTACCACAAGGGTCAGCTTATATTACAAAAGCACAAAATACGTACCAAGCAGCTCCTAGTATTTTAAAAGATTATGGTTATACATCGGCTGTCTTCCACGGGAATAACGGAAGTTTTTGGAATCGAAATGCAATTTATAAATCATTTGGATACGACAAATTCTTTGATGCTAATTATTATAATACTGGTTCTTCAAATGACATGGCCGAATATGGTGTGTTAGATAAACCTTTCTTTGAACAATCTCAAAGTCTTTTAAGTTCCTTACCACAACCTTTTTATACGAAATTAATTACGGTAGGGAATCACTATCCATATAAAATGAGCCAAGACCTAGTAACAATTGATAAAGCGAATACTGGTGATGCGAGTGTTGATAATTATTTCCAAACAGCTCGTTATGCAGATGAAGCAATCGAACAGGTCTTCAATCAATTAAAAGAATCAGGTTTATATGACAATACGATGATTGTTCTTTATGGTGACCATTACGGTATTTCTGATAATCATAATGCAGCGATGGAACAAGTAATTGGCAAAGAAATTACACCATATGAAAGTACTAATTTACAACGCGTACCACTATTCATACATGTTCCAGGAATGCAAGGTGGAACCAACCATACTTATGGTGGCCAAATAGACCTTCTTCCAACGGTATTACATTTACTAGGAATAGATACGCAAAAATTTGTCCAATTTGGTTCAGACTTATTATCAGAAGAGCATGATGAAATTGTGCCATTTAGAAATGGCGATTTTGTCAGCCCAACGATCTATTCAATTAATGAAAAGTTTTATGATAATAAAACAGGTTTACTACTAGAAGATAGTCAATTAGAGTCTGCAAAAACTATCAAAAATGAAGTAGATCATAAATTGCAATTGTCTGATAAAGTCGTGAATGGTGATTTATTGAGATTCTATACGCCAACAGGCTATACACCAGTTGATCCTTCTCAGTACAATTACTCCAAAGATGAGAATGTAGAATCGAATTAATGATTGCAATTTGCTAGGCAGTTCAAGAAAATGTGTTTGATATCAAAGAGTTTATCTTTATGATATCTTACCGTTATCTTGAATTGCCTTTTTTTATCTTCATTCAGCAAATGTATTATGCGCGAAAGCATAGCGCAGATACAGAAGACTCCCACCCAGATGCTATTTAGTAATATAAAAATGACCAGAGCTCTAATGAGTATCTGGTCATTTTGTATACTTTAAATATGGTTGAATCACTTAATTTACTTTCAAAATGGGTTCTTTTCTATGATTAAAGTATTATGTGAATTTTATATATAGGAAAAATATCACTATAATGCTAAAATAATAAAATGTCTGCGTATATCTTAGGAGGTATTTAATGAAGAAACTATTTTTTGCATTTATTTTACTATTTTCTTTAGTTTCACCAACATTTGCACATGCTTCATCTTCATCCTTAGTTTTAAAAATAAACAACAAGGAAGTATCAAGCAAGTTAAGTCCATTTATTAGTGATGGCACAACTTATGTTCCTATAAATGAAATTGCAAAACACATGGGAGGGGGCCCAAGAACAGAAAATAATAAAGTTATAATCGAAGTAAGTGGATTAACTTTTGTAATCGTAACAGCTAATGAATCTAAGGCTTTGATATATGATTCCCAATTGGCTAGTAGGGATAAGGAACGACAAGTACCCTTGAAAACCCAAGATGTAGATGGGAAAACTGCTAATGTGAATGCAAAGGCGATTTATAAAAATGGCCAACTATTTGTACCATTAGAATTTATTTCTTCTCATGATGGTTTGGGTTACTATGTGGAGACAGTTGAGAGCGATTCACAAACAATAATTTACGTTGGTGAAGTGCCTGAGGATGTTGCCGATCCAATAAAGAAAACCGGGTACGCTACGAAAGAAACAATTGTTGTACCATCACCAGGTGATTTTAGGAATATAACATCTATAGTAAAAAATCAACAAGTATACATTGCTAGAGCGCAAGGGGAATGGTATAAAATTGCAGTTGGAAAGCATTATGGATTTGTAAAAAAAGATGCTGTTGAAATTGGGAAATCACCTGCTACAGGAAAAATGTATCCAGACGGATGGTTTGCGCCTACTTTGAAGTCGGCATGGAGTAAAGATCCACAAGTAAACTATAGCACACTAGAAAATGAATTAGGATTTAGAAAAGGTGGTATAGTCTATCACATTTATGGTGGTAAGGCGATTCAAGTACTGGATAGTGGTTCAGATTCCTATGAAGTTGGTATATCATTTTTCGGGTGGGAAAATAAGACACTAGAACAGTCTTATCGTATACCAATTGTAGCAAAAGAACTTTTTAAACTGTATTTTGGTAACGATTATATGAAAGTATGGAATTATTTTGACAAAAATGACATACCTGAAAATTTTACGGCTAATGGAAGAAAAGTGAAAGCTCAATTTGTGGAAGCAGACGGATCACTTTACCTAATAGTTGGACGTAAAAAATAACAAAAGGCATTACACGAAAAGCTGAGAGGATTTCTCTTAGCTTTTTCTATTTTCAGAAGCTGGTATGAGCTATGGACAAGTTAGTGTCATACTAGGAGGAAAGGATTTGCTTGTAGAGGAAACTTCGAGTGAGAAAGTTTATAGGTGGTGGGTCCTGAAACTAAAACTTCTAATATGCCCAATTAGTTTTCGATAAGGTCGGAGATGGATATCTTTAGGACTTGATCGTAGTGTGATTAACTACAAGTAATAAGCAATAATTTATCCCATATTTATTAAAGATTAATAGACAACAATAATAGTCATCTATTAATCTATAAAAACCAGGTACTCAATTAATTTTGAGGCTGGCTTTTTTCCCTACATTTGAATTAGGATAATTTTATAGTGAAGGTGTATTTTATTCCACAGGTGTAAAGTAAATCGATTGATCATGAGCTGCCACGTTTAGAGGAACGTCATCTTGCAGACTGCATTATTATGGAAAAATGAAGTCAAATGAAAAGTTTACCCCTTCTAACAACTAGTGAAAACAATGCTCCATGTTTTACCGTGTACCCATCACTTTCGGTGATAGCATCATATTCCCCAATGTGCACTTCTAACAACCGACTACTATGAGTTTTGACAGTTACTTTTTTCTTTTCTCAGCTCTTCGAGTAGTAACGATGACGGTTCGGGTGTTCTACCATTTATATCTGTCAGTGACCAATTAATCTCCGGGAAATTTAGCAATAGTAGTGAAATGTTAACAAACTCTTTTTCTTCAATACGTGCAGCTAGGTGGAAAACTGTTTCCCGACTATTCGTTCGTGAAGGATGGTCCATTCTTTGTCCAATTTGTTTTAGCAACTTCAGTATTTCAATTACCTTGAGATGGTCTTCCTGGATGTTTTTACTGCTTTTTAATGAAAGTACTACTTCATAAGCAAGTGAGATATATGTGGTCTGTTGTGACAAATGTGACGTAATAATTTCTGAAGCTAAATCATATTCATGAACATACATCGAATATTCAACTGCTATAGTAAGTGCTCGAATTTCTATGTCTTCTTTTGTTATTTTAGTTTGATTTTTAAAATACAGTTTATTATATTTATTAACTATTTTTTCACACAAAAATAATAACATGGGTATATTTTTATTCTCTATAGCAATGTTTACAACGAAAGGAATTTGTCTGGTCAAAAAAAAGTTTTCTGTAGAATCTTTAAATTTATATATTTCTTCATTAAAAATTTTTTCAATTAGGTCAGGATTTTCTTCATCTAGGTAGTAGTCAATATCAATTGAATCATCATCAAAATCATCTTCTTCAATATCAATTAAATCATCATCAAAATATTCCTCTTCGTCATCTACATCTAGATTAGATATTTTGTATTTTTCTCGGTAGGCCATTACTCTGTTAGAATTAAAACTATTCAATTTATTTTTTAACTCGTTAGTATAACGGGTGAATTCTACAATTTCAGATTTAATAAAAAGCTCATTAGATTTAAGTGAAATGAGTTTTTTGATTCTTAAAAGCTTTCCTTTAGCTTTTACATTTTCCAAAGATAATAAATCTACACCATTGTCAATTAAACGCTCAATAATATTCATGTGACCATTACTAGCAGCCACTAACAAAGGGCTCGATAACGATTCTCCTTGGATACAATTGATATTTGCACCATTTTTAATACAAAATTCAACTAAATCGACATCTCCATCTGTACATGCCGTTAATAGAATGGTATCTAAGTCTAGACATTCGTTTGGTATACTTTGAGTCATTTTTGTACCTCATTTCTTTTTTACCTAAAAAAGTTTATTAGTAGTCGTTTCTTATTTGTTCAACTTCGCGTTGTCGCTACCGCTACGTTAGCACTACGCTTTTGCACAAAAAACATATGCAGGTCTAAGCACAAAGCCGAATCTGGAGGCAATTATGCCGAGGTATAATTGGTTTTCCCATATTTTATCAAAAACACATCCATATTGAAATGCAAAAAAAATAGTTTAGATTGATAGACTTTTGTATGTGGAATACCAATAGGGGTCCTATACCTGGAACTTACTAACATCAAACTCAACTCTTTGATATAAAAGGTTTGTGAAGAGTACCTAAATTATCTTCCAATTCAATTGAAATGGAGGGTTTTTTTATGACCAAAAAGAATCAAGAAAAAAGAGAACTCGAATGCATCGATTTCCCTTTATCTTGGATATCAGCTAGTTTTGTCCCAGCCTCTTGAACATGAATTGGTGTTCTTCCCTCCGTGAAATATTAGCACACAGCCTTGTTATATAAGACCTTGAGTATGATTAAAGGCGACTTAATAGATGTAAGTATTAATATTTCTAGTTGCATACTTACTTCTGCTTTTTTAGGTAACGAAAATTATTTTTTTCGAAGCAACTTGCATTTAATGCAAAGCCTTTTCTGTTTAGTTTTGTTAAATCGTTCCCATTCTAACGGTGTCATTGCATCCCCGAACTTCTCTACTTTGATTAACTTCCCACAAGCATCACAAACTATCATTCTAATGTTACGTACAGGCATAATTATCTCTCCTTTGGCGTGTATAATATATCACAATATAACTATAAATAATGGTATTATTAGGTATATTGTAATTTTTATAATACATATTTTACATGGTCATAATATGTCCGAGTGTCTTGGTATTATAGTTTTAACGAGGTGATGCAATGGGTCGAGAAAAGGAAAAGCAGATTCGTCGCATTTTATCGATGTATGATCGCTTGAAAAATGGTGAACAGCTCGTCAAAAGGGAAGAAGCTACTCGTTTTCAAATGAGTGAGAAATCAATTCAGCGAGATATCGAAAGTATTCGAGATTTTCTCGAAACGGAAAAAAGTAACGAATATGTAGATTATAATCGCTCTAAAAATGCTTATATGTTAGAAACTGAGCAGCCTGCTTGGTTAAAAAATGAAGAGATATTTGCCGTTCTAAAAGTGTTAATTGAATCTCGTGCATTTCCAAAACACGAGATGGATTCAATCATTGAGAAACTCACACATCTTGCTAGAAAAGAAGGTCAGTCAGCCATTAAGCAAATGATGGCGAACGAAAACCATTTATATGTCGAGTTGAATCATAAAAAGGACTTGCTCGATACTTTATGGCAGCTGTCCTTGGCTATCCAATCCAAAAAAGTAATCGCCATGCACTACAAACGCGAATTTGACGAGCAGGCAAGTGAGCGAAGAGTAAAACCAGTGGGAATTATGTTTTCGGAATACTATTTTTACTTAATTGCTTATCCTATGAACATAGATTTCGATTATCCAACGATTTATCGCATTGACCGCATTGAGCAGTTCAGGCAAACATCCATTTCGTATAAAGTCCCATACCACGAGCGCTTTCAAGAAGGCGAATTTCGCAAGCGCGTGCAGTTCATGTATACAGGTGAGCTGGTGAAGATTAAGTTTCGATTCACAGGGCCTTCACCACAAGCAGTATTGGACCGATTACCAACAGCAAAGGTTATTAAGGAGTCTGATGATGGCCTGATTTTTGAAACTGAGGTGTTTGGGAAGGGTATTAAGATGTGGTTGTTGAGTCAAGGAGAGTTTGTGGAAGTACTAGAACCGGAAGCATTCCGTAAAGAGCTGATGGTAAGCTTGGAGCGAATGATCGTGAATTATCAGTAAAATGAAGTATAGAAAACGATTTATCATAAAGGAAGTGTTCAAATGTTAGTAAAAGAGAAAGATTATATTATCGAATCTTATCATGAGAAAATTAAAGAATTAGTAATTCAACTTCATACAACTACGTTTAATAGTGTAGGTGAGGTTAAAAAATCGGAGTTGTTAGAACAATTAACTGCACTGTATAACAAATTTGCTTTAACAAATTTAATGGTAGAGCGTTCATTGTTAGCTATTACAGGTTTACAAGGAACAGGCAAAACGACACTCATGAAAAACCTTTATGAATTGCCTGAAACTCTATTGCCATCGAATAGTTCACGGGGAGAGCGTTTGCCAGTTTTTTTTACAGAAAAAAATGTAGAAACAATTGAAACATACGTGTATCGCTTTTCAAAAGATGAAGAACAGCAAATTCATGTGAAACGATGTGAAATCAATGAGGAAACATTTAACCGAATTTCGATGAATCCGGTTCCGAAATCAGATTTATGGCTTGAATGCGTTGTCCCATATCGTTATTTAAAAGATGAACAAAAATCGATAGTTCTCTTACCAGGATTTGAAAAAGATCGACAAGATATTTCGCAGCTATTGTTAGAGCATATTTTATATTTGTCTTCTTCTTCGGTTATGGTTATTCGAAAAGATACATATGCACGTGAATCGACACAATCAATGATGACAAAAGTAAAAGAGATTTACCGCTCAGTGAAGCCGATTGTCGCAATTTCCTTCGGTAATATTAATGAAGAACAAAATGAGCAATTTAAAAAAGAGATTTTAGCAGAATTCGATGTACCAGCTGCAGAAGAAAATCGTGTTGTCATCACAGGCGTTGGTCCAAATTTTTCATCAAATTGGAAAGTGGAGCTTATTGATTCGATTAACGATTATGGTTACTCATCACAAACATCTGATGATTTAGGGCAGCAATTAATTTTTAGTTTAGTTGCTGAAGTAGATGATATTATGCTGCAAATTCGTAAGCTCGTTGAAGATGAAATGAAGTGCCGTCAATTGAGCACTGCAAATGTAGAAAACAGCAATCAAGTTATGTATGAATTTGAACAGGCATATAAGAAAAAATTAAATGAGCTTGAAAATGAAATTGTTGAAGATTTGTCTTCGCGTATTGGACCAGCAAGAAAAATGCTTCGTGAATACTTAGAAGAGAATTCGAGCTGGACGAAAGAGTTCCGTACGAAATTTTTCGGACAAAAGCCTCGCGAGTTATATGATTTTGAAGAAAAACTGAAAGAAATTTGGGGAAATCCATCAGAAGATAAAATGATTTTAGAATCTGGAGAAGCAAAGCCTATCACTTTCCTTTCGCCAAATTTATCTGTACTAAAGGTTGTGTCTAATTATATTGCCCGTGAAGGAAAGGAACTACTTGAAACCATTGAAAGTCCGAAAGAGGAAGTACAGTCGACAGAAAATTTATCACCGTTCCAACTGCAACTGCGAAAAAAACAAAAAATGCAAGCTACAAACCAAACAAAAGAGCAGCCACTGGACCGTATCAACAAATTTTTTGATACACAAAATAAGCAATATTTTGCTCTAGAGTATAATGATTTTAAAACCTTAGCAATAATGGGAACGATGCTAGTACGTGAATCGTACATTGAAAACAACCCAAATGATTCTAAAGAGGTGAAGCTTGATACACAACTTTTACAGTTAGATGTACAAGAGTTTAATTTGATGAAAGGCGTAGAAAAGCTTTCTACAACAACACCAAAAATTTTAAAAGCGATTCCAGTAATTTTAGGGACAGATGCATTAATTGATGGAGAGTTTGACTTATTAACAAATGCATCAACTGCTTTAACATCAATTGGTTTAAAAATTTCAGCAGGACAATTAATGGGGATATTAGGTGTAGGGATTGCTGGTGCCTATGCTGGTAAGGCGATTCAGGAAAGTATGAAAAAGGCTAATGAGCGTCAATTGCAGCTTGCGCAAGCAGGTGAACATATATTCAACGAACTGCCTAAAATACAAGCGAAAGCGTTTATTCATTCGTTAGAACGTATTTATGAGCGTATCGGCTATCAATTATATGAACGTCATGCACAGCTATCAGGAAAGTTTGATAAAATTGGTGAACTTGAACAGCTCACTTATACAATTCGCCATATTTCACAATTAACTAATGATATTAAGAGGTCAAAACATGAGCAATCACTATTTTTATCTGTATGATTCGACAAAATGGGATTGGACAATACAAGCTACAAAAAAATTTATGAACGGCTTTAAACGTTTTGATACGAATTTCGAACAAAAAGAGCAAGTATATGTTGGAGTTTATGGGCCAACACAGGTAGGGAAAACGACATTTATTTTGACTTTGCTTGGCATTTCTCAACTTTATTTAAATGAAATTGCAGACAAACTGCGCGGTGGGCGAGAAAAAGGAAAATCAGCAACAATTACATGTACAATATTTGAACGCTCATCGAATCATGAATTTCATATTATTTGGCCAACTGGTGAAGCGTTTCATTGTGTCCATCTTGATGAAGTTGAAAAAATAATGGGCAATTTAAGAACGAAAATATATAAAAATCAATCTTTTTCCTTAAAACCTTTAACGATTCAAATTCCAAGTCGTTTCTTCAATCAGCAAGATGTAGATACACGCATACGTGATTTATCTATTATTGATCTTCCTGGTGACGATAGTAAAGATTCACTTGAAATGCGCCATGTTGATAAAATATTAAAAGAATACATCGCTCGTTGTAAAGTCTGTATCATTATGGAAATTTCGAGTCAAATGACGGCATTAACGAAGCTTGATAAAGAAATTGTGCGTGATTGGCAAGAGCTACCTGAGCAGTTTCGAATTGTGTTAACACGTAGTATTTCAAACGATTCCGTGCTAGAAAAAATAGATAAGGGTGAAATCCACTCAACCGCTCAGCTAAAAGCGGAATATGAGTATGAATTAGGGAGAGTTTGTGAAAATAGTCCGTTACAAACTCGTATATATCCATTAGAATTTGGAGATTCATGGGCAGACTTAAAAGGCAGATTCCCAAATGTTTTTTCAAATGCTGCCGTCTGGGTAGATGAATTATTTTCGGATTTAGTCGATGATTTAACCAAAATCAACTCTCCTGAACAGGAAATAAAAAAATTAAAATCAATGGAGCGCTATATTGAAAAACATCAAAAAGAAGAACTTAAAAAATTAGAAATACGTCAACAAATCGCAACAGCCGAGTTTTCTCAGCAAACGATAGATGTCGCTCTATATGTAAAGCAGTTAACAAAAGAATTAAAAATGCTTAAAGATATGCAGGCGTTTGAAAAAAAATGGGCGAATTACTCTTATAAGCTAGATTATACTGCTTCTTTGCCAAGCTGGAGCAATTTACAGTTATACGAAAAGAAAAGTAGCTACTTAAAAGCGCGATATTTTGGAGAACTGGAAGATTTGAAAGATGCTGCAACAGAAATTGTTAATGGACTAAATGACATAGCAAAAGAATCAAATCGTTTCCAACATAATGCGCTCCGTCAATTCGATTTAGATGAATCATGCTTTGATAATAATTTAACGTTGGATTATTTAGTCGATCGGTACTTTTTTGAATCGAGCTATAGTGAGGATAGAGAGAATGCGTTAACTCAGCTAAAGGCATGTGTTTCACATTTTGATAGTTGGATTAATTCTTGTATAGCTGAAAATACGCGACGAATACAAGATACGATTAAGCAACATCAAAAAATTTGTCGTCTAAAGCAGCAAGATTTAAAGAGGTTGATTGAAACGAGTATAAATAAAGTAATTGAAATAGAAAAGAACGCTTTAGATATTCAACTTGCTAATGAAGAGTGGACACTAGACAAGGAGCGTGCTTCGCAGTTAGATTCATTTTTAATGGAGAGTTACGTGACGCATGCTAATCGCTTAAAGCAAAAGTTATTTGACCCGAAAACTGAACTAGTTGAAAAATGGTTTGTTCATTTTTATTGGAACGTTATGAAAGAGCAAGCAAAAGGACTGATTACGAATGAATAAAGTGATGAAGGAATACAAGCAATCGCTAGAAGATTTGAAAAAAATTAATGATGATTTATTTTATAATGAACTAAAAAATAAAATGAATGAGCATTTGTCTAACATGAATGCCGAAGCTGAAAAAGTGGAGAGTACCGTACAGCTTATTAAAAATGAAATGGAGAAAATGCATTATTCATTTGAGGATAAAACGACAAATGCAACAAGTGCGATGCGCAGCGCGGCTAGTCAAGTAAATACGAATATTTCTGAAATACTTGAAAATGAAACGAATAAAATGGTCGGGACATTAGAAAATGTATATGGCATTTTTCATGAATTAGCAGAAGCGCAAAAGAAGTTTGTTGAGCAAGAATTTATCGAAACGTCAAAGGCATTGCTTGAGACAAACTTAAAAGAAATCGAGGCTATTCAGTTTAAAATTAACTCTATTTTTGAGGATCAATCATTATATATTGAAAATAAAGAGAAGAAATGGTTAGAGCAATCTGAAAAACTTGAAGCAGATTATAAAGAGCAAATGCAAAAGTTTGAAGCGACAATTAATCAAAAGCTTGAGAGTCTTTCTTCAATGAATCAAACGCTCCAAAAAACGATTAAAGATTATGAACAAAATGCGCAGTCAGTAATCCAACAAGGCTTTCAGCAAACCGAGCAAAACATGCTGGCCGTCAAGGAGTTGTTTAAACAAAACTATCAGCTTGTAGTAGCAGAGCAGCAAGAAAATCAACAATTAAAATGGAAAACACTTGAAGCAATGCAAGTAGAGCAAGGGACAACTATGAAAAAATGGCTAGTAGCTCTTTCAATCTCACAAGCTATTACGTTTGGAACAATCATTGGTTTGTATTTCTTTTAACTACTTTCAGCAGGTATCGATACAGGGAAAATGAAACACTTACCGGCTTTGTACTAAAAAAGTTATTTGAAGAAGTATTTTTGTTGAAGAATATTATTTGAAAGGGTTAGGTTTTATGGCAACCAATCCTTAACTATAAAGTTCGCGAACTACATATCGATTTGCTGTTTTATTCATCAGATGCTTTTTGTAACTGGTTTTGACAACTACACTGTAGGAGAATATAATCAATTCACACGTTTGCTAGAGGACGTTGAAGTGAATGAAGAAGCATAACAAAAGGACTTGTGTAATTTCGCACAAGTCCTAAAATAGTGTGATGGGCTATAATAGCTATTACCAAAATTAAACTTTGGATAGCTATAAATAATGGAATTGTTAATATCATTATTGAAAAGTCGGTTATCGCGTTGTTTTTTTTCTAAAAAAATAAAGAAGGATTAGTTGAATTAGTACGACAATTACAAATAATATACCTAAAATAATGAATGATATCATTCTTATTTCAGGAGTTTGAACTACCCCTGCACTATCAACGTTTCTTACCCCAATAAATATTGCTCCTACGGCAAAAATGAGTAGCCATACAATATTTATAACCCACCATACTATCATTTTCATAATTATCATCTTCTTTCTATTCATAATTGTATTTGGATCATCAGCATGACTTTGGGTGGTTTCCATTCCAGCGCTTTTTGGGGGCGTCCGAAATCCACTTTTGGGAAACAGAATTTCGGTCACAAAGGATCACTTAGTCGGAACGGAGAAAAGTGAGCATTGTAAAATAGCAATTAAGCTCTTAAATCAAATATCATCCCAGACTTTATCAATGAATGTTTTTTCCTTTAATGGTTTAATTGTAATAATAATTACTTTTATTGGCAACAAGCTTTAGACGGTGCTATCTCTAAGTCTTAAGACTGATTTCCTTAAAATTTGAAAATAAGTGACTATGTATGATTTTTAAATTTTAAATGAGGTATTATTTAAACGAAAGGTTCAGTTGAAAAAGAAATAAATTCGAAAAGTGGTGGAAGATGAGGTACATTATCATATTGTTCTCAATAATACTATCGATGCTTATTTTAATCAGTTGTAGTGGGGAAGATATCGATTTGGTAGGTCCTAGTGTGACATTAGATGAAGCTAAGGAAATAGCTAAGGTTAACTATAATATAATCACAATTAGTAGTGTTGAAATAAAGCACCTAAGTGATGAGGAATTTGACGATATGCCATATGAAGAAGCGAAAGATATAACACCAGTTTATTTTATAATAACAGGAATAGATAAAAACCAAAAAGAAATAGTTGTATTCGTAAATTCAAATGAAAAAAAGTTTAATTATATTAGCAAATAAGTAGGTGCTTCACAACTAATCCTCATCATCTTTTATTTTTATTTACCTTCGCCTCAGAATAAGAAGAAAATTGTATTTAGTTATCTATTACTGAATCTCAAATATTCCATTCATATCTGCTAAATAAGACCTCTTATATCAATTTTATTACCACTTATTAGATAAAAAGGGGATACTATGAAATTTAATGTTACATTATGAACAGAGGAGATTTCATTATTCTAGAAAAAGCATATGCGTGTTGAAATAGTAACGGGAGATTGTTAATGAAAATTAAAATTTTAGGAGACGAAAATGAATAAAAAGACTTGGCTTATATTTAGTGGCTTAGCTATTTTAATATCGACTTATTCCATTGTCCAATATTTAATTTTGGATGCACATCATGCAGGGTTTGTTAGATTGAAGCTTACGTTTACTTCTACATTGAATTCGTTTTGGTACATTATGCTTTATATGCATATTGTATTTAGTGTAGTAGCGTTAGTAATAGGTCCCTTTACATTATTCTCAAAGTTTAGAGAAAGAAATATCAATCGTCATCGAATGTTAGGGAAAATTTATATGATTGGTATTTTATTTGGTGGTGTTTCCGGACTTTATTTAGCATTTTACGCTACAGGTGGATTAGCGGCACAATTGGGTTTTGGTTTCTTATCGATATTCTGGATGATAACAGCATCCTTAGCACTTGCTAAAATCAAACATAAAAAAATTTACAATCATCAAAAATGGATGATCAGAAATTATTCTTTAACCTTCGCAGCTGTAACATTGAGATTTTGGCTAATCCTATTTACTGTATTATTTGGATTCGAAAATTTTAACTACAGTTACGCTATTATTTCTTGGTTGTGTTGGGTACCAAATCTAGTTGTTGCAGAATGGTTGATACAACGGAAACTTCAAGTAACAAGCACTTTTGTACCGAAAACTTTGAAATCATAGAGTTTTATAATGCATAAGGAGTAACTAATTTTCCCTAGTATTCTTTAATTCCTCACGTAACTTCTTGATTTCTTCCGTCTGTTCAAGAATATTATTGTTTACTTTTCTAATTGAATCATAAATAGCAAAAATACTAGCAAAGAATAAAATTGCAAATAGTAAGCCCATCATTTACCTTCTTTCTATTTTATTAAGCTCTATAAATTCATAACCGGAAATCTCTTCTACAATGAAATCATAACATAGTATAAAGTTATTTGGTGGTGAATTGGTAATTTCTGTGATGAATTATTAATAAACACATTATGCATAATCCTTACTTTTTTGATGTAATAGAGGGATTGATTTTAAGACATAAGATCACTTAAAGAACCCCTTGGTAAACATTGCTACTTGTTCAGAACGTAAACTTATCGTATTATTATAAAGCGAATCAAAACTAAGCAATTAGTAAGATTCACTTTCACAAAAAAGACCTGGCCTCATTTTATTGATGAGTGCCCGGTCTTTTTGTGTTTATAATGAGGTTTTTTGAGTAACATATTAATTCCACAAAAATGAGCGGTAATATTTTCCTCATTTTAAAGCTAGCGTTAAACAGGTGCACTTATAGGAAGATGGATAAGCTATTTTTTCGAATATCTTCTTATAAGTATAAATCAGAGTAAAATGGATAATTTATTAATCGGAGGTGATAATTTTGGCAAAAGAGAAGCGCAATAATAGCGAAATTGATCAAGAGGAATTTGGATCAGATTTAAGTCCTGACGATCTAGATGTACGTGAAGATAATGATCAAACGAATGAACAACTTAAGAATTCAAATAAAGAAAAACAACGCAACGAAAAAAATTCCTCAACACGCAATCAATGAAAAAGGTTACGATTCCTGAAGGGAATCTAGTAAATATCGAGGCTTCCCCAAAATAGGGGAAGCCTTTATTATAGCTCATCTTGGAAATAGATTTTATAAAATTTTCGATTTGTGGCTTCATCATAGCCTACTTCAATTAGTTCATCCACTTGCTCGATATTCTGTATGTTCACTTGAATTTCAATATTGGTGTCGAGTTTAATTTTACGTTTATATTTTTTTTCGGCCTTTTCAAGTGCACTTTCAGAAATAACCGTTTCATAAGGCTTTACCGAATTTATGATGACATCCTTTTGTGTGGGGTCCACTTTTTCAAATACCGTTTCCATATAATTACTTACTTGAAATTCATCTTCATTTCTAAAATAATCAAGTGTTTTGTTCAAAAGCCCTAGCTTCTCCGTATTCGTAAAGCTCTCTTCTTTTAGAATATATTTTTTGACTTCTGTTAACGCTAAATTCGTTTTGTGGTAATGCTCATCTGCTGCCCGAATCTTTAAAAATCGTTCTTGCCAGTAGACAATATCTTCTTTCCTTTTCGTTTTCATAAAGATAGCAGGTGATTCACCTGGCCCCATATCTACGATGATGGCCATATTATTAACTTTCTTTACATTAATGCCATCTATGCCATTGACAATCATTTTGTTTTGGTCGTTTTTGACATCTAAAAACATTTCTTTTTCATCTATTTTAACAATGGCTATAATTTTTCTAGCTTCAGTAGCTAAGAAACAATTATCAAACAATCCTATAAACAACTCACCGCTTTTAATATTAGGGTGCTGAGATACACTATGTAAGTGTTTAGCAATATTTTTCGATTGTTCAAGGAAACTACTCTCTTCATTGAAAATAGCACTCACATATGTAAACACCTCATTTAATGCAAGATCTGTTTCATGAAAAAATTCGTATTGCTGCTCTAAATCGATCTTGCTAAACGCTAGTTGTGTAAAAGCTGCTTCTAACATGACCTCTGGCTGCGAGAACGACTCCTCACCTAATACGAGTGTGTCGTTCATAAAATGTATGATATATTGTACTAACTTACTTTCACTTACTTCTAGCATGTTTTCCACCTTCTAAATAATCATTGTAGATAATATACCATATCATATCTCGGACATAATTTTCATGTATTTTAATAATTTCATGAAATTCCAATCATATTATATTATTCAAAAAAAATTGAATTATAAATTCAAATATTTTAGAATTTAAATAATGAAAATGAAGGAGGAGATTTTTCATGAAGTACCATTATTCGCCACAACCGACTGAAAAAATTTCTTTACAAGTAGAATCATCACCTGTATGGGAAGTGATTCTTGGAATAGCAGGATATACGCATGTCCAGCTACGGCACACTTTTGATTTTGATGAGGAGTGGACATTTTCTCAACAATCAATGTCTGAATCATTAATAGAGTCGTTAAAATTAATTGAGAAAACTAACTTTTGGTATAGTTTGATTATGCTACAAAACGAATTATCATCATTAACCGTTGAAGATTTTGTAAATCAACTTCATGATATACCAGTGGAAAAGTTCTATGGAATACTTTTACCTTATAAAAATCGCGAAACTGAATCTATGAGAAGAGAAACTGCTGCTAGACACAACAACCCCGAACTATTTGAAGAATATGCAGCTCATTTCGATGATCATGACTATTTAGGAGAATACATACGAAATCTCAGTCAATACTCGCATCAAGAGTTATGTGAACTCTTTTCTAGTGTTTTAAACAAATGGTACAACTGGGTAAGTCAACAAGAAAAATGGGAAAAGTGGATGCAAGCTCTTAATTTTGAGGAAAAACGATATCAGTCATTGGATGTTTCAAATCCAATGGAAGAGATTGAACATATTACTGGTGGCGTAAAATATCAAATAGAGCCTTCCATTTGGACTGTCAAACTAATACCTCATATATCGTATCGACCATGGATTTTAGAAAAACGATCATGTGATACAAAACTCTTCTTTTATCCATTAAAAGAAGAACTTTTACTAGAACCAGGTGTCCCACCAAGGGATTTAGTTCGTAGCTATAAAGCATTGGGAGACGAGCTACGTTTAAAATTACTTTATCAGCTACTAAGAGGGCCTTTATCATTACAAGAGTTAAGTGCACAATTCAATATAAATAAAACTACGCTACATCATCAATTATCTCTGTTAAAGGCCGCGAGACTAATTAAAGTTGATAAAGGAATTTATTCTGGTAACCCAATAGAAATTGATGTTTTATACGAAAGACTTACTCAATATCTAAGGTTTAATGATGAAGAAATACTCTAAGTCATTCAAAGCACTTTGGATAGGTGAAATTGTCTCAGAATTGGGTAGTGCAGCTGGGGGATTAACGAATGGTCTATTACTGTATGATATAACGGGATCGAAAGAATGGATGGGGCTACTTTGGCTTGTTTATTTTATTCCTTCATTGATACTACAAAGTATTTCTTCACCATTTTTGAATTATGTTGAGAAGGGAAAAATGATTCGGAATATACAATTAATACGTTCGGGTGCCTATCTTCTTCCCTTAATAGGTTTTGTGATAGATAAAAGTATTGGGACAATTATAGGGTTAATAGCTTTACAATTTATTTTAGGATTAATGCAACCAATTTATGCTAGCCTATCATTCTCACTTTTACCTGAGGTTTGTGAAGAAAAAACTTTAACTGACGCAAATGGTCTATTAGATGGCACTATTCGGCTTATGAGTTTTCTCGCACCTGGGTTGACTTCTTTGTTGCTATTAGTGAGCCCTATGCAATTTATGTATGGATTTTCATGTATTATGTTTGGAATCAGTTATCTTTCGCTCTCTCAAATGTCTCTATCGAGTATACAAACAGTCCCAGTTTGGACCAGAAAGCTTTGGTGGGGTGAAATGAAAGAGGGCTATCGTACGTTTTTTCAATATAAGTATCTTTTACGACTTACATTTCTCTCCTCAACAGTTCAGTTTGCTGTAGGAGCGACAACTGTGTTAAGTATTCCATTTATTCGTAGCGACCTTGACGGAGAATCATGGGAGTATGCATTATTTTCTGGGGCCTTTCCAGTTGGCTATGTAATTGGAATACTCTTTCTTAGAAAGTTACCTAAAACATATATCACCATGCATCTTGGCTTAATTGGTGGAGGTCTCTCATTTGTCCTACTCTTTTTTGTGAAGTCTACTCCAACTGCATGGATGTGTGAGTTATTAGGAGGAATGTTCTTTCCTTTATTTAATGCTCAGAGCGCGGCTATTTTCCAATCGCAGGCTCCTAAAGAACGATTAGCACAACTAACTGCTGTTCGATTACTTTTCCTGCGAGTGGCAATGCCTTTAGGAATAGTTTTTGCCTCGTCGTCTTTTTTTAGTACAAGACAAACGTATGCAATCGTAGGTTTATTAATTGTAGTTCCAGGATTATGTTATCTATTTTCCTTGGAAACTGAAAAGGATATTAATATTTAAAGAATGTTAAGGAGATTTTTTTTCACAAATTGACTTTGGTAGTTGCTAAAGTATACTGGAATTAAACGGAAACTGTACATTGAGTAAATAATCATCTTTGGGAGAGGTATTTTATGCAATTTAGTATTAAACCTATAGCTGTAGTAAGCAACAGTCGAAAGATTATTGAAGATGATCATTGGGGTGAAGTCATTTCTAATATTGAATTGACAGAAGATATTCATGAATCGTCCTTAAAAGGGATTGATGATTTTTCTTATTTAGAAATTATCTTCTATTTTGACAAGGTTTCAGATGAAAACATTCAATATGAAGCGAGACATCCAAGAAATAATAAAGAATTTCCAGAAGTCGGTATTTTTGCACAGAGAGGTAAAAATCGACCTAATAAATTAGGGGTAACCGTTGTTGAACTAGTAAAGTTAAAAGATAGAACATTGACCGTTAAAGGCTTAGATGCGATCGATGGAACACCTATTATCGATATAAAACCTATAATGAAAGAGTTTTTACCAAAAGGTGAAATAAAACAGCCTCATTGGGCAACTGAATTAATGAAGAATTATTGGGATTAGTCATTTTCAAACTATAGAGTACTTGGAAGGGAAATTTGAAATATTAATGAAATCTCTATATAAATCTGCTGGACTGGGAAAAGTCTAGCAGATTTTTTGTATAAGCGGATTCCAGACGCAATGATGCCGAGGCATAATTGATAGCCAGTGATTAAAACTTAATATTACAAGTTTTTGAGACTTTCTTGAATGTTCTTAACGATCATATTCATAGTCATAGGGAACATCTCTATTCCCGCAGCCAACAAGAAGGAAAGAAAGAGATAGTAATAGAACAGTGTTAAATACTAATTTTTTCAATCACCTAACACTCCTTTAAATGAGATTCGTTTAATAATTATAGTGTAAGTGTATTGTCTTCATAAGTACATATTTAAGTAACTAACTAGTACTCTTGATAAGGATACCCGTATCCATGATAATAAAAGCAAATAGGTTGGTGCTAGATAGGGGAGTAGAATTTTTCTAGAAATATATGGGGGTTCTTTGGCTCCCGACAAAATCAGTGGATGGGAAGGGCATATTCTAATGGTGAATATAGGTAAAAAAGAAGCGTATGTAAAGGTGATAAGGTAGCTGAAGACATGATCCTAAGTAAAAAAGAATCTGCGTGCATTCCTAGAGGAGGAGGCAAGCAGATTCCTTTTCTTTGTAAAGGCTTAGAAGACAGCCGTGTTTAATTACTATTCAATAAGTAGTAGCGTTATCGATAATTTCTTGTGGGATATCGATTGTTTTTAGGTGGTTGAATTCAGTATATGTCACTACGGAATTTGTTTTCATCGATAATTCATCGCCTTCAACATTCATTTTTAAATCCATATTCATATCCATTTTTTTTGTATCGAAAGTTTCTTTATCAATGTATAGTACATAGTTTACTTTATCAATTGTTAAGTTATCTAGAGGATTTTCTTGAAGCCCAAGCTCTTGCATTGATTTAGTAACTTCAGAATTAATTAGCTCTTTAAAACGACCACCTTTTGCTTCCAACGTTAAGACATACGCATCATCAGTTTGCTCGAACTTAAAATCTTCAATAAACTTTTTAAGCTGTTGTAATTGTTCTTTAGCGTCTGCAGATGAAGCTGTTTGATCTAAAATAGCGTCAAACTCCTCACTTGATAATTTTAACCAACTATCAGTAGTGATGTCCTTCATGAAAAAGCCTTGATCTTGCTTCATATACATATCTATTGGCATTTCCATTTTGTTAGCATCTTGTCCAGACATATTTGGCATTGTCATTGTGCCTGATAAGTGCATAGCAAGTGGATCGATAATGACATCCATCTCCATCTTGGAATCAACGGCAAACTCCATAGATTCTTCACCTGATTGTACTTTAGTTACTTGTGACATATCCATATTTGCACTCATGCTTTTAATGTCTGCTTGGCGATTTATAGCCTTGTCATACACTTGCTCTAAAGTGAGTGAACTTGTCTTAGTTGTATCCTTCGTTGGGGTAGCGCTACTGTTACAAGCTGCTAGAGTCAGTGCTAATGCTCCAACACTTAAAACTTTAAAAAATTTGTTCATTACTTTCATCTCCTATTCTTGGTAAAAAAAGCACTATCTACTAATATACGTGGTAATAGTGGAAAAGTTTCGTTATTTTAAAAAAAATTATTGAACATCATGAAATGTAAAGTGTGTGTAACAAGAAAGGGAGCTTAACCCGTAACAGTTGTTGACTAGTTAACCCTATGTACTAGCTATTTTTTAATAGCAAGTATTGCGATAATGCAGATGATGCTGACATCCAAGGCAGTAAGCCATTGCCAGCAGAAGTGCTACTCGCTTGGAGGTTCAAATAATTTTGCTTTGCTGTCGCATTGTTTAGGAAAATATTTAATGCGGCGATATTGTTTTTCATTGTTAAAAGCTTATGTTGTTCGGCGAGTGAGTTTTTTTCATTGATGGTTGTAGCAAAGGATGACATTTCGGCTTGAAGCTTATCCTTTGCAGTAGCCAAGGTTTTTAATTGCTGAGCTTGGAAAGTGTTTTGTAAATAATCGGACATTGTTGGTGTTTTCGAAATAGTAGACTGCCCGTACAGAGTGCTAAACAAATCTGAATGTTTATAAGCAAGCTCAGGAAATAGTGATGATACACTGTTTGAAGTATTCGAATTATTTAATGTTGTACTAGTATTCAGTAAATAAGAGGCGAAGTCACTTCCATTCACAGAGTTTTCTTTGGATGTCGAAAAATTGTTTTTAAGGCTAGGTATGTTTATCCAAAAGTTCACATTTGACGTCAAATAATATCCTCCTTCCTTTTGTATATATAGTTAATGTCGGCCGATTATTGGAAGTTATTAATTTTTTTAAGAGGATTAAAAGGGAGCTTTAGATGTTCCTGTTATTACAGTGGGAGGACTAGACGATCCTTTATTATTGCTAACGGAGAAGCAGGCAATGTAGCTACTTACGGTTTCAAATAGATAGGTAAAAACTATCTAATGTGGCTCAATTAATTTTATAAATAACATATTATTATAAACGAATACTGTTAAGTAAAAAAGTTAATAGAATCGAAAAATATGATTTATGAAATTGATTCACGAAAAAAAAGCCGAGAAAATGTGTCATTTTCTCGGCTTGATTTATCAGTTATAGCCCCAGATCATTGCGAATAATGTACCAATGATTGTGACAACACCTACGAATACTGAATATAGAATCGTTGTATATAACGTTTTCTTGTCTTCAGATTCACCGATGTGCATGAATAATACTAATTGTACTGTTGCTTGCGCAAGAGCAGTCACTAGTAAAATAGCAAATGCCATGTTAAGAGACATATCAAATTTAACAACAGCTAAGGCTACAATTGTTAGTAATAGTGAGAAGCCGAAGCCCATCACATGTTGTTTTGGGAATAATTCCTTCATCAGCTAATCAGTCCTTTCAAGTAGACGAAGCTGAAGATGAAAATCCAAACAACGTCTAGGAAGTGCCAGTACAGTGAGAAGATAAACGCTTTGTTAGCCGTTTGTGGGTTTAAGCCACGTTTTGCAACTTGGATTAAAATTGCAACGCCCCAGAAGAAACCGAATGTTACGTGGGCTCCGTGCGTACCAAGTAAAGTCATTAATGCTGATAAGAATGCGCTTGTTTGAATTGTTGCACCTTCATGAACATATGTGACAAACTCATCAATCTCAATGCCTAAGAAGCCAAGACCTAATAGAAGTGTGATGATGAAAAATGCCATCATAGCTTTTTTATTGCCAATGCGCATTGCATGAACACCAAGACCAATTGTGAAACTACTTGTTAAAAGTAAAAATGTCTCCCATAAAACTGGTGTTAATTCAAAAATTTCAGCGCCAGAAGGACCACTACCTGTACGAGTATGAAGTGTAAAATACACTGTAAATAGTGTGGCGAATAATACGATTTCGGCGCCAAGGAAAATCCAGAAACCGAAGATTTTTAGACGATTTTCCTCTGTACTATATTCTAATGGAAGTGAAGAGTCGATTTTCATATTATTTATCACCTCTCAAACTTTTCTCAGTTGCCATAACTTCCTCAACTGAAATGTAACGACCATGATCTTTTTCAAATGAACGATGAATCATAAAGCCAAATACACCAAACATACTGATGATGGCTGGAATCCATAGATTAAATACAGCGAAGAATGCTGCAAGGAAGAAGAATCCACTCATCCAGAATGGAGTGCCTGTGTTGTTCGGCATGTGAATTTTTTCGATTTTACCTGCTGTAATATCGCGACCTTCTTTTTTCGCGAACCAATATTCATCTAAACGATTTACAGTTGGAACTACAGCAAAGTTGTATTCTGGTACTGGAGAATGAGTAGCCCATTCAAGTGTACGGCCATCCCAAACATCTGCTTTTTCATTACGTGGCATATGCTTCCAGCTGTAGTAAATGTTATATACGATCAACGCAAAGCCGATAGCAAGACCAACTCCACCGATGAACGATAACATGTTCAATGGACCGTAGCCAGTTGAAGCAGAGTAAGTGTACATACGACGAGCGTAACCATCTAAACCTAAAATGAATAGAGGGAAGAAAGTTACGTTGAAACAAATCGCGATGAACCAGAAAGCTGCTTTTCCTAGTTTTTCATTCAAACGGAAACCGAACATTTTTGGCCACCAGTAGTGGTAACCTGCAAGTACACCGAATACTGTACCTGGAATTAATACATAGTGGAAGTGGGCAACTAAGAACATTGTATTGTGATATTGATAGTCAGCACTTGCCATTGCAAGCATTACCCCTGTAACCCCACCAATTGTGAAGATTGGAATAAAGCCAAGAGCATAAAGCATAGGAGTTGTAAATTGAATTTTACCGTGTCTCATTGTGAGCAACCAGTTAAAGATTTTAACCCCTGTCGGAACAGCGATAGCCATTGTTGTAATAGAGAATACGCTGTTTACCATTACACCGTGACCCATTGTATAGAAGTGGTGGGCCCATACTAAGAATGATAGTAACGAAATAACAACCATACTCATAACCATTGACTTATAGCCGAATAAGTTTTTACGTGAAAATGTCGCAATGATTTCAGAGAAAATACCAAAAGCAGGTAGGATAACGATATAAACCTCAGGATGTCCCCAAACCCAGAAAAGGTTGGCCCAAAGCATATCCATACCACCATTTTGCATGGCAAAGAATTGTGTACCGAATTGACGGTCAAGCATCATTAATGCAAGTGCTACAGTTAACACTGGGAATGCAAATACGATAATAATGTTTGTAATTAAAATTGACCAAGTAAACATTGGCATTTTCATTAATGTCATACCAGGTGCACGCATTTTAATGATTGTCGCGATGAAGTTAACACCAGTCATTAACGTACCAATCCCTGATAATTGTAAAGCTAAAGAATAGTAGTTGTTCCCAACAGATGGACTAAATTCTGTCCCTGACAGTGGGAAGTATGCTGTCCAACCAGCGTCTGGTGAACCACCAATGATAAATGATAGGTTTAGTAAGCCACAACCTGCTGCAAATAGCCAAAAGCTGACAGCATTCAGACGTGGGAAGGCAACGTCACGTGCACCGATTTGCAGTGGAATAACAATGTTCATTAAACCTATAACGAATGGCATTGCCATAAATAAAATCATTAATAAACCGTGTGTTGTAAAAATCTCATTATAATGTTGTGCATCAAGAAGTCCGTTTTCAGGAATTGCCGTTTGTGCACGCATTAATAGTGCATCGATACCGCCGCGGAATAACATTAAAAGTGCTACAGCGATATACATAATACCGATTTTTTTATGGTCAACGGTTGAAAGCCAGTTTTTATAGAAATAGCCCCATTTTTTGAAATAAGTAAGGCCAGCTACGATAACAACTGCTCCAACGACGATACTAATAGCTGCCGCTAAAATCATCGGTTCTTGCATAGGATGGAAAACTTCTTCCATACTCATTGGATGCGCTCCTTTCAGTTTTAAAAATTAATGTGAATGTGTTTCTTTAGAATTTTCTTGTGAATCAGTCGAATGATCTTCATGGTTCATGTTAGAGTGATCCATTTCATCTTCAGACATGTTCATATCGCCATGTTCCATTGGAGCAGGACTAAAATCTAAGTGTGTAGATGAATAGCTTGAACGACCAACGTGTTCAGCTTTTAATAGTTCATCAAATTTTTCTTCTGTTAATGGTTTTTCTTTTGCTTTTACATCAGAAGCCCATTTGTCGAAGTCTTCTTGTGACATAGATTGAGCTTCAAATTCCATTTCGGCAAATCCACGACCACTAAAGTTAGAGTTTCGACCCATAAATGAGCCAACCTCGTCTGCTGCAAGGTGAATAGTTGTTACCATGTCACTCATCGCATATTTTTGACCAGCTAATTGAGGAATCCAAAAACTTGTGATTGGTCCGAATGAATATAGTTTGAATTCAATAGGACGGTCAACTGGAATATTTACATAGTTCACAGTTTCAATTCCTTGCTCTGGATAACTAAAATGCCATTTCCAGTTAGAGGATGATGCATAAATAACAAGTGGCTCTTTATTGTCATAACCCTCTGGTTGTGACTCTACCGTACTTGTTGTTCTTACTGTAACAATTGCTAAGAATGCTACGATGATAATAGGGATAACTGTCCATATAATTTCAAGTAGATGACTACCCTCTTCGTGAGGTGGCTCATAATCGGCAGGTGCTTTTGATGCACGGTATTTTGTTAGCATAAATGCTAAAAGCACATACACGACTAGTAATATAAAGGCCATTGTAATAATGGATAAAATAATTGTGTCTGATAATGTTTTGGCGTTTGGTCCTTTTGGATCAAAGATTGTTAGCGGTTCACAGCCAGCAAGAATTGCAAGCGCACCAAATGCAACAAACATTAAGCTTAACTTCTTCTTCATGTTTGACTCCTTTCTATAGGGCGGCTATTCATAAATTTTATGTGTTTTGTTTTAATTCACATTTACAAATAGTGAGTATTAATGTCACCTCTTTTATTTGGTGTACCAATCAAATAATCTAAAATACTTACAATGCAATATGGTTCAATATGAAACATTCAATCTAGTATTTAATTGGTCTAGTGCAAGCGTTTGCAAAGCCATTGATCTGTGCAATCGACTTTTTGACAATGTGCCTTTATCGATAGACCCAAATGTCGATGTTTGCAAATTGGATTATACGCCCCGCTTTAAAGAAAAAAAATTATTTTGTTATGAATTTGATAGCAAACAGGGGTCGAATATGAACATTTTTTGAACAAAAAAAGTTATTTCAATATTGGTATTTTTGTGCTTTGTAAAATAAACACTGTTGAAACGTTGGAAATACTGAGTTTATCACTTTTACCTAAGTAAATAAATTTTTTTGTGAAAAATCCATTTCACATTTTAGACGCTATTTTGTAATAAAATCGCCGTTAAATTAAGGGGTTGAACACATTTTAGTTGCGTTTTTTTGAAAAAAAGAGTACTTGGAGTATAGTTTTTAGGATACTTCAGGATAAATTTTCAATGTATGGATTTTATGTAAAGGGGTAAAATGGAAGTTGGTATTAATTATGTTAATATAATTACATACTTTCATAAATAACCAAATTTTAGGATAACTATATTTTGCTTGAAAAGTAAAAATAGCAAGCTAAGGATGTCCCTAGCTTGCTATTTTTGTTATAGAAGAGAAGATAGATGTCGCCAAGTAGGAAGATGCTGAGTTTTACGTGAATTTAAGCCCCGAGCTTTAGCCATTTTGCTACTTGTCCATAGATAGCATTTTGAAGTTTTGGTGCTCGGTTATTCATTTTTAAGGCAAAATACAATGTTTTCATTAAATTTAGGGTACAGGTACGGCCGCTAAAAAAGCTTTCATTGTAGCCTTGCGTTATTAAATGCATTTCAAATTTATCGAAAACTTGCTCAGTAAATTCTATTAATGCTTCCTCAGAGTAGTTACGTACCAACAATGCTTCAATAATATTAACTAGGCGTTCTTCCTCATCATTCACATAGACTGTATTCTTCCAAGTAACTAGCTTTAATGCATGCAAGATTAAAGGTGCATGTTGTAGATCAAATTTAGGATGTTTAATTGTTATTGCTGCTAAATCAGCGCCATGTGCAATACTGTGTGCCCACCCTTTATCTTGAACATGACCTCTTGTATCTTTTTCCAATAATAAATAACGGCCAATCTTTTGAAAGAAAGTTTGTAGACAATCGTCATCTAATATTAGTAGTTCAGCATCCTTGGCGAGTATATTTGCCACCAATAAAGCAGAGAATGATCGTGTAAAGACGTTATCTGAAATATCTTCACCTATATGGAGATATAAAAAATTTTCGTCTGTTGCTGTATCAAATAAAAATTGAAGCTGTTGTGTGCTCAGTAAATTGTCACTAAGTAAATCCATAAATGTACGATAAATTAGTTGGTCACGTAACTGTGCGTCTGTTGAGCCAATGTGGTTTAACATTTCTTGCAACAGCCAATCGCCCTCTTTTAACATAAATTCTTGACGTGCTGGAAGCGTCATAGTTGAAAATGATTGTAATGCTTCTTTAATATTCATACGTAATTCCCCCGAAAAAAAGTGAGTTCTCCTAAATGAGCAAGATTCCACCATGTACTCATAAGTATACTTCCTTTGCTGTTATATTTTTTACAATGCACAGGTATAGTAAAATGCTTATTTGGAGCTAAGTATTTTCATTATAGCGCCTTTTCGCAATAAAATTGTTGATTTGAGATGTTTTCTAGTGATATAGGAGCATATTTACAATAGGAATTCCAGATTCTATAGAAAGTTGATATGATAGATACGCAACAAATAGGACAAGCTAAAAAGACATACCTATATAAGTATGTCTCGTTATAACTTCTTTCAGGAAATAAAGCGAAGCGGCAGCTACAATTATGCCGAGGCATAATTGATCTAGAAGATAACAGCCGATTTAATCCCAAGTGGCCATTCAGTAACTGTATGTTGATTTGTTTCTAATTCTACAAGAAGATTTGCATTTTTAATGGCATCAATTAACCACTCGCTGTAATGGAGATTAGGTTGGGGATGCTGTAAGATTCGTTCCATATCTTTTTTGTCGATACTTAGAAGCTTATAGTCGCATTCAATATGCACACTTTGGGGAATAATAAAAAGTGACTCATATTGGTGTCCTATTGATATGGATCCAGGAATGTTACCTTGGATACTAATAATATGCGTGATGGCTTCTTGAGTATAAAAATCAATTTTTGTACGTGTAAGTAATTCGAATTCTATCGGATAATCCTCCTGATGTGGACCATCCGCAGTAGAAAATGAAACAACTTTAATTGATAGTGACTCAAAAGTTGGAGAGATGTGACTATCAAATTCACTAACTGTATCCATTAATTGCATGTATTCCACTCCTTGTGAAGAACTTGTTTTCTTGATTGCAGACGAGGATAGGTGCCTGCAATTTAGTAATAAATGATAGATATTATTAATTATAATACAATTTATTACAAAATATGAATATGAAAGCAATAGTTTTTTATTAAAAAAGTAGGTTTTAACTTCTTTCAGCAGAAGTCTAATTGTTGATTTTGGTTAACATATCCAGTAGAAACCCGATTTATGGTTAGGAACCAATTTTTTTGTAGATAATCCAATAAGAGAATTAGTGGTAAAGAGGTGAGAAAAATGACAAAGCGAAAACGGCATGTTATAAAACATGACAATATTGTTGTTTTTCCAGGTGCTGTTCAGACATTGATACGTGAAGGACATATGTATGCGGAAAATTACCAATATGAAGAGGCTATAGCAAGCTTTGAAAAAGCATTTTTATATGAAGCAGGAGATGAATTAGCATTAAGTGCATATGCATACGCTTTATATGAAACAAAGGCGTACGACAAAGCTAGAAATATTTGTGAACAACTACTGGCTATGGGTACAACATTGTATGTCGAAATTATGGAACTGTATATTACTGTATGTATGCAGTTAAAGGAATACCATCAAGTGGAGTCGTTAATTTCGACATTACTTGAAGAAAATGTACTTCCGGTAGAGCAGCTTGAGAAATTTGAACGTTTGAGAAACCTGAATCGAGAAGTTGCTAGAAATATTCGAAAACAAGAAGATGCTCAGCAAATTTTAGAGGAGCAAGAATATGAGCTAACGAAATTTAGTGAATTAACACCGGATGAACAGTCTATTCGATTGCATCGCTTAATGGATACAAATGTGCGTCAATTAAAGTCACCTTTGAAAGCTATTATTGAATGTTCAACAATTCATCCATTTGTTCAGAGTTTAGCACTTATATTATTAGTGGAACAAGAGGTGTCAGTTGACATTACTGTCTCCAAATTTGATCAAACAATGATGATTAATCCTACTAAATTAGTGTTACCAAATCAGTTGCCTCAATATAGAGCAGTGAAAAAAGTAATTGAAGATAAATTAGAGCAAGACCCATCAACGTTGGAGATGGTACAATATTTAATGGCGAAACATGCCATTGTAACGTATCCGTTTGAATGGCATCCATTTGAAGCCGATGATATTGCCTATAGTTACATTGATTTTGTACAATCTATGCTTGGAAAAGTGCAGGAAATGGACTATGAAATCATCGACTTTTTACAAATGTTAGAAAAACTAACAGAACTACATGAAGTATGAAATAAGTTGAAACTATACGCATCTATGTTATACTAAAATGGTTGTCAAAATCGTAGTTACGAAAGAATTGTCTAACATTTAACTTGATTATTTATTTGGAGGTATTTATACATGTCAGCAAAATGGGAAAAACAAGAAGGTAATATCGGTACTCTTACAATCGAAGTATCTGCTGCAGAAGTAGACGCAGCAATGGATCAAGCATTCAAAAAAGTTGTTAAACAAATTAACGTACCAGGTTTCCGTAAAGGTAAAATGCCTCGTAAAATGTTTGAACAACGCTTTGGTATTGAATCTTTATACCAAGATGCATTAGAAATCATCGTTCCTGATTCTTATGCAAAAGCTATCGATGAAGCGGGTATTATGCCAGTTGACTATCCAGAAATCTCTGGTACAGAAAACTTCGTACATGGTCAAGATTTCTCATTCACAGCTCAAGTAACTGTTAAACCAGAGCCAAAACTTGGTGAGTACAAAGGGTTAGAAGTTGCGAAACTTCCAGTGGATGTAACTGACGAAGAAGTAGAAGCACAAATTCAAGACCAATTAGCTCGTAAAGCTGAGCTAGAAATTAAAGAAGACGAAGCAATCGTAGAAGGCGATACTGCTACTATCGATTTTGAAGGTTTCGTAGGTGAAGAAGCATTTGAAGGTGGTAAAGGTGAAGACTATCCACTAGAAATTGGTTCAGGTTCATTCATCCCTGGCTTTGAAGAGCAACTTGTGGGTGTGAAAGCTGGCGAATCAAAAGATGTGGTTGTTACTTTCCCAGAAGAATATCATGCTGCTGAATTAGCTGGTAAAGAAGCTACTTTCAAAGTAACTGTTAAAGAAGTTAAAACAAAAGTACTTCCAGAATTAAACGATGAATTCGCTAAAGAATTAGATCCAGAAGTTGAAGGCGTTGAAGCTTTACGCGCTAAAATCAAAGAGCAAACTGCTACTCAAAAACAAGCAGAATCAGATGCAACTCTTCGTGATGAATTAGTAGAAAAAGCTGCTGACAATGCAGAATTCGAAGTACCAGCTGGTATGATTAACTCTGAAACTGATCGTATGTTACAAGAATTTGGTCAACGTCTACAAATGCAAGGCATGAACTTAGACCTTTACTATCAATTCTCAGGTCAATCAGAAGAAGATTTACGTGGACAAATGAAAGAAGAAGCGGAGAGCCGTGTACGCGTATCTTTAACACTTGAAGCTATTGCTGAAGCAGAGAAAATTGAAGCAACCGAAGCTGATATCGAAGCTGAATTAGAAAAAATGGCTGCTCAATTTAACATGACTAAAGAGCAAATTACAGGCGCATTAGGCGGTACTGCTGTTCTTGAAAACGACATTAAAATTCAAAAAACAGTTGAATTTTTAGTAGAAAACGCTAAAATTACTGAATAAGATTTTTTTGTAACTTGATAGTTAGCTGAAAAACAAGGTACGGCATTAAACCGTGCCTTGTTTTATCACATATATTTTAGTTTAGGTTAATGCCTAACCCTCTTTAATATTCATTTCCACAGTAATTATGTTGAAAGAGTTACAATCAATTCACCATAAAAAATATCTGCCAAAAAAAGACTATTTTTAAATGGGGTATAGGAACCGCTTATAAATCTCATATACATAGTGTTGTTTGACTTTTCACACGATGCTAAATTTTAACTTCATTCAGCGTCTTTAAACATGTTCTCTTCTGAATGAGGTTAAGCCTCTGGGAAAATGTAGTAGATTTCAAAAAGGCTCTATAACTTTTAAAGCCATGAACAAATTGAAGAGGGAAAAGTGAGTCTTCATATGGCGAAAAATCAAAGCAATTAGATAATTGGTATCTTTGCAATAAATGTAAGTTTATCTATACTAGAGATATCTTAAGTTTTTTTAAAATTACGAAGCATAATCGCTGGGGTTTAAATGACGCAGACAATTTATTTGATAAAGATTCAATAATCTTGTAAGATTGTTGCTTGAATAGGGGTGAAACATATTGTTCAAATTTAATGATGAAAAAGGCAATTTAAAATGCTCTTTCTGTGGAAAACCACAGGAACAAGTACGTAAATTAGTTGCAGGACCAGGTGTTTATATTTGTGATGAATGTATCGAGCTTTGTTCAGAAATCGTTGTAGAGGAGCTAGGCGTTGAAGAGGAAATTGAATTCCAAGATATTCCAAAGCCGAAAGAAATCTTAACGATTTTAGATGAGTATGTAATTGGACAAGAGCGTGCTAAAAAAGCTTTAGCAGTTGCGGTTTACAATCACTACAAACGCATCAATACAAATAGCAAAATTGATGATGTTGAATTAGCAAAATCGAACATTGTGTTAATCGGCCCAACTGGAAGCGGGAAAACTTTATTAGCCCAAACTTTGGCACGTATATTAAACGTTCCTTTTGCAATTGCAGACGCTACTTCTCTTACAGAAGCAGGTTATGTTGGTGAGGACGTTGAAAATATCTTATTAAAATTAATTCAATCAGCAGATTACGATATTGAGCGTGCTGAAAAAGGTATAATCTATATTGATGAAATCGATAAAGTTGCACGTAAATCTGAAAATCCATCTATTACACGTGATGTATCTGGTGAAGGTGTACAGCAAGCACTCCTTAAAATTTTAGAAGGTACAGTTGCAAGTGTTCCACCACAAGGCGGGCGTAAGCATCCTCATCAAGAGTTTTTACAAATAGATACAACAAATATTTTATTCATTGTAGGTGGAGCATTTGATGGAATTGAATCCATTATTAAACGTCGCCAAGGTGAAAAAGTAATTGGCTTTGGTTCAGATCCAAACAAGATAGATGTGGATGAAGGATCGATTATGGCAAAACTAATTCCAGAAGATTTGTTGAAATTTGGTCTTATACCGGAATTCATCGGTCGATTACCAGTACTTGCAAGCCTAGAACAATTAAACGAAGCTGCGCTTGTACAAATTTTAACGGAGCCTAAAAATGCGCTGGCTAAGCAATATCAAAAAATGCTTGAACTAGATGGTGTTGAGCTTGAGTTTGATGAAGGAGCCCTTGCTGAAATTGCAAAAGAAGCAATTGAACGTAAAACGGGTGCACGTGGTCTTCGTTCAATTATTGAGTCAACAATGCTTGATGTAATGTACGAACTACCTTCACGTGAAGACGTGAAAAAATGTATCATTACGGCAAAAACAATTACGGATAAAGAAAAACCGAAATTGCTTCTTGAAGATGGCACTGAACTCGATGAAGGTAGCGACACAAAAACTTCAGCATAACAAACAGACATAGCTGTCTATTGTTATGAGAGAAAGAGTAATTTAGCTGACTTCGATTGTGCAGTTCGCACATATCGACAGTCAGCTTTTTATTCATTCATACATAAAGCCATCTGTAACTAGATGAAATTTTTGGCTCGTTTGATTAGCTAGTGTGAATCGGCTTTTTAGACACATACTAGTAGCGCGGGATGTAAACAAGAAAATTTTGACGGAGGTGAATACCCGCATGGTGACAATACAAAAAACAACAAATGTACCATTATTGCCTTTACGTGGACTCTTAGTATACCCGTCGATGGTGTTACATATTGATGTGGGTAGAAATCGTTCTGTAGCGGCGCTGGAACAAGCAATGTTAGAGGACCAATTGATTTTATTGGTAACACAAAAAGAAATGCATGATGAACAGCCAGAAGAGCAAGATTTATATACGATTGGTACGATTGCATATGTCAAGCAAATGCTAAAGTTACCAAATGGAACACTTCGTATTTTAGTGGAAGGTGTAGCACGTGCATCATGGTCTAACTATCGAGCATTAGAAAAATATACGGTTGTTGACATCGATGTGAAAGAGGAGACAATAGCTAGGGATGTTGAAACACAGGCTTTAATGCGTACGTTGTTAACGTATTTCGAAAGATACGCGAAAGCCTCTAATAAGATTACATCTGAAACCATTAGTACTGTGGCAGATATTGAAGATCCAGGTCGTTTAGCTGACATCATTGCATCGCATTTGCCATTTAAGATTGCTGACAAACAAGAAGTATTGGAGATGCTCAGTGTAAAGAAACGTTTGGATCATTTAATTATTCGTTTACATGATGAGCAAGAAGTGCTTGATCTTGAAAAGAAGATCAATACAAAAGTGAAGCAATCAATGGAGCGTACGCAAAAAGAATACTATTTACGTGAACAAATGAAAGCTATTCAAACGGAGCTAGGAGATCGTGAAGGAAAAACTGGCGAAGTGGCTGAATTACGTAAGCGTATTGATGAAACAGGGATGCCAGATTCAACAAAAGAAGCAGTGCTTAAAGAGTTGGATCGCTATGAGAAGTTACCAGCAGCTAGTGCAGAGAGTGGTGTAATCCGAAACTATATTGATTGGATTGTATCATTACCATGGACAAATGCTACTGAGGATCGCATGAATATCGCACATGCAGAGGATATTTTAAATCGTGACCATGACGGATTAGAAAAAGTAAAAGAACGTATATTAGAATATTTAGCTGTACGTCAGTTAAAAAAATCGTTACGTGGACCAATATTATGTTTGGCTGGCCCCCCAGGTGTAGGTAAAACGTCCTTAGCTCGATCTATTGCAGAAAGCTTGGATCGAAAATTTATTCGTATTTCGTTAGGTGGGGTACGTGACGAATCAGAAATTCGTGGTCATCGTCGTACGTATGTCGGGGCAATGCCAGGTCGTATTATTCAAGGTATGAAAAAGGCAGGGACAATTAATCCGGTTTTCTTACTCGATGAAATTGATAAAATGTCTAATGACTTCAGGGGGGATCCTGCAGCAGCAATGCTAGAAGTTCTAGATCCAGCGCAAAACAATACATTTAGTGATCATTACATCGAGGAGCCATATGATTTATCGAATGTATTATTTATTGCAACAGCCAATGATTTAAGTACAATTCCTGGACCATTACTTGATCGTATGGAAGTTATTTCAATTGCTGGCTATACAGAAATCGAAAAGGCACAGATTACAAAAAACCATTTAATACCAAAGCAATTAAAAGAGCATGGCCTGAAAAAGACTCAGATTATTATTAAGGATGAAGCGGTATTAGATATTATCCGTTATTATACACGTGAAGCAGGTGTACGTGGACTTGAGCGTCAAATAGCAACACTTTGCCGTAAAATTGCAAAAATCATTGTTTCTGGTGAGAAAAAACGGGTAACAGTTAACTCGAAATCACTAGAAGAGTTACTTGGCAAACATCGCTTCCGTTATGGGCAAGCAGAGAAAGAAAACCAAGTTGGAGTGGCTACTGGACTTGCCTATACGACAGTTGGCGGTGATACACTACAAATCGAGGTATCATTAACACCTGGTAAAGGAAAATTGCAGCTAACTGGGAAGCTCGGTGATGTCATGAAAGAATCTGCTCAAACAGCTTTATCTTACGTCCGTACAAAAATGGAAGAGCTAGAGGTGGATGCGGAATATTTTGAAACACATGATATTCATATTCACGTTCCAGAAGGGGCTGTGCCAAAAGATGGCCCATCTGCTGGTATTACAATGGCAACAGCAATTGTTTCTGCTATTTTACATCGTCCGATACGCCGTGAAGTTGGCATGACAGGTGAAATCACATTACGTGGTCGTGTACTACCAATTGGTGGTCTAAAGGAAAAAACTCTTAGTGCTCATCGTGCAGGCTTAACGACAATTATTTGCCCAATGGATAATGAGCGAGATATTGAGGATATTCCTGAAAGTGTACGCGAGCAACTTACATTTAAACTAGTGTCATCGGCTGATGAAGTATTAGCCTATGCACTTGACGGAGGTTTTTAAGAAAATGAAAGTCCATAACGTAGAAATGGTCATAAGTGCGGTAAGACCAGACCAATATCCAGAAGATGGACTGCCAGAATTTGCATTAGCCGGTCGTTCTAATGTAGGGAAATCTTCCTTCATTAATCGAATGATTGGGCGCAAAGCATTAGCACGTATTTCTTCTAAGCCTGGGAAAACACAAACCCTGAATTTTTATAAAATCGAAGAACAGTTATTTTTTGTAGATGTTCCGGGCTATGGCTATGCTAAAGTTTCGAAGACTGAGCGAGAAGCATGGGGAAAAATGATTGAGCGCTATATCACAGGGCGTCAAGAATTAAAGGCGGTCGTACAAATTGTTGATTTACGACATCCTCCTACAGCTGATGATTGTATGATGTATGATTTTTTAAAGCATTACAATATTCCGTGTATTGTTATTGCTACAAAAGCAGATAAAATTCCGAAAGGTAAATGGGATAAGCATAAAAAGGTAGTAAAAGAAACGCTGAATATGGAGAAAAATGATCCTCTTATTGTCTTTTCTTCAGAAAAAGGAATTGGCTTTGAAGAAGCTTGGCGTACTATCGAAAATAAAATGTAATTTAAAAACATCTATTGCGTCTAATATTTAGGACAGTAGATGTTTTTTTATTTTTATCCTTTAGTGAAAGCCATCAATAATGTCGATATGTTCGAAAGCTTGGAGCTAATAAAGAGACAGCAACAAACAAGGCACTAATGATTTGTTCCATATACGAAAGTTATAGAGAAAAATGGAGAAATCGCTTGATGAATGTCACATTTGACCGATAAATTAGATAGGAGGTGGACAAAATGGATATCGCAGCTTTATCAATTGCAATGAATCAAGCAACTTTAATGCAAAATGTATCTCTAGCTGTAACAAAGCAAGCAATGGAGATGCAACAACAAAATACAGAACAGTTAGTTGAAATGTTAGATGCTCCACATCCAACAGCAGGACATACAATTGACATTCAAGTATGATGAAGGCAAGGTAGCTTGAAATTGAAAGCTACCTCTTATGTTTAATAGGGTAGCTTTAAACAGAAAGTGCAATGCGCTAAAATGTAATTTTTGGATAGGAAAAACTACCAATAATACGATATACTATTTATTAATGACATATTTTAAGGAGGCGGGATTTGTTGAAGAAGATCCCATACATACTACTCATTCTATTACTTGCGGTTCTCGGATTTTCATCAGGTCAAACAGCTAAAGCTGCTCAAATGGTGACAGCAACCTTTGTTGATGTAACATTTACAGAATATGCAAATCCAAACGGAGTAATAGAAAAAAAGCTTAGTAAAATTACCCTGCAAAATGCAAGTGGTCGAACAATTACCTACAATATTGATAACAATACTCGTTTATTTATTAATAAAACGTCTACAACCATTGAAGGCTTTAAAATGGGGATGGAAGTAGAAGCAGAAATTTCCCTTCGCAGTGTTGTTGAGCTTCGAGGTACTTCTAATGCCCCAGGTGCCGCAGTTGATTCTAATAGTCCATCGACCGTGGGAAGTGCTAAAACAACAGCTGGTGTAGTCACTAGTATTGATCCAAATGGTTTATACATTATGTTGAAGCCAGATGTTGGAGTGGAAACAACCTACTATATAAATAAGGAGACGAGCTATCAAAAAAGCTCTTCAGCAGTTGATATTAGTGCGCTGTACGTTGGGGATCGGGTTAAGCTTAATTTTAAAAATCGAAACACATCTATTGTGACGAAAATAGAAATAAGTGAAACTGGTACATTAGTTGAAAACTTATACAAAGGTGAAATACAGTCTGTCAATCCCAATGCAAATAAATTAACAGTGAAAAATCAAAATGCCTTTGTAAACTGGCAATTTGGTTCACAAGCAACAACGGCTCTTTCAACAATGGATTTCACCTCAAAAGTACCGATTTATGTTGGAAATACCAAGGTTGATAAAGGTCAGTTGAAAAACTATATTGGAAGCGAAGCATACTATGCGACAGTTAAGCAATTTGGTAAAGAAGTGATTGAGAAGATTGTTGTCTTGAAAAACAATGAGCGAACTTATTATGAACCAATGCTATCTGTTGATACAGACTATCAACTTTTAAAACTAAAATCTGCAGGTACAATGTACTTCCATAATGGCACGATTTTAATTCGGAATGGTCGTTTAATTGAACCTACTGGATTAATGGCCTATGGTACAGCCTTTGTTATTGCTGATGGTTCTACTCGTGATCATTATGCACAGGTAGTACAAGTGACAAGTGATAGTTTTATGTCACCAAACTTATCGGGACATGAATTATATTATGGACGTTTATCACAAGCTGATGGCTATTTAATTGAAATTGACGATGCAATGAAGATCGAATCGAATGTATTCAAGAATACAGATCATACTGTACTTTCTGTTAGTAATTCAACAAAGGCAAAGGTTGATGATGTAAACAGAACTTATAGTATAATGCCAGATATTGAGCTTCACTTATTTGAAGGGGATTATGGCTATTTCTATGTAAAAGATGGCCATGTACAGGCTCTTCATATACTGAATAATGCTAAACCAGTTGCGCCTTTAATGCTGACAGGTAAGCTGCAATCTGTGAAATCGACTTATCCAGCTGTTATTAATGTTAAGAGTGTTAGTCAATGGCAAGATGGTCGTTGGTATGAAGCTGGGGAAATGATTGATATGAATGTCGACCAAGCAACACTTATAAAAGCAGGTAAAGTTATTCAGCCATCTGACTTACAACCATCTGATCGTTTAGTTGTATTATCAGACCGATTTGTGAAAGCCCATTTTATATTAGTAGATTAACGTTATTTGAGTTTTATAAACTAAAAATCTGCGAGTCTTGTGCGAATAGTATTGCAAAAAAATGATGCCAGCTTATAAGGAATTGGATATTTCGTATATGCTAAAGCGCTAAATTGTGAGTACTTTCGGAAGACGAGCAGATTTTCACCTTAATAAGCATATTCGACAGCTTCATTATGCATAGATGCATAAATGCAGAGTAAAAGAGAGGGAAAAACGAATGCAAAAACATTTATTTAAAATAATGTTAGTGGTTCTTGCAGTTTTTGTGATTGGAGCTACTATCCCAGTGAATGCATCTGCCGCTTCACTAGAAACTACAGGTGCTGTAAAGAATGAATATACATATGAGGAAGCAGTTTTCCTTACAGGAACACCGATTATCTTTAAAGGTACTAGCAAGGACATTAAAATTGCAGAAAAAGAGTCAAAGGGAAAACTAACTGAAACCTATAGCATGAAGTTAACAGCAAGTAATGGGGCTACATTGACACGTAATATTGCTTATGAATCAGATGTTATAGATTACGCGACGCTTGGTCAAAAAACTTCAAATGGTGAAGTAAAGAAATACACTGAAAAAATTACTATTGGATCCACAACATATACATTAGTGGATTACCAATTCTCTCAAGGGACAGTTACGGATAATCGTGCAGCATCTGATTATTATTCTGGAAATGTGATTTCTAGAAAAACATACTCCTATAAGACTGGAACGGGAAATAGTGCAGCACAAAAAACAGTAACAATTGACACGGATAGCCGACATGCAGGCTATGAAAACTTTTGGGGTGCAACAGAAACACAAATTACGGAATCCGTTTATTCGTATAGTGATGGTAAGACAAGCCATGTGAAAAATCGTTTATCTACAAGTAAATCACGCGTCTTAAATTTCGAGGGAAATCTAGGGACTTTAGGGAGCTTTGACGGTGGATATGCGGTTGTGAGTGAAAAGGACGTTATTTCTGAATATACGTATGATTTAGCCTCTGGACAAAAAGGTACTGTTGACTTAGATGCAAAATACATGCCGACCATTGAACGTTTAATTATTCCTAAGTTCCGTGATTTATCAGGTCACTATGCAAAGGAAGCGATTGAAAAATTATATTCTTTAGGCATTTACTCTGATACAAGTAACTTCTTCTCACCTAATACACCAATGAAACGTATTGACTTTACAACGGCTATTGGTAAAGCTGTCGATTTGCGCGTGTTTGAAGAAAAGAAATCTAAAAAAACACCTTCAACAAGTGTGTTCAAAGATTTAAAACGTTCTGTAAAAGATTATGGCTATATTGAATCCGCATTAAATAAAGGTATTATCAAAGGGGTTTCAGCTGATTACTTCAAACCTGATAATGCCATTACACGAGCGGAGGCTGCTACAATTTTTGTACGTGCTTTAGGACTTGAAAATAGAGCGCCAGATCCAGGCTATGTAACAAAATTTGCAGATGATAAACAGATTCCAAACTTCGCAAGAGACGGAATTTATATTGTAAACGAACTAGGTTTAATGATGGGTGACCCGACAGGCAGATTTAATCCAAATAAACCACTAACTCGAGCAGAGGCGTCGGCAGTACTAGAACGTTTCTTGAAATATTTAGAGAATGACTTAAAACAAAACTATCGAGATGACATATTGTTCTTTAACTAAAGAAAGGACTGAAATGAATGACATATGCTAAAAAGGCATTGCTATCCCTACTTTGTTTCGTACTAGTCCTGATGACAGCAACTCCAGCTGTTACTCAGGCAGCTACGACAATAAAGGATGTACCAACAAATAATAGTAATTACAAAGCTATTTCATGGGCAGTTGATAATGATTTAATTGCATTGAATAGTGCTAATAACTTCCGACCAAATGAACAGATAACGGATCGAGAGCTTGTCTTAATGTTTGCAAAGCTTGATCGTAATTATGCGTTATCCTATATCGATAGCGTAGCCTATAATTTCTATAGTGAATTATTTTTACCTTTTAATGGAACACATGTGACAGCGAATCGTTCAAAAGCAGTTACACGTGGTCAATTTGCACGTATCTATGCTGCATTCAAGGGCTTAGATTTAGATGAACCACAAGCAGTACAATATTTGTATACAAATGATATTACAACAGGTAGTACGGACAAAAAGACATTTGCCAATTTTAATCCTTCTACTAAATTAACTCGTGGGGATATTGCTGCATTTTTATATCGCGCTGTTCAAAATGGTTCTTTTGCTGTTCAGGGGCTAAAGCGAAGTGCGGCTGGCCGTGATAACGATAAAATCACTTTACCGCCAGGTTTCATGGGTTCAAGTAGCGCAGAATTTGAAGAGCCTAAAGATAACTCCAGTGACTTTACTGGTCCAGAATATGTCAATAATGCATTGCAAAGTATCGAAGTTGAGAAACCGGATTTAATTGCTAATGATGTTGATTCAACGCTTGTTACGGTTTCTTTAAAGGCTTGTAACGGTGACCCGATTGCTGATGATAAATCTTATACGTTCCGCGTTACTTCGTTGCATGGAGCAATCGTCGATACTGCCGGTGACGAGGTTAAAAATGTCCAATCCGATGGTTCGACAGTATCAGCTATTGTTGTAGCTCCAAAATTAACAAAATCAGTACGTGATACAATTTCTTTTGAATTGATTAACAATACGGACCCAAGTATGAAATGTCTTGTAGGTGAAAAACTAAATGCACAAGTACGTTACTCACCGCAACCAGAATTACGTATAGATTACCAAGTATATGATCCTGAAAATACCGATGATAATGGAAGTGTGATACCTCCATATCAAACAAAAGAAGATATTCCAGAGTTTTTTACGGAAAACATAATTGATGTTTATAGTCCTGTTCCTTTAGAATCTGATCACTCAGATAGAAAAGTTTTTAGTATCGGACAGCAAACAAATGTAAAGGATATTTTAGGCAATGTGCAAAATATGTATTTAAGATACGGTGGCAATGATCCAAAATATCCAGCATTAGGCTATGAACATGCTAAATTACAATTTGAAAACTACGATATTTCAGTTTACTTATTTGAAGAACTATTAAATCGCCGTTTGCAGGACTCTGTGACGAATCCTGCTAAAACTGAAATTATGTATATGATTGCTGATGATGGTAATCCTATATATCGTGTTCAAGGAATTGATGATGACATTGCCTCACAGGTTGAGAATATAAACCCAGTCGGTGCCATCATTCAACTGATGAACCATATGCCTGAGGAAAAGAAATTAACGCTAGAGCATTATGATAGTGTAATGAAAATTTATGCTATCTTAACAAGTTTGAGTAACTATGATCGTACAGTATTATTAAAATATCAAGGTGGTAAATTACTCGGTCAGGTAGAGGCATATAAAAAGCGCGTTGAGGCATTAAAGGAAAGTGCTGATGCGGCAGCAAGACCATCTGGTAAAGATCGTTACACAAAAGTAATGGTTACATTAGTGAGACCAGGTGGAGAACCTATTACTGACTATCAAGGAACCGTGAAAATTAAATTCGACGGTGTTGAGAAAACAGCTTCATTTGTTACGAATACTTCGGATTATTTAGATAAAACAGGAGGACCGGGAACAGCTGTAGCTTACTTCGACTCAGTTATTTATGGGAAATCTAAAGTTGAAGCGACACTAGTCAATGCAATTGATCCACGTTATGCAACAATATTAAAAGATTTAAAAGATAAAATAATTACGAAGGATATTTTCACAAATCCTCACTTTAGTAAAAATTCTTGTTCTTTAGCAACAGAGGTTGCATATGTAGTTGATTACTCATCTTCTATGAAGGCCGTTGATCCAACAAATTATCGCGGTAAGAAAATGATGGAAGTCATCAATCAAATTAAGGCTAAAAATAATATTGTCATTGAAACAAACACAAAAGCTACTTTACTTGGAGAAGGTACTACTGACGATGTATTGAAGAAAGATCTTTATAAAACATCAAGAGATAAAGGTGCTACAGATATTTTTGCAGGTATAGATTTAGCACTAACTAAATTCTCAAAAGACACGAGGACTTCAAAAGCTATCATTGTTGTATCAGATGGCAAAACGAGTAAATCGAAGATGACAACAGTAGTCAATGAAGCATTGAGCCAAGGTGTGAAAGTTTACACAGTAAGTATGGGCAAGAAATCGCAAATCAATGATGCTACGTTAATGCAATTGTCTACGCAAACTGGGGGTACTTATTTCCATGCAATTGATAACTTACAATTACATCAAGTTTTACAAAAAGTAATTGATTCGATTTTATGTAAAACACCTTCTTCAAGTTGTATAAATCCTGAAGATTTATTTGAAGAGGCGACTGTCTCGTTACGTAAAGGTTATATCACGATGAATGCTCGAATTGGTAATTGTCCAAATGTTGAGAAGGTTAATGTACGCTTCAATTCTATTAGTGGCGATGTACAATTTGATTTGCAGAAGCGTAGTGATAATGTCTATATGCTGACTAAAACAGTTCAAACAATGCAAGACTTCAAAGTTAATAGTGAAATTGATGTTATAGCATATGATAAAGATGGTAAAATTATAGCTATAAAAACCGTAACAATAACTGATTAATAGATAAAAAACTGCTCCTACTCTGTAAGATTAAGTACAAGTAATTGTACATTATGTCTTATTCAATAGTGTTTCTTTTAAAATGTTACACATTAAATGAAAATGCACATTACTAAATGCAAATTTTAGTGATGTGCTTTTTATTTTTTTCTAGATTTTTTGTAAGGATTACTTAAAAGGTTAAACACTGTACAAGCCTTATAGGAAATACTAAAATAAGAACATTAGTTCTTATTAGGGGGGTTAATAGTTGTATTGGTTTGAGTATTGCCCAAAGCACATTGAAAGTAAGTATCAATTACTTGTATTTAAAGATAACGAGCCTTTTATTCCTTTGACTGATTATTACCATGATTGTTTAGGGAGAATTGATAAAAGCTCTGCAATATCATATTTGAATTGCTTACTTCCATTTTTTAAATGGCTAGAATTAGAAAGTAACTATCGAGGAAACAAGGTTCAATGGAATGATTCGGAAGAAAAAATACGTGTTGTGGTTGAAGATTATTTGATGCATGAAATGAAGTGTAAGATTCGTGATAAAAATACCTTCCGTTTTGTAAATCTAACTAACAAAAGTCCAAACACAATAAATCGGTTTTTATCGGCATTAAAATCATTTTACAAGTCAATGATACGGTTAAAACAGTATCACTATAGTAATCCATTAATAGATGGTCAGGCTATCTTACACAGCTACAAAGAGGAGATAAAAGGTTTTCGAGAAGATAAGCCAAGAATGCCTTCAATTGCAGGCACAGAAGAAGCTATTCCTCACCGTAGATTAACAGACTCTTATTTTAAAATTATCAATGAAGAATGGCAACCACAAATTATTGACGATATAGATTTACCATATCAAGTATATCAAGCTGGTAAAAAAGTAAGTTGGTCGCTTCGTGAAATGGTCATAGCTCGTATGTTATTTGAGACGGGTGCAAGGGCATCAGAAATTATTGAATTAACAATTGGAGATTACCGCAAACGTAAAAGTCATCAAGAATTTGTTACATTCAATAAAGGGAGTCATGGCAAAAAAATTAAGTTTATTCGTGTTAGCAAAGATACGGTGAAAAGATTGTTTCACTATATAGATACTGAAAGAAAATCCTTAGACGAAAATCATTTAACTTTTGAACAGTTACCAGATGATGCTCCAATCTTTTTATCAGCAAACGGTACACCTTTTACTTATTATGCTTGGTATTACCATTGGAACCGAGCAATGAAGATAAATGAATTAAGTTTAAATCCACATAAAGCAAGACACTGGTTCGTTACTTCTCGATTAAGAGAGATTTACAACGTTGCAAAAAAAGAAACAGAAATACATCAACGAAAAAATGAGTTAATTAAATATATGAAATGGAAAAACCCAGATACGATGGCTGTGTATGAGCATCATTTTGATGAAACAAAACATCGAGAGGCACATGAAAAAATGTTAGAGCAAATGCAACAAAACGAAAATACCTATGTTAAGCAACGGCAATCATCAAGAAAAACAAAGCAAAGATTGACCGTAGTTAAATCATCAGCTATTGAAGACTTTGATGAAGATTTAAAAGAATTATTAGAGGGGTTAGAATAAACTTGAATGAAATAATACAGTCAAATCCAAAAACAGAATGGTATAAAAAAATGCTAGAACAAATGGACGCTCGATTATTGTGTCTACCGAATAGTAGAGGGGAATTTTTAATTGATAAATTAGATGAACGAGTGCTTAAATATTTGAATAATAGCTGTTTGAGTTTTGAGTGGAAAAACCAACTCTTGCTCATAGCGTTAACCGATATAGCTAATAATATTGACCATAAAACGATATTAAAAAAATTAAACACCCTCCATCCAAGATTCAAAGATGTTTTTAGAGAATGTAAGATCACTTCATTTTCAGATTTCGAGCCAGATGTTCATTTATTTAAATATTTTCAAGGTAATATTTGTATCAATTCTTCTAACAGTATGAAAAAGGAATTACTAACAAACTATAAAACATCAGAATACAACACAAAAAAATGGGTTAATAATACCTTAATTTCAGGTGAACGAGAGTATTTCCAAAAATTTTTATTGCCCCCTTTGTCAATGGATAGTAGAGATTTTGCCTTTACTAAATTAGCCAGTCAAGAAGCCCAAAATACTCGCAAAGATGAAACGGATGCTATTGTGCCACATCTTTCAACAATACGTGCAGAAGCAAATCTACGATGGAATCAAATAAAAAGACTAAGGGATGCATTTCAGCGACAAGTAAGGCTTGTAGAATCGGAATCATTATTATTACCGATTGAATTTTCTTATGCCGAACCAAAACGTATTGGAGAAGTATTTCATTTTCGCTTATGGGATAAACCTTCCTTTGTACTGAACCATCAAAATGAGTTTTCAGAAGCTGTTATAAAGCAAGCAAGTCAAAAAAAATCAACCTATTCTGATGAAAATAACGCTTATTTCCTTGAATTTGTTCGTGCTGAATCTATAGAGGGTGAGTCAGTACCAGAAGGTTTTTGGTTTAATGAATTAATTGAGCAGAATGTTTTAGGGTTATGGACAAAAAACAGACCAGTTGAAGAACATGAGAAGATTTTAAATTTCTTATCTTTATGGGGATACAAGTCTGAAAATGAGCAAAAACCTCTTCCGTTTTTTTCAAAACATAAAGGCATAATAACACCTTCAACATTTATATCTTTACACAAGGATAAAGCAGAAGGCTTACTAATAGACGTCCAACCATTTCATACAGCTTGTACGTTTGGTCTATTAGCCATCGACATTTTAACAACAACAGGAGCAAGAAAGAACGAATTACTCCAAATTAGTAATACAAAAGAATGTATTCAGGTAAAGAAAATTAATGATAAACTACATTATTCCTATAAAGCTATTCCTAAAGGAAGAGATTCGTTAGAAGAATTTTATATAAGTAAACAAACGATGGAGCATATTCAAATGGTATCAAGGATGTTAAAGGAACATTATGGAAGTGATAAAATTCCAAGTGTCCTATACAGAGATGAAAGAAAGCATGTATTCTCTACACCTATGCCGTATTATTTTCAATACGAAGGTAAAGCATTAAACTACTTTGCTTTATACAGTTCCATTCGATTTTTACTTCATGGATTATTATTTGAGATGCAGGACGGACAAGCTGTAACTATAAAAACACACCTATTACGTCATGCATTTGCGACAGAAGCTGTTCAACGTCAAAAAATGCCGATTGATATTGTCGCAAAAATGTTGCATCAAAAGGATTTTAACGTAACAGGTTATTATTCAGCTCCTACACCTACCCAAATCGCAGAATCAGTAAGTGAGTTACACGATGTCATTTCAAGTTATGTAGATATTGATGATGTGTATTTAAGAAGTCCACAAGAGTTACAAAAAGAATTTGATGCCTATGCAGAAAAAGTTGGTGTATTTAATAAAGTATTGGGTGGTACTTGTGTTACTGATTATGTTTGTCCTACTAAAATGCAATGTTTAGGCTGCAAAGCAAAAATACCTGAACCAGACCAAGAGGATGAATTATTAGAGGTCATTCAATTATCTAAAGATATGGAAAAACGATTTAAACAAATGGGTTTAGAGGTCGAAGTTCGGAAAGCAAAAGAGATGGCAAAACAAGCTAAGATTGAATTGAAAGAAATTGATTTAATTAAGCAATACAGAGAGGAACGCAATTATGAACCAATCACTACAAGGAATCCATTCAGATAAGCATCAATGGCTTGATAAAGTACATCAACAACGTAAAGAGCGTTCTATATCTATTGGTATTCGAACGATTGATTTTCTCGTTTCAAAAGGTATTCTTGTAACTTATCATAATATTAGTCATCATTCAAAAGCGTTTGATGAAAACCAGAAAGGTATTCATATAAATACTATCAAACGAAATGAAGAACTCTATGAGTATTACAAAAAACATAGTAGAACTTATAGAATAAAGAATGCCCGTAAAAAGCCAGAGAAGCCTTCTAAACTTGACGAATCCACTTTAAGAAGGATTTCCCCTAATCGGGACGCAAATAACGCTAGAAAGAAATATATGCAACTTTCTAAGGCTGAATTAGTTAACCGTTTAATTGAAGTTGAACAATATGTTGCAGAGAATCAACAACGCTGGGTTAGTAGTCAATTTGAAAGCTTTAAATAATTCAAAAAATATGGGCATTCGTAATAAGTAGTGGACTGCCCATTATTTTTCTTTTTCTTACTAAACTATTTGAATTGTTTAGTATTACTTTATTCGGTATATTTATTTTCGGTAATAGAATAGTGGTAAATTTCAATATCTGAATCAATGAAACCTCTTCGTTTCGCTCCATGCAGTGTGTGATACATATTCTCTCTACCAACAGGGTTGTCCGTATGAAGATATATTTTGTTTGCCCGTAACCCTTTTTCACAAATATATTTTACTAAGTCATAACCTGTTGGCAATAGATTACCTTGTAGATCTTCTCCTAAATCATGGTCAAGAGAAAGTATATCTACTTCGTGAGTTTCAAGTAAGTGAATGGCTTCTTGAAACGTTCTTGCCACGACAAAACCAATCGGACAATCTCTTAAATCATCCACATATACATTAATCATAATATTCCTTTCTCCACGATATGTTTCAAATACGTAGTGAAATATAATTTTAAAAAATTAGTTTCCACTACTTGTTACGAATAGCAAAAAATATATAAACATGACTAATAATAAAGGGATATTTACGTGCATTTTCCAATATCTCTTTATTACTCGTTTTACAACCAATGTATTAATTCAACCATTTCATCAACTTCATCAATAAATTTGAGAATAGCAATAATATGACTGCATATTAGCTTGCTTTCATTACTGTTTAGAATTTGATTATCGTGTGCAAAACTTCTATTGTTTCGAACTTGATTATATTCACTTAAAATGTTCGCATATACTTTTAAAATTTGTAATGTCATATTAGAATCAACAATATTACTTGCTTCTAAGTGCTTACGATACTTACCGAATAAGGTGTGTAATCCATCTTCTTTATCATAAGGTAATTTATATTTAGTACATAGTTGTCTGAAAAAACGCGTACTGAATGTATGTAATCTATCTAGTGCAAGTTCTGGTTTATCTTCTTTTAGGTTTTTCTTTATTTCATCTGAAAGGATTTGAAGAGAGGCAGAACCAAATACGTCAATTGTTGTAAGTGTATCAATATCACTGTCTAAGCTAAATTCAAGTGTTAAATCTGGTATAAATATAATACCTTTTAAATCATAGCCGACTTCTGATGGAATTAAACTTTGGCAAACATCAAATAAGGTTGACTTAATTTGGGGTTTATCTAATTCTTCAATCGCTGCGGAAGGTAATGCAAATTTTATATTTATACCTTTAGCATCCCAACGACTTCCTCTTGCCCCATCAACATAATAAGATGTACCTAAATCTTCAATAGATAAAGTAGCTGTTCTCAAAACCTCCCATGACATATCTGAATGTTTTCTTTTCAGTTCACTTATCACGACTTGAAAGAATTTCTCCTCACTAACGGGTAAACAGTATGTATAATCACTCATAAAATACACCCCACTCTTATTATTACTAGTATTTTACAGTATAGATTGATTCTTATCTATTGTAGCTTGTAATAAAGATTGATTATTTATAATAAAGAACGATAATTTGTAATAAAGTTTGATTAAAATCATCCTTCCTCTGTAAAATTTCTTAGAGGTTAGATGATTCTTTTTTGGATATTTATGTTAATGTAACTATAAAGATTGTGATGAAATGTACTTAATACTAACGGGGCAGGTTAGTTGAATAAGAAATAATATATATTGAATGGTTTAAAGGGGATCTGTTATTGCTTTATAGTAAAATTAATAGATACAAAAGAATGATTGGATGGATAACTTTGACTGAAAAAGTATTAAAAAAACATTTGAAAGAAAAATACGGTGATTTTTCACTTGTTCGATTAACTGGAGGGTACACAAATGACACTTTTTTGTTAAATGGTACACTTCCTCCGTTAGTTGTTAAAGTTGCAAATAAATTTAACGAAGACATTGAAAATGAAATAAATTGTTTAAATTTAATTCAAGAAACAGGAGTAACACCAAAAATTTATGAGTTAATAGAAACAGATGCCCTTCAAATAATTGTAATGGAGTACAGAAAAGGAATAAATGGACAATCCATTTTAGATAACAATGAATTAGAAAGAACAATGGAATTATATAAAAACTTAGGAGCATCTCTTGCTAAAAGAATTCATTCAATAAAATATAACTATACTTCAAGTGGAATTAAAGAATGTACTTTTAATGAATTAAACTTAAGTTTAGATTTTGTACCTGAATTTCTTATTGCAAATTCTATGGAGATATTACAAAACTTAAACGATACTAAGGAGGAATGGGTTTTAACGCACGGTGACTATGGGATTCACAATGTTTTATACACAGATACTAATACTCTTACAGTCTTAGATTGGGAATGGTCTGAATGGGCAAATCCTTTAACCGATATAGGATGGGTCTGCTGGTTTACAAAACTTCATTACCCTGAATATGCGGACTCATTAAATCTCTTATTTATTAAAGAATATAAAATTAATAATCCAATACACTTATCTCCTGAAGTATTAAGGTCTTACTGTGTATATAAAGTATGGAAAGTATTACATAAGGTCAAAAAAGCACCACAAGAAGTACAGGAGGAATGGATAAGACGTTTAAAATGGACCATAGAAACGGACATTTTTAATTTCGTCTTAATGAACTAAGGGTGCTTTACTTCAAGATGGGATTCCACAGAGACCCCATCTTTTTCTTATTCAACTAACGGGGCAGGATAGTTGAATAAGGAATTAATGTAGCTGAACAGGACAAACTAAACCTAATATTTAAGGTGATGAAATTGGATAAAAGTATTCCTCTTATATTGGTTTTATTTGGTGTATTAAATTCTTGATTGTATTATGGAACTTTTCTAAATACGCCCATTTTACACTAAATAATTTAAAGGAACTACAATCTTTGATCTCGGTATAAAAAGGAGACATATTGATGAAGAAAATAATGCTACCTACATTATTGCTACTCTTTGCATTTAGCTTTAGTCCAATATTTGTTCACGCTAACGAGAACCAGAAAGAAGACTTAATGAAAATTGTTAGCAGATTTATGCCATCGAATGCGTCACTTATAAGTCCTGAAAATCCTTCCTCCACACTGCCAATTCAACTCTATGACTTTGACCACGATGGACAGAAAGAAATAATCTTTACTTTTGAAATTAAAGCAAAAGATCAACCAGCCCCTTCCCAGTTTGGATCAATAGTGCTAAAAAAGGACAATGCTAATTGGCGAAAAGTTTTGGAAACAAAAATTCAAGGAGTAGATTTGGATTTTTCGGGTTTGGAAGATATTACAGGTGATGGTACAAAGGAATACTTATTCGGTGTTACAATTGGTGCAGCAGCAGGAAGCGAACTTGAAGTTTATCAATGGATTGATAACTCATTCAAAAAGATTGATGATGTTCCTTATCATAAAATGGATTTTGTGATTGGAAAACAAAAAGTTGGTATAGCAGTTTGGCAAATGTATATTGGCGATAGTTATTTAGTGGATGTACTAAAATGGAATGGTGAAAAGTTGGTCTATAATGAAGAATTATATTCTAAATACTATCCGATAATCGAAAAGTTTTATAAAGATAAAATTTCAGAAATGGATGCCTGGTTTTACTGGTATTGCCTTGCAGATGCCCAAATTAAAGCAAATAAATTTGAAGAAGCTTCTAAATCTATTCGAAAGGGGATTTCGTTAGCTAAAAAATCATCAATGCAAGAAGTAGTCCAAGACTTTAATGATTTAACTGAAAGGCTAGAGAACAAGAGAAATTAAACAAAAGCTTCTTCAACTAACGGGTGCGTTTACTTGAAGAACATGGAGTTGCATATGCAGCTCTTTTTTATTGAACTAACGAGGCAGTTTAGTGGAGTAATAAGTGTGTGTTTGAAACAGAATGAAAAGTAACCTCGTCTATATAGTAAAGGAGGGAGAAGTTTGAAGTTAAAATATTTTAGTATTTTTTTTGTTTTACCGTTATTGCTATCTGCTTGCAATACTGGAATAGAACCCAAGGAACATTTGGGGGAAATATATAGTGTTGCATTGGACTCGATAATGGAACAGGATGAAGCATTAAATAGTGATATGAAATATATAGCTATTGATATGAGTAAGTTCGAGGAAGTGGATGAAAGTGATAAAGAAGGGATTTTAAGCTACTTCAAGAAAAAATATAAAGTTGATGTAATGGATGCTACTTTTGACCAACTGGAGGAAAAGGAATTATATAATCCTGATACAATGTCTTTGGATGGTGTGCTTCTTAGAATAGATAAAGTTGATTATAAATTCAACAACAATATCTATTTTGAAGGTTCCAAGTATCGTTCAGGTGATGGGGCTGTCGGAGTAGAAGTGACAGTTCATTATAAGGGCAATAAGTGGAAATCTAAAAAAGTTAAAAAGACCTGGGTTAGCTAATTTTATTGTGCTAACGGGGTGCTTTAATTGAATATTCGCATCCCGAAATAATCAAACTTTTTTATAAAAACCAAACTAGATAAATAAAGAACCAACTGTTTTGATCAAACTTTGTTTCAAAACAGTTGGTTTCTTTCTGTATAAAATCAGCGTTTGCAACTTACTTTTAATCGAACTTTATTAAAAAGCTACATCAATATAAAAATAATAGCAGAATTAGTCCTTCAACTAATTCTGCAAAAAGCTATTATAATGTGTAACATTCTATTTGTCATGTTGTTAAATCTTTAACAGTAGAAAATAACTTGACTTTTAATAAAATTTTTAGGGGCAGTTTTTTAATTTGAAACATGAAGTATAATTTGTTACACTTAGTTTATAATAATTCTAATGTAGATGATGAATTACAGTTCTTCATGACATGTTCACAAATTATAGATGAACTCTTGTCGAACTGTGCTATAATGAGATTTGTGAATTAGAACGTGTGAGGTGTTATTCATGCATACCATCGTAGTAGGCTTGAATTATAAAACAGCGCCAGTTGAGATTCGTGAAAAGTTATCATTCATAGAGAGTGAACTACCACAGGCAATGGAAGCGCTACAAAAACAAAAAAGTATTTTAGAAAATGTTATCGTTTCAACATGTAACCGTACAGAAATTTATGCGGTTGTTGATCAATTGCATACTGGACGTCATTTTGTTAAACAATTTTTAGCAAATTGGTTCGACCTGCCAGTTGAGACATTTTCTTCATATTTAACTATACGTGAAGAAGATCAGGCAATCGAGCATTTATTCAAAGTGACAGCTGGAATTGATTCGATGGTACTTGGTGAAACGCAAATTTTAGGACAAGTAAAGAAGAGCTTCTTAAGTGGACAAGAGATTGGAACAACAGGAACGGTATACAATCAGCTATTTAAACAAGCGGTGACATTTGCGAAGCGTGCACATAACGAAACGGCTATCGGTGAGAATGCGGTATCAGTCTCTTATGCAGCAGTTGAATTAGCAAAGAAAATATTTGGATCTTTACAGCGCAAACATGTGGCCATTTTAGGTGCGGGAAAAATGGGGGAACTTGCTATGGAGAACCTTTACGGTAGCGGTGTCGGAAAAGTAACTGTTATTAACCGTACGTTCGAAAAAGCAGAAAGCCTAGCAGCTAAATTCCATGGTGAAGCAAAATCTATGAAGGAACTTCAATGTTCGTTGCTTGAAGCGGATATTTTAATTACGTCTACAGGTGCAACAGATTATGTTATTGATTACGAATTGATGCAATTTGTTGAACGTTTGCGAAAAGGAAAACCATTATTTATGGTAGATATTGCTGTTCCGCGTGATATTGATCCACGTGTTGGCGATTTATCAAATGTTTTCTTATATGATATAGATGATTTACAAGGAATTGTTGAAGCAAACTTAGCTGAACGTGAACGTGCTGCAGCTGATATTACTACAATGATTGGCAAAGAAGTTGGGCAATTTAAAGACTGGGTTGCGACTCTTGGGGTTGTTCCAGTGATATCGGCTTTACGTAAAAAAGCAAATTCTATTCAAGAAGAGACAATGATTAGTATCGAAAATAAAATGCCAGACTTAACGGATCGGGAACGTAAAATTTTAAGTAAGCATACAAAATCTATTATCAATCAATTGTTAAAAGAACCAATTTTACAAGCTAAGGAAATGGCAAATTCACCAAAAGCAAATGAACAGTTACGTTTATTCCAACAAATTTTTGGTATTGAGGATGCGGTGGAAGCCGAGCTTAACGCGATGGCAAAGCAAGAACTTGAACGTAAAGAACTCTTACAGTCGTCACAAACTTCCACTGAACCAAAATACTCTTTCTAAGATGTCTACGTGTTCGCGGTGCAACGTTTGAATAGTTTTTTTTGCGAACGAGACTTTCTACTGATATTAAATGAGGCGTTTTCGTATCTGTATGGTAAACTAAGGATACGAAAACGTTTTTCTTTTCTAGGCTGAAGTAAGAAAACTTTAGCACTTTCGTTACAAAGAAGGGATGTCTATTGGCTGATTTGACAATGACAAGGCTCTATGAAGTAATGATCGTCTTGTATGCGATCAGTCTGGTATTTTACTTTACTGATTACTTGTATAAACAAATAAAAGCAAGGCGAATTGCTTTTTGGCTTGTTTCATTCGTTTGGGTAATTCAAAGTGCCATCATTATATTAACTTTTGTGGAAACAAAGCGCTTTCCGATTTTATCCTTGTCTGAAGGAATTCTATTTTATTCATGGCTGCTCGTGACATTATCTATTATTTTGCACTGTATTGCACGAGTTGATCTACCGGTGTTTGTAATTAATATACTAGGATTTTTGTTCGCTAGTATTTTTACTTTTATGCCGAAACGGCCAACAGGGGCGGTTAGTGACACGCTGATTTCGGAAATGCTTTTTATTCATATATCATTTGCGATTTTATCGTACGCAGCTTTTTCGTTAACATTTGTTTTTGCAATATTGTATTTAGTGTTATATCGTTTGCTGAAAAAGAAAAAATGGTCACATTTATGGACAAGGTTGCCCTCATTACAACAGACGAGCAATTGGATGAATGTATCATTTTTCATTGGGATTCCAATGTTATTTATAAGTTTAGTTTTAGGGTTTGAATGGGCACTACTAACGTTAAAGGGTTTTTCGATTTTTGACGCTAAGATTATTGGGTCCTTTATTATTTTAATTTTGTATTGCTTTATTTTATATGTGAATCGTAAAAGTAAGCTAACAGGGACAACTTATGCGTGGGTACATATTTACGCATATCTATTAGTTGTTGTGAACTTCTTTTTAGGAAGTGGTTTATCGCGATTTCATGTATGGTATTAGAAGAAAGGTTGGAGACTGGTGAGAAAAATTATTGTAGGTTCTAGAAGAAGTAAGCTTGCATTAACGCAAACAAATTGGTTTATCAATGAGTTAAAAGCAGCTGGCGTACCATTTGAATTTGAAGTGAAGGAAATTGTTACAAAAGGTGATCAAATTTTAGATGTCCAGCTTTCTAAAGTAGGAGGTAAAGGGCTTTTCGTCAAAGAAATTGAACAAGCACTTTATGACAAAGAAATTGATTTTGCTGTTCATTCTATGAAGGATATGCCGGCAGTATTGCCTGAAGGATTGGTGATCGGCTGTATTCCACCACGAGAGGATGCGCGTGATGCATTTATTTCAAAAGGACATGTGAAATTTGCCGATCTTCCAGCAGGAGCTATAGTTGGGACAAGTTCTCTTCGCCGTAGTGCTCAACTTTTAACAGTTCGTCCAGATATAGAAATAAAATGGATTCGTGGAAATGTGGATACACGTTTAGCAAAACTTGAAACAGATGAATACGATGCAATTATTTTAGCGGCAGCGGGGCTTAAACGTCTTGGCTGGAGCGATGATGTTGTGACTGAGTTTTTACCTGTAGAGGATTGTCTACCTGCAGTAGCTCAGGGATCTTTAGGAATTGAATGCCGTGGGGATGATACGGAGCTATTAGCGGAATTAGGCAAGTTAACAGATAGTATTACATGGCAAGAAGCACATGCAGAACGTGCTTTCTTGGCTGCTATGGATGGTGGCTGTCAAGTACCGATTGCGGGATACGCAAAGTCTAATGGGGAAGAAATTACATTAACTGGCCTTGTTGCTGCCCCAGATGCATCAGTTGTTTATAAGGAAACAGTTGTGGGCACCGACGCGGAAGCAGTTGGGAAAGAGCTTGCTGAAATTTTAACGGAGCAAGGTGCATTTGATCTAATTCAGCGAGTAAAGGCAGAGCAAGATGCAAAGTAATTTACCTTTACAAGGTAAAACTATTATTTTGACAGGTACATCTAAGACTGCAACAATTATAGATGATATTACAGCTTTAGGTGGCCTAGCAGTTATCGCCCCATTGATTGAAACTTGCGAGCTCATTGATAGAAAAGATGATGTGTATTTAGAATTTGCACGTCAATTTGAATGGCTTATTTTTACTAGTCAAAATGCTGTAGATGCTTTTGCTAGCAAAATGCAACGATTTAATTTAAGTGCAAGACATTTTCAAGGGAAAATTGCTTCAATTGGTACAAAGACTACTACAGCATTAGAAAAATTGGGATTTCATGTAAGTTTTATGCCTTCTGTATTTAGTGCAGATGTATTTGTTAAAGAATTTCCTAGTGTAGTAGGTAGTAATCCTACTTGTCTATTTATTCGTGGGGAAAAAGCGAAAAAGACATTGGAAGAAGGGTTACCCTTTAAATTGAAGGAATGGACAGTTTATGAAACGATTGAGCGGCACGATCAAAAACAGGTAATTATTGATTGTATCCGTTCGAATAGTGACGTCACAGTGATCTTGGCGAGTCCTTCCGCTGTTGATGTTTACGCGATGGATGTTGCTTCGGTAATTGGTTGGAAGGCGGCACGTATTGCAGCAATCGGTCATATTACAGAAAGAGCCATTGTAAATCATGATGCTACTGTGGATGTAATGCCAAGTGTATATACTATGCAAGCAGTTATAGAGGAAATAACGAAAGTAGAGGAAAGAAAATGACAAAATTACAATTTCAAAGACATCGTCGTTTGCGTACAAATGCAGCAATACGATCAATGGTAAAAGAAACTTACTTACACAAAGAGGATTTAATTTATCCGATTTTTGTTATTGAAGGTAAAAATATTAAAAATGAAGTACCTTCTATGCCAGGAGTTTTTCAATTTTCATTAGATAACCTTGAAGCTGAGATTGATGAAGTTGTAGCATTAGGAATACCAGCTGTTATTTTATTTGGCTTACCAGCAGAAAAAGATGCAGTAGGAACTGGTGCATTCCATGACCATGGTATTGTGCAAGAAGCAACACGACTTATTAAAGCTCGTCATCCAGAGCTATTAGTGATTGCAGATACATGCTTATGTGAATTTACAGATCATGGACATTGTGGATTAATTGAAGGTGATCAAATTTTAAACGATCCTTCATTAGATGTTTTAGCACGTACAGCCGTATCACAAGCAAAAGCAGGAGCAGATATCATTGCTCCATCGAATATGATGGATGGCTTTGTTGCTGCCATTCGCGCTGGTTTAGACGAAGCAGGTTTTGAAAATGTACCGATTATGTCATATGCCGTAAAATATGCATCTAGTTACTACGGACCATTCCGTGATGCAGCTGATGGTGCCCCTCAATTTGGCGACCGTAAATCATACCAAATGGACCCATCAAATCGTATAGAGGCATTCCGTGAAGCAGAGTCAGATATTGCAGAAGGTGCGGATTTCTTAATTGTTAAGCCAGCACTAAGTTATTTAGATATTATTCGTGATGTGAAAAATAACTATCCATTACCGATTGTTGCATATAACGTTTCTGGTGAATATGCAATGATCAAAGCAGCAGCTATTAATGGTTGGATTGAAGAGAAAAAAGTTGTGCTTGAAACATTACTAGGCATGAAGCGTGCAGGTTCTGATTTAATCATTACGTATCATGCAAAAGATGTTGCACGTTGGTTGGAGGAGAAATAAATGGCGCGTTCTTATGAAAAATCAAAACAAGCATATGCTGAAGCAATTAATTTAATGCCAGGTGGTGTTAGTAGCCCAGTACGTGCATTCAAATCTGTAAATATGGATCCAATTTTCATGGAATCTGGACACGGTGCCATCATTAAAGATATTGATGGTAATGAATATATTGATTATGTATTATCGTGGGGCCCACTTATTTTAGGTCATACGCATCCAGAGGTTGTGAAGGCAATTGCAGAAACAGCAGCGAAAGGCTCTTCATTTGGAGCACCAAGCTACACAGAAAATAGATTAGCCAAATTAGTATTAGATCGACTGCCTGGTATGGAGATGATTCGCTTTGTGTCATCTGGAACAGAGGCTACGATGTCTGCTTTACGTGTTGCTCGTGGGGTAACGGGACGCGATAAAATTTTAAAATTTGAGGGCTCCTATCATGGTCATGGCGATTCCTTGCTTATTAAAGCAGGTTCAGGTGTTGCCACACTAGGTTTACCTGATAGCCCTGGTGTTCCAGCAGATGTTGCACGTAATACATTAACAGTTGCCTACAATGATTTAGAAGGGGCAAGACAAGTTTTCGGAAAATTTGGTTCAGAGCTTGCAGCAGTAATTGTTGAGCCAGTTGCAGGAAATATGGGTGTTGTGCCTCCACAACCAGGCTTCCTACAAGGTTTACGTGAGTTAACAAAGGAACATGGAGCATTGTTAATTTTTGATGAAGTTATGACAGGATTCCGTGTTGACTATAGCTGTGCACAAGGGTATTTCGATGTAACACCAGATATAACAACATTAGGAAAAGTAATCGGTGGGGGACTTCCGGTAGGTGCATTTGCTGGGAATAAGAAAATTATGGAGCAAGTTGCACCAGCTGGTCCAATCTACCAAGCTGGAACATTATCAGGCAATCCATTAGCAATGACTGCGGGCTATGAAACATTATCTCGCCTTGATAAAAATACTTATGAATACTTCAAAAAGTTAGGAGATCAATTAGAGACTGGTTTCCGTGAAGCTGCTACGAAATATAATATACCACATACTGTTAACCGTGCTGGTTCAATGATTGGATTCTTCTTTACGAATGAAGAAGTTATTGATTTTGCTTCAGCAAAAACATCTGATTTACAATTATTCGCTGAATATTTCCGCTTAATGGCAGAGGAAGGTATTTTCTTACCACCATCTCAATTTGAAGGATTATTCATTTCAACAGCACATACAGAAGAGCATATCGCAAAAACGGTGGATGCCTTCAATAAAGTCTTTGCTCAATTGGCTAGATAAAATGGAAGCAAATAGATGTTCTTTAGTGTAATTCTCAATCAATTAACTAATAAAACCACTTGCTATCAATGCTAAAAATTGATAGTAGGTGTTTTTTTGTATGCTTTTTTAACTATTTTTTATGCGCTAACCATACCAATTTTCACATACTCAAAAAAGAAAGACATTTAGAATTAAATTTGCATGCGGTAATATACAACTAAAATAGATAATATGGGGTTTTGTTAAATTTTGGAAAGATTAAATATACTTTTTTGATTTTTGGTGTTTTAATAATTCTATCTGCTTGCGGAAATGGTAGTGATGAAAAAGTAAATGCTAGTACTGAACCAAAAGTAGACGTATTTAATTATCCTATAGGTGTACAAATTGGAAATGTATCACTTGATTATTACACTACCTTTTTCAGAGACTCGTTTAGCTTATGATGAACTTCACGAGAGTTTAAAGGGTTTAAGTGCATTTGGTGTTGAATCTAACAAAGATATCTATAGAAAATATTTAGTATAAATTAATGGATGATAATGAGAAAGAAATAGATAATTATTTCTCTTCATTTCTGTACAATTCAAAACATTATGCTGAGAACATGATAAAATATCTAGATTCCCAATCGAGTATTGATGAATCTGTTATGAAAAATTATTTCAATGATTCTCAAAAATGATTTAATTATGACTTTAGAAATAATGAACAGATTTGAATTATTTGCTGAGGAATAGTCCCTTTATAAACAACCTACCCTTGAATGATTAGGCTGTTTAACACCATTTAATAAAATTCAATTATGATTTTAATGAAGAAAAAATATGTGTAGTACCTGGTCAACGTATTTGTTGAGAAAAAACATAGCGAATTTTACTATATAAAAATAAAGAGCGTTGCTGGGTGAAGGACCTGTTTTTGTAAAAATTATATCTTTCAGCATAGTCAAATTGTAGTCGAAATCGATTATAATATAGCTATTCATAAAAGAAAGTAGTGAATTGATATGGCAACTGGCACACATTTGGTCGAAGTACCCGTAGGAATTGAAAATGTATGGGATTTCGTCAGTGATATGGAGAAATGGGCGAAGCTTGTCCCAGGTTATAACGCACATGAAATGATTGACGACAAACATTCAACATGGACTTTTAAAGGCAATGTAGGTGTTCTGAAAAAAACAGTAGAAGTAGAGATTACTATTTTAGAATGGACTGCACCTTCGAAAGTAACATTCGAATTAAAGGGTCTTTCTGATAATTTCTCAGGGAATGGGTATTTTTTAGCAGAAAGTATTGATGCAGAAAATACAAAAATGACAGGCTTCTTAGAAGTAATAGCTGGAGGATTAGCTGGACCTGTTTTAAATCCAATCTTTAAGCCAATCGTACCAAAAGCAACACAAATGCTAACAGATCGTGTGGCAAATAGAATTAAATTGGTCAATGTATAATTAAATTACAGCAATAAAATGGCATGCTAGGAGTTTTTCTAGTATGCCATTTTTTATCCCGCATTAACTTCTTTCAGCAAATGTTTTATGCGCGAAAGCATAGCGGCAGCGCAGATACAGAAGTATCCCACCTCAACATCAGCGAAAGCAAAGAAACTAAGTGGGAAATTAACTGCCTGTAACTCCCCGATTGGAGAAGACAAATAATCGATAGATGATAAAGAAAACCCCTACTGTTGAAGAACTTATGTAAAAAGAATAATCTTGTGTGAACTTTGTACATCTAAGTGGCAGTAAAATGTTAGCTATAAAGGAGGCTCGAGTGAAATTTTTTTATTATTTGTGTTCTTCATTAAACTAACTTATTGCATACTAACTTCCCGTTATTCATATGATGCAAGGGGAGGGATTATTATCGAACACAAAACTTGGAATATGCGTGAAACTTTCTGTTTTCCTGGTTATGGCTGCCCAACAGAAATAGCAGCTGTACAAATTAAGCCTCAGTGGCAAACGACGCAGTTAGAAGATTCACTAAGATTAACAGGTATTTATCATATCACAGCACATGTTCGCTTTGATTTTCAAGACATTCAAGCACATCTGGATAATGAAGAATTAGTAAGAATTGATGCCCTTGATATTCAAGGGGATACTGGTTATTTTGAATATGCTGTTCCTTTAAATGTCGATTTACCAATAGATTCAGCTGTTGAGGATTTAATGGTAAAAGATATTCGTCCTACACTTACAAATCAGATGTGTCAACTCGAATGGGCAGTAACGAGTATTTTTAATGAGCCTGAACCTGCCTTTGAAAAGGCGCGGGTTTTAGAAGAAAAGCCTGCAGTTTTCGCAGCTTCAACACAAGAAGAAAAATCTACAGCTGTAGCATTTTCAGCTCATGGAGAAAAGTCAGCAGCTGTAGTTGCTTCAACACAACGAGAAAAACCTGCGCCTGTTGAGCAAAAAATAGTATTAAAAGAATCATCAAGTCATATTGTGGTCCGTGAGTCTAGCTCGTGGTATGAAGCCCCATCAATGATCTGGAATTTAACGGAGGACTATACGCCGTTAAAGGTTCGTATTTCAAATGACATCATTCAAAAGTAAATAGCATAGAAGTAGAAGGAGTAATAAAATGATGAAATCGCCAGATGTTGGAATAATTATGACACGTACAACTTGAAAAACACAGATTGGCACAATAATCGTTCTACAATAAAAACGAAATTGTCGTAACCATGGTGGTAAAAGCCAAGGACTATACTTACGTCGTCGCATTTGGATATTCACTTCCTTTTCTATTTACTTTGTAGTGATTACTAAAAAATGACTAAATCACTTGAAAAATTGCATGTTTTTGCGGTACAATGTGGAAAGTCGAATATTAGATGCTATGACAGGGAAGAGTAAATTATTTGTACATTTTAAGAGAGGAAACGGTAGCTGAAAAGTTTCTATCTGTACTTAATTGAATGTAGCCCTCGAGCAGCTTTAGTGAACTAACAGTAGTTAAAGCCGGTTAAACACCGTTACCGAATTGAGAGCCAGTAGTTAAAGGCTTAAGCAGTACACACCGTTTCCTTATGAAATGTTTGTATCCATGACTGCTCAACTTGCCTCTGCTGGAATTAAAGGTGGTACCGCGAACTTAAACTCCTTCGTCCTTTTAGACGTTAGGAGTTTTTTTATTTTCATTCAATCCTCTGTGATTCACTCAATGTAAGACATGAATACAGAGTGATTGGGACAATTTCACAACGGTAAAATAAATATTTGCCAAAATTAAAAGACACAGGAGGAGTCAAAATGACAGAAAACATTTCAATGCCTACAAAATATGATCCTCAATCCATTGAAGCAGGCCGTTATGAATGGTGGTTACAAGGGAAATATTTCGAGGCACAGCCTAAAAGTAATAAGAAACCTTATTCTATCGTTATCCCACCACCGAACGTAACAGGTAAATTACATCTTGGCCATGCTTGGGATACAACATTGCAAGATATTTTAACTCGTATGAAGCGCATGCAAGGTTATGATGCACTTTGGTTACCAGGAATGGACCATGCAGGTATTGCAACACAAGCCAAAGTTGAGGCAAAGCTGCGTGAGGATAATATTACACGTTATGATTTAGGACGTGAAAAATTCCTCGAAAAAACTTGGGAATGGAAAGAAGAGTATGCTGGTCATATTCGTGATCAATGGGCGAAGCTTGGTCTTGGTTTAGATTATTCTCGTGAACGCTTCACTCTTGATGAAGGTCTTTCAGATGCAGTTAAAACTGTTTTCGTTGATTTATATGAAAAAGGCTTAATCTATCGTGGCGAACGCATTATTAACTGGGACCCTGCAGCAAAAACAGCATTATCAGATATCGAAGTTATTTATAAAGATGTTCAAGGTGCCTTCTACCACATGAAATATCCATTAGCTGATGGCTCAGGCCATGTGGAAGTTGCCACAACACGTCCTGAAACAATGCTTGGTGACTCTGGGGTAGCAGTTCATCCGAAAGACGAACGCTATCAACACTTAATCGGTAAAACAGTAATATTACCAATTGTTGGACGCGAAATACCTATCGTAGCAGATGATTACGTAGATATGGAATTTGGTACTGGGGTTGTAAAAATGACACCAGCGCATGATCCGAACGACTTTGAAGTTGGTAACCGTCATAACCTAGAACGAATCCTTGTGATGCATGAAGATGGTACAATGAACGAGCTTGCTGGCAAATATAACGGTATGGATCGTTTTGAATGCCGTAAGCAAATTGTAGCTGATTTACAAGAAGCAGGCGTGCTTATTCGTATTGAAGAGCATATGCATTCAGTAGGTCACTCTGAACGTACTGGTGCTGTTGTAGAACCGTACCTTTCTGCACAATGGTTTGTTAAAATGCAACCACTTGCAGATGCTTCATTAGAGCTTCAAAAAGACGGAGAAGGGAAAGTAAACTTCGTACCATCTCGTTTTGAAAACACATATTCTCGCTGGATGGAAAATATTCGTGACTGGTGTATCTCTCGTCAACTATGGTGGGGCCATCAAATCCCAGCTTGGTATCACAATGAAACAGGTGAAGTTTACGTAGGAAAAGAAGCGCCAGCAGATGCAGAAAATTGGACGCAAGATGAAGACGTATTAGATACATGGTTCTCTTCAGCACTATGGCCATTTTCTACAATGGGTTGGCCAGATGAAACAAATGAAGAATATCAACGTTACTACCCTACAAGCACACTTGTAACTGGCTATGATATTATTTTCTTCTGGGTATCTCGAATGATTTTCCAAGGTCTTGAATTTACAGGTCAACGCCCATTCAAAGATGTTTTAATTCACGGTTTAGTACGTGATGGTGAAGGACGTAAGATGAGTAAATCGCTTGGAAATGGCGTAGACCCAATGGATGTTATTGAGAAATATGGTGCTGACTCGTTACGATATTTCTTAGCTACTGGATCATCACCTGGTCAAGATTTACGTTATACAACTGAAAAAGTAGAAGCAGTATGGAACTTTGCTAATAAAATTTGGAATGCATCTCGTTTCGCTTTAATGAACATGGAAGGTTTGACATTTGATGAAATCGATTTAACTGGTGAAAAATCAGTTGCTGATAAATGGATTCTAACTCGCTTAAATGAAACAATTGAGCGTGTAACATCTCTTGGAGAGCGCTACGAATTTGGTGAGGTTGGTCGCGAACTCTATAACTTTATTTGGGATGACTTCTGTTCTTGGTATATTGAAATGGCTAAATTACCTTTATACGGTGAAAATGAAGCTGCTAAGAAAACAACTCGTTCTATTTTAGCTTACGTATTAGATCAAACAATGCGTCTATTACATCCATTCATGCCGTTCATCACAGAAGAAATTTGGCAGCATTTACCTCATGAAGGTGAATCCATTACGGTGGCAACATGGCCGACTGTACGTGCGGAACTTCATTTTGCAGAGGAAGCGGATAATATGAAGCTCCTAATGGATATTATACGTTCAGTGCGTAATATTCGTGCGGAAGTTAATACACCAATGAGCAAAAAAGTACCGCTTTATATATCAGCTAAGGATGCCGCAACGGTTGAAGTGCTTGAAGCGAATAAAGCATATTTAGAGAAATTCTGTAATCCAGAGTCGTTAACAATTGGCGAAGGCCTAGTGGCTCCAGGTCAATCAATGACAGCTGTAGTAACTGGCGCTGAGCTATTCTTACCACTTGTTGGACTTATTAACTTAGAAGAAGAAGTCGCTCGTCTTGAAAAAGAATTAGAAAAATGGGCGAAAGAAGTGAAGCTTGTTACTGGTAAATTATCGAATGAGAAGTTCGTGTCAAAAGCACCAGAAGCATTAGTAAATGCAGAACGTGAAAAGTTAGCCGATTATGAGAGTAAGCATGCGGTTGTCTTAAAACGTCTAGAAGAACTAAAAAATATGTAAGATTTAAACAGCGGATGGCAATAAAGTCATCCGCTGTTTTTTCTTTTTATGCAACCAAAGATATGTGTTGTAATAGGAAAAAATATATAGTAATATTTATGATAATTAGTATAATAGTGAATATAAATTTTGGGCACAATAGGTCACTAAACCTAAGTAAACCATTCTTTTTTTTAGTGTAAATTGCAAATCGGAGGTTCAGAATGACAGGTAATACAACAACGATTATTACGAAAATTAACAAAGCATGTGATGATTTAGATTTTGTTAGCGCAAGAGTATTAATTGAAACTAACCTTATGAAGTTATCAGAAGCTAAATATTATCGTTTATTAAATGCAAGTGGTCGAGTTCTAATTAAGCATGTTTTAGCGGATAGCAAGAATCAAGGGGAAGCAAAGAGTAAATTAACACGGGCAGATTTATTGATAATTAATAAAATTAATGAGTATTGCTCGAATTTTGATATTTCTATGTTAAAAAGAACGTTGAAAAATTCCTTTGAATTAGTGCAAAGATCTGATGTTCTTCCTCTTTTAAATAATGATGCGAAAATTATTTTAGATGATATGGGAGCGCTTTTAGGTGCTCATCAACTTCAATAGTAACAACTGAATTTAGATAAAAAACACACAGAATATCACTTAGTAAAGTGCTGTTCTGTGTTTTTAATTTTCATTGAAGGTGTTAGCAAAATGGAAAACTGAATAAGAGTTTTTTGTTAAATCTATGTGTATTAGGCACCACTTGTACTAAAATAGAGATATTGTAGGAAGAGGGAGTGTTTCTTTTGTTTAAAACGATGAAAGAGTGTACAGAATTTATTTTTACATTAAAGGCAGTTGACCATAAACGTGAACCACTCGTGTTGATGCGAGAGGTACTAGCACTTTTAAATAACCCACAGGACAAGCTGCGCACAATACATTTAGCAGGCTCAAATGGCAAGGGTTCAACAGTGAATGCGTTAAGAGAAATGTTGCAACATGCTGGCTATAAAGTAGGTGCCTTTACTTCACCACATTTAGAACGTGTCAATGAAAGAATGACCATTAATGGATTGCAAATTTCTGATACACAGTTTTTACACTATATGAACAAAGTTGCTGAAATTATTGAGACACATTATGGGGGAGAGTTTCCAAGCTTTTTTGAGGTCGTAACATTAATAATGTTCCAATATTTTGCGGATCAAGATGTAGATATCGCACTTATTGAAACAGGTCTTGGTGGACGTTTAGATGCTACAAATGTCATTACGCCACTTATATCAATTATTACAACGATTTCATTAGAACATACTGCGTTTTTAGGAGATACGTTAGCGAAAGTAGCGTTTGAGAAGGCAGGGATTATTAAAGAAGGTGTACCTGTTATAGTTGGTGTTAAAAGTGATACGGCACTTACTGTAATTCGAGAGGTGGCCCTTAAGCGTCATGCGCCATGCCTCGTTTTAGGGGAAGATTTTACTGTTGAAAACGCTATACAAGGTACTAATATGCAGCATTTTCATTACCAAAAAGCAAATGTGGAGATGGCAGATGTCTCATTAAAAATGGCTGGATCACATCAAATAGATAATGCAAGTCTAGCAATCACAGCTATCCTAACGTTAAGAGAGAATAGAGCAATTAACATTTCAGACGAAGCAGTTCGTCAAGCATTGGCAAATGCTCAGTGGGCAGGTCGATTTGAGCAATTACCTGGCAATATTGTATTAGACGGAGCACATAATTCAGAAGGAACAGCTGCCCTCATTCAAACACTTAAAACGGTGTATCCAAACCAAAACTATCGATTTATATATGCAGCATTATCAGATAAAGATCATACAAATAGTATTGCTTTAATGGATACTGTTGCTACATCAATCGCCTTTACACAAATCGATTTACCGAATGCAATGCATGCTGAAAAATTAGCTACATTATCTACCAACACAAATATAGCATTCAATGAGAATTGGAAAGAACTAGTTCAAACAGTGCTGCATCAAAAAGATGCTCAAGATATTGTAGTAATAACAGGTTCATTGTATTTTATAGCGGAAGTTCGACAATGGCTACAGGGGGAGAGAAAATGATTCCAAAACTGAATAGCTATAAGGAAATATGGAACGTTAAGAGCGATGATATTATTAAACCGGGCCTTACTGCGATTGAAGAGGCATTGACACTAGTAGGCAATCCAGAGAAAAAATTGCAAGTTGTACATGTAGCGGGCACGAATGGTAAAGGCTCGACACTTACATTTCTCGAATCAATTGCTAAGGAACATGGCTTACGTGTTGGTAAATTTATGTCCCCTTGTATCTTGGACGTACATGACCAAATTCAAGTGGAGGGTCAAGCTATAACAGAAGCGGAGATGAATCGCGTATTCCAACAAATGCAGATAGCTGGACTTAGTGGGAAACTAACAGATTTTGAACTTATAACTGTTGCAGCATTTTTACATTTTGTTGCTAGTAACGTCGATATCGCCCTTATTGAAGCTGGTATGGGGGGGTTACTAGATAGCACGAATGTGGTGACACCAATTGTGTCAATTATACCGAGCATCGCATTAGAGCATACAAAATTTTTAGGCAATACGATTGAAAGTATCGCTCACCATAAAGCAGGAATTATTAAGCTATATCGACCAGTTATTATCGGTGATTTACCTTTAGTGGCAAAGAATGTTGTCTATCAAGAGGCTCAGAAAAAACATTCACCTGTTCTTGAGCTAAATCGTCAATTTTATGTGGAGCAAGAGAATGTGGGAGAGCTCTACGAACATCGTGAAAAGAGCTTCCATATTACAAAACTTCTTCGCTCAATGAAGGGGGCGCATCAAGCGCATAATATGGCACTTGCTATCACAGCCTTTCTTGAAGTGGCAACCGCACTAGAGATACAAGTAAGCAAAGATGCTATTCAGCATGCTGTTACAAAAGCAACCATTTTAGGACGCTTTGAAGAGATCCTGTCTTATATCATTTTAGACGGTGCCCATAATCCGGCTAGTGCTGAGAAGTTAATAGCAACGATAAGACAAGAATTCCCAGGAGAGCAGCTTACTTTTGTCATTGGCATACTAGCTGATAAAGCAGTAGTAGAGATTTTACATCTTTTTGAGCAGGTAAGTGATCGTTTTTATTTTGTTGATTTTCATAATCCACGTGCGATGACTGCACAAAAAATGCTGGGGTTGTCTAATGCCTCCCATAAAGAAGTTTTAGTCGATTATGCACAATTTTTACAACAGCAGTCAAAAAGCAAATCAAGAACTATCGTATCGGGCTCTTTGTATTTATTAACAGAAGTGCGTAGTAGATTAAAAACTATATAAAAATTTCAATGAAAATCAGGTGCTCATTATAAAAATGGGTCCTGATTTTCTTTTCTAGTTAGCATGGTAATTCCCTTCATCAGTTTGTACGATGGACTATTTCATAATGATTTCCACAAGGATCTTCGAAATAAAAAGCATAGTAAGTAGGGCTGGGAAAAGTTTAAGGCCACTGGTAATCTTCCCACCAAGCACTTTCACAAATTGAGCAACACGCTCATTCCCTCAAGACTTTTTCCAATAGATCAGTTTGTTCAATCCAATAATTATTGGATTACCCATTCCCTTCTCTTTTCAATAACTATATTTTCGATTTTCTTTTTATAAATTCCTTTTTTATGTTGAATAGATAATTAGTAGTTTCTATATAAAAATTAAATTTGTCTCTGTCACACCTAAAAATAGTAAATTGTTTATCTTAAAGCTCGAAAACAACTACTAAATCAAAATGTAGTAAATTAGCATTTACACACACTTCTGTACATATACTTATATCAAATTGTAGTCGTAAGCAGTCTCGTCTTTTTTAAATTGAAATTGATATCTTGAAGGAAGAGGTGATGGATGAATGAAAATTGTAAGTCAGGTGATGAAACAACAAGTATTTCGAGCAATGTTTATTGGAGGGTTAGTCGGACTTTTTGGTGTAGCCATTTTTTTAGGAATTCTTCAAGCGAGTACTCAACTATCTTTAAAAAACGATACCAACGAGGTAGCCGATAATACTACAAATAATACAGACGCAAAAACAATTCCTACAGCAGGAGGAGCGACAAAGTCATCCATGTTTTATGCAAGTCAGGCAGGAGTTTATTCTAATTATGAAAGTGCAAGCTCATTTGTATCTGAACATCCTTCCTTAAAAGAAAGTGCCATTGTCGAAGTTGATGGAAAATTTTATGTTTGGACTAGTATGGTGACAGATGAAAGTCAGCTAGTTTTTTTAGAAGATCCAGCAACATTTAAAAAAGCTTTTAGTGTAAGCGGTGATAGCTGTAAAGAACCAACGTTTGCAGAAATTCCTTCTGTACTAGCTGATAAAAATGCAACAAAATTAAATTTTAAGGATAACTTGAAGGATTCTACATTGCCTGCTGATTGGCAATCAATTGGAACGGCAGCATCTTCTATTTCAAACGATATCAATATTATTCGCCTACAAGTTTTTGCGCATTACAAATCGAAAAATACTTGTCTTCAAGTGAAATTTTAAGCATAAAACATTGTGAAAAGGGCTTTATCTTGATTTTTTGAAAATTTTCAAATACCAAATTCTCCGTTATGATAATTAGTAAGGAGGATTGGTCAGATAATGTTTAAAACAAATCACAAATTAGTGCTTGCTTCTGCTTCACCGCGACGCAAAGAATTACTTGCAATGCTATCACTTCCATTCGACATTATAACGAGTGAAGTAGAAGAGACAAGCATACAGGCACCTACAATGCAAGATTATGTAAAGGGTGTAGCTCTATTAAAAACACGTGATGTGGCAAAAAAGGCACCAAATGTAACAATTATTGGAGCGGATACAATCGTTGTTTATAATGATGAGCTACTGCATAAACCTAAAACTCGTGAGGAAGCAATCTCTCATTTAATACGTCTATCAGGCAAACATCATGCGGTCATGACAGCTGTTGCCATTATTGAGCCAGACGGTAATGAAACCACGTTTGTCGAAGAAACAACCGTTGTTTTCCATCATTTATCTCAGGAGCTAATCGAAGCGTATGTAGATTCGGGAGATCCATTTGATAAAGCAGGAGGTTATGGCATTCAAACTGCTGGAACCCTTTTAGTGAAGCGAATTGAAGGAGATTATAACAATGTTGTCGGCTTACCACTTGCAGCGTTGTTTACGCAATTGGTAGCACTTAATATTATCCAATTTGCGAAGGAGTGAGACTTTTTTGACGAGTGATGTTTTACCAAGTACGATGATACGAGACGTTAATATAGAGGATCGTCCTCGAGAGAGGCTATTGAGGCAAGGAGCTATGAGTTTATCGAATCAGGAGCTGCTGGCTATTTTATTAAGGACAGGCACTAAAGAAGAGTCCGTTCTTGTACTTGCGAATCGTGTACTAAGTGTTTTTGAGCGTTTGCATCATTTGAAACATGCAACAATAGAAGAAATGGTTGCTATTAAAGGAATTGGTGAGGTCAAAGCCATTCAATTATTAGCGGCCATTGAACTGGGTAGACGTCTAGCTCAAAAACAAAATGATGAAAAATTTACAATACGTTCTCCGCAAGATGTTGCTGCCTATTTAATGCCTGATATGACCTCATTAAGTCAGGAACATTTCGTAGTACTCTTTTTAAACGTAAAAAATCAAATTATTCATAAGCAGACAATTTTTATTGGCAGTTTAAATGCTTCAATCGTCCATCCACGCGAGATCTTTCGCGAGGCTGTAAAGAGATCTGCGGCATCTATAATTTGTGCGCATAATCATCCTAGTGGTGTCCCAACACCGAGTACTGAGGATATTGAAGTGACGAAAAGAATAATAGATGCTGGTTACATTATAGGCATTGATTTAATAGATCATGTTATCATCGGTGATCATCAGTTTATTAGCTTGAAAGAAAAAGGTTATTTTTAACTCTGCATATATTTTGCAGAGTTTTTATGTATTTAGTATTTCTTATACATACTAGACGATTATTATTGTAAAAATAAATATTTTGTATTTTTTTGCGAAAGGTTACAAAGGTAGGCGAACCTTTTTTGATATAAAACGTTATTGTATTCGTAGAAATGTCTATAATATTCACAAAAATTGGTAGCCTGTTACACGTTGTCTTATAGGGATAAAAATTATATTCTAATCTATACGTACTATTTTTAGTTTAAGAGGGAATTAAAATAGTATCTTTTCCGCAAGAAGAGGTATGTGGCACTATAAATTCTTGCGTTTTTCCGTTATAATGAACGGTATGATTTTATCTTCGTTCAGTAGGCGACTCCCACCTAGTAGGTGGTGAGGTGAATGAGTGTGTAATTTTTCCAGTAAGTGTTGGGCACCGACTAAATGAAGATAAAGCTCCGGACGTAAATACGGGCTGGGGTGTAATTAATGTCAACGAAAGTATGGCTTAAATAGAAAGGGAGTACAAAATTTGTTTGGATTAGGAAGCAAGGATGTCGGGATTGACCTTGGCACAGCGAATACATTAGTGTTTATAAAAGGGAAGGGAATCGTTTTACGCGAACCTTCAGTCGTAGCAAAGAATACAAAAACTGGAGACATCGTTGCAGTTGGTAATGATGCTAAAAATATGATTGGTCGTACACCTGGCTCAATCGTAGCCATCCGTCCTATGAAGGATGGCGTAATTGCTGATTTTGATATCACTACAGCAATGATAGAATATTACTTAAAAGAAGCTTGTAAAAATTCCGGTGGCAATTGGAAAAAACCGAATGTCATGATTTGTGTGCCTTACGGTATTACATCAGTAGAACAACGTGCAGTGATCGATGCTGCTCGTCAAGCAGGTGCGAAAGAAGCATTTACAATTGAAGAACCATTTGCAGCAGCTATCGGTTCGAACTTACCAGTATGGGATCCAACAGGGTCAATGGTTGTTGACATTGGTGGTGGTACAACAGAAGTTGCAGTTATTTCATTAGGTGGTATTGTCACTAGTGAATCCGTTCGAGTTGGCGGGGATGCAATGGACCAATCCATCATTTCGTATATTCGTAAATCATATAACTTAACAATTGGTGAACGTACTGCAGAAGCAGTAAAGATGGAAATTGGTACAGCGCTAGCTGAAGGTCCGGAAAACAAAATGGAGATAAGAGGGCGTGACCTATTAACAGGTTTACCTAAAACAATCGAAATTTCTTCTCAGGAAATTTCTGAATCTTTACGTGAAGCAGTAGCATCTATTATTGATGGTGTCCGAAAAACTTTAGAACAAACACCACCAGAATTATCTGCAGACGTAATGGAACGCGGTATTGTGTTAACAGGTGGCGGTGCGCTATTAACGAATTTAGACAAAGTTATTAGTCAAGAGACAAATATGCCAGTATTCATCGCAGAAGATCCACTTGACTGTGTTGCTATTGGTACAGGTAAAGCTCTTGATCATATTGATTTAATCCGTCAACAACAAGTTAAAGGGTAAGGAGGTTTAGGCAATGCCACATTTTTTTTTCAATAAGAAATTAATTTTGCTGCTCGTAGGCATGGTTTTTCTTGTGGCATTGATTAGCTTCTCATTACGTGATCGGACAAATGCAACTTTACCAGAGCAAATTATTAAAGATACTGTCGGCGTCGCACAATCTATTGTTGCGAAGCCGGCGAATTATATTACTGGTATTTTTAATGATATTGACTCCCTCTTAAACACGTACGAAGAAAATAAACGTTTAAAAGCACGCTTAGATGATTTTGCGGTTGTACAAGCCGAAGCGTCGGATTTAAAATTAGAAAATGAAAAGTTTCGTGAGCTCCTCGACAAATCGGAGAGTTTAAAAGCATTTAATCCGATTCAAGCAACGGTTATTGCTAGAAATCCTGACCAGTGGGAAGAAAAAATTACTTTAGATAAAGGATCTTCACATGGTGTAGAAAAAAATATGGCAGTTATGACAGCGAAAGGGTTAGTCGGTAAAATTACTTTAGTGACACCTTTCACCTCTGAGGTAGAGCTTTTATATACGAATAATCCAAACTATCGTGTTTCTGCGATGGTTTTAGGAGATAAAGCAGCATACGGTTTAATCGAGGGCTTTGATGAAGAACGTAATAGACTCATTATGAAGCGAATCGATTCTAGTTTAACAGTTAAGAAAGGCCAGCAAGTAGTTTCATCAGGTTTAGGTGGTATTTTCCCAAAAGGTGTGCCAATTGGAGAAATTACTGAAGTAAGCACAGATGATTTTGGCTTAACAAAAATGGCTTATGTAAAACCATCTGCAGATTTTTCAATTTTAGACCATGTTGTTATCGCTAAACGCACTTCTACAGTGATAGATGGATCTGATGGTACAGCATCGAACGAGGATTTAACACATCCACCAGAGGCGAATGAAGAGGAGGCAAAATAATGGTTCGATTTCTCATCCCCTCTGTGGCGGTTATACTATTTTTACTAGAACCGCAGTTTGCGATGCTTTCACCAATTGAAGTGAAGGGGCAGGTCTATTATTTAGTTCCTAGATTTTTAATCTTATATTTAATATTTATATCCATCTATTACAGCCGTCAACGTGCGGTAATGTATGGACTTTTTTTTGGTGTCTTGTATGATGTGTTTTACATTGATATTATTGGATTATACTCAGTGCTATATCCACTTACTTGTTTTTTAGCAGGGTCTATCGTGAAAGTTATTCATCAGCACTTAGTTGTGACAACGACGATCTCAGTTGTTTTAGTAGCAATTTTAGAATTTGTACTCTATCAGTTCTTCTATCTAATCGACTTTACAGCGATCCCATTATCGGATTTCCTAAGTTCACGACTACTGCCAACGATCATTGCAAATACGTTATTCTTAATGATTCTTGGTTGGGCCTTCAAATATCTAATTAATGCGCGTGTCTTACAGAGAGCACGTGAGGTTTCTTAACAAAGAGCAACGTGAGGTGAGGCATTCATGAAAAAACAGTTAGTTAATATGAAGGGAACAAAGGATGGTTTTGTTCTTCGTTTAGATGATCAATGCGCATATGTCGATTTAATAGAAGAGTTAAAGAAGAAAGTTTCAGAAAGCGGTATCGATAGTAAAGTAGATGTACAATTATATTTAGGCTATCGATACTGTTCTGATGAACAAATCAAGGAGCTCATTAAAATTGTTCAAGAAACAGAGCAATTAATCGTAGCAAAGGTGCAAAGTGAAGTTCTGACTGTCCATGAGAGCAACCAGAAAATGATTGAAAGTCAACAAGATACATATATAGGCGTGGTCAGATCGGGTCAAATTCTGCGTTCGCCAGGAGATATTATTATTGTGGGGAATGTCAATCCCAACGGACGTGTAGAAGCTGGTGGTAATGTGTATGTCCTAGGTAAGCTCAAAGGAATTGCACATGCGGGCGTTCATGGCAATAAAGAAGCAATCATTGCAGCATCTCGCTTTGAAGCCACACATATCATGATTGCTGATCAAGTTCAGGTAATGTCAGACGAACATGTGCAAGCAATTAATCATGCAGAAATGACTTGTGCATTTATTGACTATGATGGACGCATTACGTACGATCAAATTCACGCGTTAAAAAATATTCGACCATTGTTAAATGTGTCTAAGGGAGGAAGCTAGTGTGGGAGAAGCGATCGTCATAACTTCAGGTAAAGGCGGTGTCGGAAAAACAACGACAACGGCTAACCTTGGGACTGCATTGGCTCTACAAGGTAAAAAAATATGTTTAGTAGATACTGATATTGGCCTACGTAATTTGGACGTAATTTTGGGTCTGGAGAATCGAATTATTTATGATTTAGTGGATGTTGTTGAAGGACGCTGTAAGATTCATCAAGCGTTAATAAAGGATAAACGTGTAGATGAGAAACTATTTTTATTACCTGCTGCTCAAACGACAGATAAAAATGCTGTTACACCTGAGCAAATGAAGAGCTTAGTAGAGGAATTAAAAAGGGACTATGATTATGTTTTAATAGACTGCCCTGCAGGCATTGAACAAGGCTATCGCAATGCTGTTGCTGGTGCAGATCATGCGATTGTCGTAACAACGCCAGAAATCTCTGCTGTACGTGATGCTGATCGAATTATTGGACTACTTGAACAAGAAGAAATTACTGCGCCTAAACTAATTATTAATCGTATTCGCCAGCATATGATGAAAAACGGTGATACACTGGATGTCAATGAAATTACGACACATTTATCTATCGATCTATTAGGGATAATCGTAGATAGTGAAGGCGTTATTTCATCATCTAATAAAGGTGAACCAGTAGTGATGGATCCTACGAATAAAGCATCTTTGGGCTATCGTAATATTGCCCGTCGAATACTTGGTGAGTCTGTGCCGCTTATGGCAATTGAAGATGAACAACGTGGTGTATTTTCAAAACTTAAAGCATTGTTTTCAAGATAATCTTAAGCCTTTTCGTGCATTTGTACGAGAAGGTTTTTTTTGCATGAATGGACATGCAGCCTCATATAGTGTGAAAAAAGGATGAGGGCTTGTTTAAGAAATGGAAATGGATAATAACAATCTTACTTGTGGCTGGAATCATGCTCGTTATTCGTTTAGAGGATCAAGGCGTATTGGACACACCTGTGCGAAAGCTCGTAACTACATCAGCAGATTTAACTTATTTAAGCGAGCTTGGTCAAAGCTGGCTAAATAAAGAGGATACAACAATTTTGGTATCGAGTGATGTTGGACGAACGGAGCTATTAACATTTGCCAATGCACAAGTTTTTAAGGAAGGTTTTTTATTGCAGTATGACATTGGCCTACCTGTTTATGCCGGACAGAATGGTCTTGTCGTTTTTACAGGTCATACAAAATATACCGGGAAAACGATGACGATTAGCTATGATGATGGCACAACAGTTTCATATGGTATGCTTGATAGTTTAGCGCAATTACCATATACAACGTTGCAGGCAAATGATTTAATCGGCATGAAAGAGGCTGGACAACTTTATATATCGATAGAAAAGGATAAAACATATTATAATTTAGAGCAGATTGTACAGTGGTTGGAAACAACGGCATCAGATGAAGATTAAACTACATCTTCTATGTATCCCTCTTGTATTTTTAATGATTTTTAGTGGTCAAATTGCTTATTACGCCATTATTTTATCTTCGTTACTATGGCATGAAGCAGGACATCTGTTAGCTGCCATGCTATGCGGTGTTAAGGTAAAATCATGCATAATTACACCTTACGGGGGGGAAATCGAATTTGAAAATCCTGCAGTCGTGCCAGCATCGTCACTTCTATGGATTGCCTTAGGAGGACCAATCGCTACCCTAATAGGGATTGGCCTCGCTTTTTTTATGCCAGAACTACTTGCCGATAAGCTCGTCAATGTGCAGTTTGTGCTATTAACAATCAATGTTATACCGATTATTCCACTAGACGGTGGTAGAATACTTTTAGCATGTTTATTTTTATTTTATCCAAGTGTTCGTGTGGTTGAATATTACTATTGGCTGTCCCTTATTACTACGTTTATCCTGTTCATAATAACTGTAAGTCACTTACCTCAATCTATTTTTTTAGCAGTTCTATGTTTATTTATATGGCTTCAAGCGTTAAAAGAATGGAGTTATCGAAAATATAGGATTGCCTTTGAGAAATATGTAATGAATAGATTGACTTAAGAATATTCATGTGGTAATATTTTAATGTTATTGTTTGTAGCACCCGTGCTACTACAACCGCTCTGTGAAGGTTTAAGTATCTTATGATCACCTTCATATACAGGCGAGTCTGAGTCTAAGAGGAGGTGCAGTAAAATGTACGCAATTATTGAAACTGGTGGTAAACAAATCAAAGTAGAAGCTGGTCAAGAAATCTATGTTGAGAAATTAGGCGTAGAAGCTGACGAAGTTGTAACTTTCGATAAAGTTTTATTCGTAGGTGGCGAAAACGTTAAAGTTGGAGCTCCATTCGTAGCAGGCGCTACAGTAACAGCTAAAGTTGTTAAAGAAGGCCGTGCGAAAAAAATCGTTGTTTTCAAATTGAAAGCTAAAAAGAACTACCGTCGTAAACAAGGTCACCGTCAACCTTACACAAAATTAGTTGTTGAAACTATCAACGCTTAATTGTGAGGTGTAGCGAATGATACAAGTTACGATTCATCACGATGAAAATAGACATGTGTCAGCATTTGAATTTTCAGGACATGCTGAATACGATGAATCTGGTAAGGATTTAGTATGTGCAGGAGCATCTACAATTGCCATTGGTACGGTAAATGCTATTTATGCACTATTACAATTACAGCCAGAAATCGAACAAGCTGCTGAAGGTGGAGGCTATCTTAAGGTAGATTTACCGCCAGATTTAGAGCCTGAGATTGATGCAAAACTACAGTTAATTGTCCAAGTAATGACTGCCCAAGTGTATTCTATGGTGCAAAATTATGGACAATACATCCAAATCAACTACAAACAAGTAGGAGGTGGAACTCGATGAAATTATTATTAGCATTAGACCTTCAACTTTTCGCATCTAAAAAAGGGGTAGGTTCTACTAAAAACGGACGTGACTCTGAGTCTAAACGTCTTGGTGCTAAACGTGCTGATGGCCAATTCGTAACTGGTGGTTCAATTCTTTACCGTCAACGCGGTACAAAAATTTACCCAGGTACAAACGTAGGTCGTGGTGGTGACGATACACTATTTGCTAAAGTTGACGGCGTTGTTAAATTCGAACGCTTAGGTCGCGATCGCAAACAAGTATCTGTATACCCAGCATCACAAGAAGCTTAATCTTTATAATAAAGATAAATATAAAGCGTAGGACTGCATTTATTGCAGTCCTTTTTTTGGCTAAATTTCGATGAAGAATTAAGGGAAAAATACAGCAAAACTTGTTATACTAGTAAGGATAACTTTATTGGAGTGAATGGGATGAACAATCAATCACTAACCATTAGTGAAGTATTACGTTTTGCAAATCATGATTTTGTGAATCAGCTTCAGCTTATTCGCATGAATTTAGATTTAGGTAGAATTGATGAATCGAAAAAACTTATTCAAAATTATTCGGAACAATTACGAGTACTTTCTATCCTTAATCGTTTACAATTACCACAAACAATCGAATGGCTACAAACAGCAGGCTGGCGCTATCCTTCATTACCCATGAAGCTCAGTGGTGAGATAAAAAAGCCTGTTACAAATACTATTGATTCGGAAATTGTAGATTACTTAAACAGAACAGTTATGCATGTTTATGATACATTAGATCCATTTACAGAGCAGAGCTTAGCGCTCAATGTACGTGTTGACGATCATACATTTGCCGTGACTTTCGCGCTAAATGGACAATGGAGTGCTGACGCATTCACCGAAAAAGGTTTGAAACAATTAGACATTCAAACAATTGAGCAGACTAATAAGTGCTGGCAATATGTAATGAGTGCAAATAGGGAGTGAACTAAATGTTTGTCGATCACGTTAAGATTTATGTAAAAGGTGGCGACGGTGGGGACGGAATGGTTGCCTTTCGCCGAGAAAAATATGTACCGAATGGTGGTCCAGCTGGTGGAGACGGTGGACATGGTGGTAACGTAGTATTTGAAGTAGAAGAAGGCTTACGTACATTAATGGATTTCCGCTACAAACGCCATTTCAAGGCTGACCGTGGTGAGCATGGTATGAGTAAAGGAATGCATGGTAAACGTGCAGACGATTTAATCGTTAAAGTACCACCAGGCACAGTTGTTATCAATGAGGAAACAAATGCTGTCATTGCTGATTTAGTCGAGCATGGGCAAAGAGCAATAATTGCTAAAGCAGGCCGAGGTGGACGAGGAAATTCTCGCTTTGCGACACCAGCAAATCCAGCTCCAGAACTTTCTGAAAAAGGTGAGCCAGGACAAGAATTAAATGTTATATTAGAGTTAAAAGTTTTAGCAGATGTGGGACTAGTAGGTTTCCCAAGTGTTGGTAAATCAACACTTTTATCTGTTGTTTCTGCTGCTAAGCCAAAAATCGGTGCATATCATTTTACAACAATTGTTCCGAATCTAGGAATGATTGAAACAGATGATCATCGTAGCTTTGCGATGGCAGATTTACCTGGTCTTATTGAAGGAGCACATCAAGGAGTGGGCTTAGGTCATCAGTTTTTACGTCATATCGAACGTACACGTGTTATTGTCCATGTAATTGATATGTCAGGAATGGAAGGTCGCGATCCGTACGAGGACTATTTAACGATTAATGAAGAGCTAAAGCAATATAATCTTCGTTTAACAGAGCGTCCACAAATTATTGTGGCAAACAAAATGGATATGCCTGAAGCAGAAGAAAACTTAGAGGAATTCCGCAAAAAAGTGGAAGAAGATATACAAATATTCCCTATTTCGGCAATTTCACGTCAAGGTTTAAAAGAGTTACTATTTGCTATTGCGGACTTACTTGAAGTGACGCCTGAATTCCCTCTATATGATGACTTAGAAGAGCAATCAGAAGCAACAGTAATGTACAAGCATGAAGCAAAAGGGGAAGATTTCGAAATTACTCGTGATGATGATGGTACATTTATCATTAGTGGTTACGCAATTGAACGCCTATTTAAAATGACTGACTTTAGCCGCGAAGATGGTATTCGCCGTTTTGCACGTCAATTGCGAGCAATGGGTGTAGATGAAGCTCTACGTGAACGTGGAGCACAAGATGGCGATACAGTTCGTCTACAAGAGTTTGAATTTGAATTTGTCGATTAAGACAAGAGTTTTAGGGGGAAGCGTATGAAGAATGTTGCGAATCAGCGATATTATTTAGTTCGTGAAGATGTTTTAACCGATGCTATGCAAAAAACTTTGGAGGCGAAGCACCTACTTTCAAGTGGTTCGGTATCTTCCATTTGGGATGCGGTAAAGCAGGTGGATTTATCGCGTAGTGCGTTTTACAAATATCGTGATGCTGTATTTCCATTTCACTCAATTGTGCAGGAACGCATTTTAACAGTCTTTTTACAGCTTCAAGACCGAAAAGGAACACTTGCTAAGCTTTTAGAAACGGTGACAATTACGCATTGCAATGTACTGACTATCCATCAAACAATACCGATTCAAGGACGTGCTAATGTTACATTGTCATTAGATGTAACGAGTATGACATGTGAACTTGATGATTTAATACAACAACTTAAACGTTTAGATTTTGTAGAGTCAGCGGAAGTCATTAGTTCAGGTGCATTGTAAGATTGGTTAAAAGTTCCCTTTGAAAGATAAATGAGCGTGTAAAATTTGCGAACGGATCCAGGCATACGGCTGCAAATAAAGCTCTAAGAGGAGCAGTCCCACTTGATTTAAGTATCTTTGGGACAGCTCCTTATTCTTATCTCTTAAGAGACGGATAGAACGTTCGTATAGGTAAGGGCAGTCGTCAAAACATGTGGAGAATTCACATTGTGCCTCACCCTAACATTTGATGTTGAGTCATAAAATGAAAATTCAAAATTTTTACATTTTAACTATTTGAAATTAAACTTTATACTACAATTGTAGTGAAGGAGGTAAATGTAATGACAGAGCAACAATGGGAAAAACGGATTGGATATTTAGGACCAGAGGCATCATTTACATACTTAGCAACAAAGGCAATCTTTCCGAATGAGTGGCTCGTCCCTTGTACGTCAATTCCAGAATGCATAGAGGCAGTCGCAGAAGGGAAAGTAGATTTAGCGGTGGTACCACTGGAGAATGCTTTAGAGGGCTCTGTGTCATTAACGCTCGATTATTTATTCCATGAGGCAACTCTATATGTTACAGGGGAACTTCAATTGAAAATCCAACAGCATTTGATGGTGAATAAAGCTCAGAAGGATCATTGGGAATCGCTTGAAGGTGTTTATTCGCATCCTCATGCGTTAGCTCAATGTCATAAGTACTTATTCTATCGCTTCAGCCATGTTCCATTGCATCAAACAACATCAACTGCAGCTGCGGCAAAATATGTATCCGAAAATCCAAATGAGTGTATTGCGGCAGTAGGGAATGCAGCGGCAGCTGAAAAATATGGCTTAGAAATCGTACAATCCAATATCCATGATTTCCATTTTAACCATACACGTTTCTTCGTATTATCAAAGCAAAATATACGATTACCACAAGAATTATCAGAGGGTCAGGCAAAAACTACTTTCATGATAACATTGCCAACAGACCGTTCAGGGGCATTACATCAAGTATTATCAGTATTTGCTTGGCGACAGCTAAATTTAAGTAAAATCGAGTCACGGCCATTAAAAACAGGCTTAGGAGATTATTTCTTTATGATTGATGTATTGGCAGATGAAAAAGAACCTATGATGCGAGGAGCTATGGAAGAACTAGCTGCACTTGGTTGCAAGGTGAAGTCACTTGGTACATACTTTACTTATTTAACTTCAGCCGAGGCATAGAAGTGACTAGGAGGAATTATTGTGGTGGTGGCATTATTTTATCTTCATTCAGCAACACCTACTGAATGAAAATAAAGCCTCCAGCGGATGTCACGGATTTTCAAAGGAATGAATTGTGCAGGCACAATTCAAAATCCGGACGCAATTACGCCAAGGCGAAATTGATTTGACGGAGTGTGCAATTTTTGTGACAGCAGTGTGCAATTTATAATCAAAAATGATCAAGCAGCTTATTTTCAATTTGCATCCATCCAAAGTGAGGCCGGGAAAGCACTACTTGTTGAATATAAGATACCTGAAAATATAGATAGTGTAATATTAATCGAACAAGGAAAGGCGTATTTTGAATCCACAGCAGCACTAAAAATATGTCGGAAGTTAGATGGCTTGTGGCCAGTTTGCTATGTTTTCATCTTTTTGCCTCTTTTTATACGAAATACGGTTTACCGAATTGTAGCTAAAAATCGCTATCGCCTATTCGGTCGAAAAAAAGTGTGCCTAATGCCAACACCTGTACAACGAAAAAGATTCCTTTAACTACTGAAGCTATCCAACTAATTGTGGATAGCTCTTTTTTGTCGTAGAGTAAATAAAATTATAAGTAGTTATAGGCATTAAACATGCAGTATGAAGTGAAGTTAATACGAGCTAAAGGGGTTAAGACTAGCAGCTACTTAATTATTAAAGTCCAAAATCTGTGGGAAATTATAGTGGATGTAGATTAAAGATTTATTGATCCGCAACTAAATAGCCCTTTTTATATAATGTTTGCTCAATTAAATCTAAAATTTCAACTGAAGGCGCAGAGATAACATGAAGATGTGTACCACCAGTGAGTTCAGATAAATAACTTGCCTGTGTTTCGGTAACTCGTTGAATAAATTTCTTCACCTCATGCCGGTTAGAGACCATAATGGAAGCTATAATTTCACCATAAATAGAGTGTTCAACAATAACATTTTTTACTGTACCACCACAATCAACTATTGTCATAAGTTCATCTTCTGTATCCTTTGAGGTATGGAAGCAAGGGATTGTACGTTCAACAGTATGGTGTAATTGTTCCTGGTTCATATAAAGATAGCCTTGACTAGTTGCAATAATAGGTTCATTTCTAGCCTTTAATAATGTCATATCATTAACAATGACTTGTCTTGATACATTAGCGAATTTAGCTAAGTCTGTCCCTGTTATTGGTGCTGAACTATTTTTTAGTTGTGCTAGAAGTTGCAGTCGGCGTTCTTCGCCTAACATTTTTTTCATAAGAGATCACCTCTGCCTGTAATGAAGGAAGCAGTTTTCCTTAAAAACTAGTGTACCATGAAGCATTTGCAACATGCGTGAATTTTTTGTATCCAAATGAAACATTGAACATATGATACGTAGAGAGGAAGGGAGGAAAAAATTGCGTATTCATATTGTTCAAAAAGGAGATACGTTGTGGAAGATTGCGAAAGAGTACGGCATTTCATTTGAAGAATTAAAGCGACTCAATGCCCATCTTGCCAACCCAGATTATATAGTGCCTGGCATGGAAATTATTTTGCCTGAAAAAGCACACAAAGATACACATAGAGAAGGCCATCGAGAGGGACATAGAGAAACAAACTGGGAACATCATCGGGAAGGCCACCGAGAAGGACACAGAGATGGCCACCGAGAAGGGCATAAGGAGACACATTGGGAATCGCATAAAGAAGGACATAAGGAGTCACCTACTCACATAAAAGAAACTGTAAAAAAAGAGATACAGCGACCAATGCCTCCACCTGTTGTAGTCCCACCACCACCGATGCCAGAACCACAAATGATTCCAATACCTTATCCAATGCCAATGCCGATGCCTCAGCAACCAATGTATGTACCACAGCCTGTAGAGCTAAGTTGGAATCAACAACTTGTCATGCCATCAATAGAGCAAAATCAAGCTGTTACACCACCGCCAGTTCAAATTCAACCACCGCCACCAGCACCAGCACCAATGCCACAACCTATTTTCATTATGCCACAAATGCCAATGGTGCCACATTGTGCAAGCTGTCATCAACCAGTACATCATCATATGTGGTGGCCAATGCCAATGCATCCACAAGTAGAGGCCTATACAATGCCGGAACAACCATCTTGTGAAATGCCAGCAGGAAAGGTTGCAGGAATGGGGGATTTCTTAGAATCTAGTACATCTCCATTCTTCCCTGTACAGCCAATGCCAGAGATGAAAATGGAGCATTCTTGTGGTTGTAATGCACAGCCTGTAATGCCGAGCTGGCAAATGGACACATGCCATTGTCCACCGCCGCCGTGCCCACCACCATGTCCGTCACATTACCCAATGCATCACCCGTCAGGACAATGGATGTCACCGCATTTTTACCCAGGCGGGATGACGCCTTATCGATGGTAAAAAAGCGTATATTGTTGAGGAAGTAAAGCCGAATATCTGGAAATATAAATATCGATCGAATAATTATTTTGTCAAACGAGCAAAGCAGTTAGAAATAGCAGACAAGGTGAGACTTATTCATCGACAGCTTGAACGTCTTGAGCCCACGCTTATCTTGCCTTTAGTGAAAAGTGACGATGAGCTTTTAATCGTACAAGATTGGCAAGAAGAAAGTAATAGTGCTAATTTTGCACATAAAATAGACCGAAAAGAATCACTTAAGTTATTAGTTGCTTTACATGATACACATAAAAAAATTGCTTGGCAGAGACTATCTGGCTTACACACCTATTCACAACTTTTAAAATGGCAAATGCGTCATATGCGTTTTAAGAGTAGACAAAATGAATTTCTTGCATTTTTAACGAAAGAAGAAATAGATCAAATTTTACACTATAGTGAGAAGTCATTACAGTTAATTGCTATGGAGAATGTACCTGAAAAAGAAATTACCCTTTTACATGGCGATGTCGTTCATCATAATTTTTTATGGTGCTCCGATGGGAAATTGCGTTTAATTGATTTTGATTTGGCACACCTTGGAGAAGCGGATGATGAATATATTCTATGGTTACATCGTGTATTGCCAGCAGTAGATTATGACCTTGGTAAAGTTTTTGAAGAGTTACCAGAGCTAAAGCGATTAGATAAAAGAAAGCTACATCGTTTAAAATATCCAAATGAGTTATTGCGTGAATGGCTTTTTGCAGTGGATTTACCGTTAGATCAACAGCTAGTATTTTTAGATTATTTAGTGCCGTTTACTAAACGAGCCCTCACATGTTGGCCAAAACTGTGGTACGATATTGATAGAATGATGAAAAAATGACCGTCTTTTGGCGGTCATTTTTTCTGTGAGATCAATTACTAGTACTATTCTTATAGTCGAGCATTCGTTCGCTTTATGCTATAATCGAAGACGATGATTGAGAGGGATTATAGATGTATGATTATTTAAAAGGACAAATTAAGCGTATTACTCCTGAGTATGTCGTGCTTGAACAACAAGGGATTGGCTGGCAGCTGAATACACCTAATCCATTTGCGTTTAGGACTTCTGCACTTGAGCAACAAATTTTTGTACACTTACATGTACGTGAGGATGCACAAATATTATATGGTTTTCCAAATTTAGACCAACGAGAGCTGTTCCGAAAGCTAATTTTAGTATCAGGAATTGGACCTAAGGGTGCTTTAGCTATTTTAGCTACTGGTAATCCGCAGCAGGTTATAAGTGCCATTGAACGAGAAGATGAAGTATTTTTAGTGAAATTCCCAGGAGTGGGTAAGAAAACGGCACGTCAAATGATTCTAGATTTAAAAGGTAAACTTGGTGGTTTATTAGAGACGATTGAGCTACCTAGTGCAGAAGATGAGTTACCACTATTCGGTGTGAATCCATATAAACATGAACTTGAGGAAGCCATCCTTGCTTTAATGGCGCTTGGCTATTCTGAAAAAGAGTTGGAAAAAATTCGTCCACAGCTTGAGGATAATGACAAGCTTGAAACAACAGATGCATTTATGAAACAAGCTTTACAATTGCTATTAAAGTTAAAATAGTGAAAGGGGGGAAAGTACATGTCTGAACGTATGATGGCCAGTGAGGCAGGGAGCTATGATGAACAGTTTGAATTATCTTTAAGGCCTCAAAGATTAGCACAATATATTGGTCAACATAAGGTAAAAGAAAATTTACAAATTTTCATTGAAGCAGCAAAGCTTCGTCAGGAAAGTTTAGACCATGTGCTGTTATATGGACCTCCTGGACTGGGTAAAACTACATTAGCTGCTGTTATTGCCAATGAAATGAATGTCAATGTACGCATGACTAGCGGCCCTGCAATCGAACGTCCTGGAGATTTAGCAGCTATTTTAAGCTCACTGGAGCCTGGAGATGTGCTTTTTATCGATGAAATACATCGCCTGCCTCGTGCAATTGAAGAAGTGCTTTATCCAGCCATGGAAGATTTTTGTTTAGATATTGTCGTTGGTAAAGGACCTGAAGCACGATCTATACGTCTTGATTTACCACCATTTACGCTTGTCGGTGCCACAACAAGGGCTGGCGCATTATCAGCACCTTTAAGGGATCGCTTTGGTGTATTACTGAGATTAGAGTATTATGATGATACCTCACTTGCTGAAATTATTGTGCGTAGTGCACATTTATTTGCTGTTGAAATTGAGCAAGTAGCAGCAAGCGAAATGGCAAGACGCTCTCGTGGCACACCTCGTATTGCAAATCGTTTGCTTAAGCGAGTGCGAGATTATGCACAAGTGCTTGGTGATGGTATGATTACAGATGGACTAGCTAAGCAAGCACTTGAGCTATTACAAGTTGATCCTAGAGGGCTTGACCATATTGACCATAAACTTGTGACCAATATGATTGAGCGCTTTCGTGGTGGTCCTGTAGGTTTAGATACATTGGCAGCTTCCATTGGTGAGGAACGTGTAACGATAGAAGATGTGTACGAGCCATATTTGATGCAAATTGGCTTTATACAGCGGACACCACGTGGACGTGTGGCAACACATCTAGCCTACGAACATTTCGGATATGATTATCCCCAACAAACATAGAAGAAGGAAGTTTTTTTCATGCGTGTAGAAGATTTTGATTTTGAATTGCCAGAGGAGCTTATTGCACAAACACCGCTTATGGATCGTACTGCAAGTCGATTAATGGTAGTGACGCCAGGTTCAAAAAAAGTGGAGCATCATCATTTTGCCCATATTTTAGAGGAGTTACATGCTGGAGATTGTCTTGTGTTAAATGATACAAGGGTCTTACCAGCACGCTTAATGGGCGTTAAAGAGGAAACAGGTGCCCATATAGAGGTACTTTTATTAAAGCAAATGGCTGGTACAGATGAATGGGAAACACTTGTTAAACCGGCTAAACGTGTAAAAGTTGGTACAGTTATAACATTTGGAGAAGGCTTACTGACAGCTACTTGTACAGGAGAGCTTGATCACGGTGGACGTACATTTGAGTTTAACTATAATGGGATTTTTTATGAGATATTAGAGCAACTTGGTGAGATGCCATTACCTCCATATATTCGTGAAAAATTAGAGGATAAAGATCGTTACCAAACTGTTTATGCAAAAGAACGTGGTTCAGCAGCAGCACCAACTGCAGGCCTGCATTTTACAGAAGCATTACTGGAGCAAGTAAAAGCAAAAGGGGTCGAAGTTGTATTTATTACTTTACATGTGGGACTTGGAACTTTCCGTCCTGTAAGTGTAGAATCAATTGAAAATCACGAAATGCATGCCGAATTTTATAGTGTGACGGAAGAAGCGGCAGCAATCATTAACCGGATAAAGAGTAATGGAGGAAAAGTGATAGCTGTTGGGACAACCTCTACACGAACATTGGAAACTATTGGCTCTAAATACGGAGGCGAAGTGCGTGCAGAACAAGGTTGGACGTCCATTTTCATTTATCCAGGATATAACTTTACAGTTGTAGATGGTTTAATCACAAACTTCCATTTACCAAAATCAACCCTTGTGATGCTTGTGAGTACACTTGCCACACAAGAAACCATTTTAAGTGCATATAAACAAGCTGTAGAAGAAAAATATCGCTTCTTTAGCTTTGGTGATGCTATGTTTATTCGTCCGAAAGGATAAAACTATTTGTAATCAGTGGGAGTTAGTCTAAAAACGGCACATCCTGTGTCAACGAACGACTAACTGACTCGCATCGTGCGAGCCTCTGTTTTTACTTCAGATAAGAGAGGAATATTTATTTTATGACACAACCAGCAATTCGTTATGAGCTACTTCATACTTGTAAGCAAACAGGAGCACGTCTTGGTATCGTGCATACACCACATGGCTCTTTTGAAACGCCAGCATTTATGCCTGTTGGTACACAAGCAACTGTTAAAACAATGTCACCTGAGGAACTAAAAGAAATGAATGCAGGTATTATTCTTTCGAATACATATCATTTATGGCTACGACCAGGTAATGATATTGTCAAGGAAGCAGGGGGCTTGCATAAATTTATGAACTGGGATCGCCCAATTTTAACAGATTCAGGTGGTTTCCAAGTATTCTCACTTAGTCAATTCCGAAAAATTGAAGAAGAAGGGGTTCACTTCCGCAATCATTTGAATGGGGATAAATTGTTTTTAAGCCCAGAAAAGGCGATGGAAATTCAAAATGATTTAGGCTCAGATATTATGATGGCATTTGATGAGTGTCCACCTTTTCCAGCGACATATGACTATATGCTGCAGTCTGTAGATCGTACAACACGTTGGGCTAAACGTTGTAAGGAAGCTCATAAACGTCCAGAGGAACAAGGTCTCTTTGGTATTATTCAAGGGGGAGAATATGAGGATTTACGCCGTCGTTCTGCAGAAGCATTAGTTGAACTAGATTTCCCTGGCTATGCCATTGGGGGACTTTCCGTAGGTGAACCTAAAGATATCATGAACAGAGTATTAGAGTTTACTACGCCATTGATGCCAGAAAATAAACCACGCTATTTAATGGGTGTCGGATCACCAGATTCATTAATTGATGGAGCTATTCGAGGCATTGATATGTTTGACTGTGTATTACCAACACGTATCGCTCGTAATGGTACATTAATGACATCAGAAGGCCGTTTAGTCGTTAAAAATGCAAAATATGCACGTGATTTTGGCCCGATTGATCCGAATTGTGACTGCTATACATGTAAAAATTATTCGCGTGCGTATGTCCGTCATCTAATTCGTACTGAAGAAACGTTTGGTATTCGTTTAACTTCATACCATAACTTGCACTTCCTATTAAAGTTAATGGAACAAGTACGTGAGGCAATCCGTGAAGATCGTCTTGGCGATTTCCGAGAAGAATTTTTCGAGAAATACGGCTTTAATGGACCAGATGCAAAGAACTTCTAATATCTCGTAAAAAAATCATGTAAATTTGTGTGAAATATGAATATTTCTAGCAAATAGTTGTCTATCATAGAAAAAATATTAGTAATATAGAAAAATTTTGGGCTTGTCCATCGCTTTTTTAGGGTGGAATAGTCTATACTAAAAAAGTGAGAATTGGAAAGGGGGCAAGAATGATGGAACAATATTCTGGCTTAATTATGATTTTAATCATGTTTGTTGCAATGTGGTTTATTTTAATCCGCCCAGCTAAAAAGAGACAGCAGGAAGCACAAAATATGCAAAATAGTTTGCAACGTGGTGATAAAGTGATTACAATCGGTGGCTTACATGGCGAGGTTGACTCAATTGAGGACACAACTGTGACATTAAAAATTGCAGACAATGTGCGCGTTAAATTTGACCGTCAAGCAATTGGACGAGTTGTAAAAGACGACCAATTAAAATAATAATGAGAAAAAGACTTACAATTTGCATAATGAGTTGTAAGTCTTTTTTTGTTAAGCTCGATACATGATTATCTCTTTATTTTATTCCCGTTTTGCTCAAGTGCCATCGTTTTTTAGTTTCTTAATTAATTCAGCTCCAGTTTCATTGCCATTTACCGTTATTCTACTTAAAGCAAAAACATTATCGCCCATATTAACACCTTTATTTTTAATAACAAAAGCCATTTTAAATCCAACATCTTTCGCTAATCTCATTGCATCTTCAGAATTAGTTCCAAAGGGATAGCTAAGAGCAATTGGTTCATATCCTAACTTTTCTTTAATAATTTTCCTAGAAAGAAGTAAATCCTTTTTAACCCTTTCTTCGTACTCTTCTTGTTTTTCTAGGTTTCCTTTAATGTAACTACGCCCATAAATAGCACCTTTCATTCCTCCGCTGAATGATTGTAATTTAGAATGTGAATTCCAAGTATGGCTTTGGATGGTTATATAATCTTTCATTTCTTTTAATTGATCCCAGTTCATTTTAGGAATTTCGTTTGGACGTACATTCTTTCCGCTTTTTTCTAAAATGTGACTAGTAATAACAAAGATTTCTGCATGCATTTTGTATTTTTTTAAAATGGGATAAGCTTTTTCATAGTTGCTTAAATAACCATCGTCAAAAGTTATTAACACTGGATTTTTAGGTAACTTTTTTTTACCGTTCAAATAATCATATAATTCTTGAGCTGTAATCGAATTATACCCTTTCTCTTTGAGCGTTTTAATTTGATTTTCGAAATTCTCTGGGGAAATAATTGTATTATTATTTACGTTATTTTCTAAATGGTGGTACATAAGAACGGGAACTGGAATCTTTTCATTTTGATATCCATAAATAGGGTTAGGTTTAATGAGCAATATACTAAAAGCAACAATAACTAAAAAAATTACTATCCTTTTCATCTTCTCACCTTGTATTCATGTTTGAGTTGTCTTGTTAAATTAGGAAACGGTGATCATTTACTAAATGTGGAAGTATAAATGATGATGACCTTTATACAATTTATTGTTATCATGAAATGTCCTTGTTAACTGTACGGGTGTTTTTAAGCTAAAAAGGTGCATTACGACAATAATTTCAGCTCCTTTTATTTTGCACAAACTACTAGGGTTTATTCTTTCGATTTACGGAAATTGTACAGCATCATTTTCCTATTATAAACAAAGAAGTGTTATTTTGTTAATGTTATTGTGCATTTCTATTGCTGCGATTAAATTAAAAACTTGGTTTCTTAAAGGTTGGCAGGAAAAAATCTTTTTTAGTTACAATAAGTGGTAAAAAAACAACATTATCCATATAACATCATCCTGTATAAAAATCGATGAGTAAGGTCACCTTGATTAGTATGGGGGTGACTATATGGAAGAATACTTTACGATTATTTTTAGAACTTGCTTTTTATATGTGTTTATCCTTATCGTTTTTCGCATGATGGGTAAGCGTGAACTTGGTGAATTATCTGTTATCGATTTAGTGGTATTTATATTAATTGCAGAGGTTGCAGCCTTTGCGTTGGATGACTATGAGAGTTCTTTATTTAATGCCATTCTACCAATCATCGTGTTGCTAATTATTCAAATATTAAGTGCGTTATTATCGCTTAAATTCAAAAAAGTACGTGATTTAGTCGATGGCGATCCAGCATTGCTCGTAAGAGATGGCGTTATTATAGAAAGCGAAATGCGCAAGCACCGCTATAATTTAGATGATTTATGTCAGCAATTGCGTGAAAATGGAGTAGCTTCTGTCACGGATATTGCTTATGCTTATTTAGAGCCTTCTGGCAATCTTTCTGTGTATAAAAAAGATGAAAAGTCCTTTGCTTATCCATTGATTATCGACGGCGATATTCAGGAAAAGCATTTAAAAGTATTGCATAAGGATGTTGATTGGTTAAAGGCTGAGTTAACTAAAAATAATATTACGGATAGTAGCACTGTATTTTTTTGTATTTGGGAGGACAATCGTCTTCATATCCAACTAAAAGAAAGTTAAACTTTCTTGGCCAACTTACGAAGATAGCGGAAATCTGTGATGCGTAACTGGTTGGAGAATAGTAAGAATGTAAATAGTAAAAATAAGGTTACGCAGCTACTTAAAATGAACGGCAATGGCATTATTTTTGTTAGAAAATACTGGGTAACACAAACAGCAATAAAACAGCCATATGGAACAACAAACATTCTAAAACCAGCACGCAAATTTTTACGTTGTCTTACTGTTGCGATATGCAAGAACGAAGTCAGTAAAACGCCAAAGCCTATTGCCACAACGGCACCTTTTTCTTGGATACCAGGCTGAGAGGCGAGCACGAACATGACAAAGAGCTTACCAAGACCACCGTAAATGGAGTTCATCATCGCAGAACGGGCTTCACCAATTGCTTGTAATATCGAATGCAAAGGACTTTGAATATAATAAAAGTAAAAAATTGGAGCTAATATTTTCACATAGCCACGATTTTCTTCTAAGTGGAAAAGCTTCACCGCTAATTCGTCGCCATGAACAAAGAAGTACGTTGCTGCAATACAACCCACCAGAGAAGATAAGCGTAATGACACAGAGATACGTTCCTGTAAAAGAGGTATGTGCTGACGTGCAACAGCATCACTTACAGCTGGAATAAGGACAATCGAAAGTGCTGCGGACACAAAAGCTGGGAATAATAATAAAGGAACTAATACACCCGAAATAATGCCATAAAGAATCGTTGCTGCAGAGGCTGTCAGTCCAGCCATTGTTAAAGCTTTTAAAAAGATAATGGGCTCTAAAAACCAAGTAAAAGATCCAAACAGTTTGCTTCCTGCAGAAGGAAGGGCGATTCGTAGCATTGGCGAGGAAGGATACGCCTCGATTTTGCTTTTTTTCGCCAATAGATTTTTCTTTGAAACAATATAATGCATCCACAGATACAAGAAAGCAACGACTTCAGCTAGAAGTGTAATACCCATAGCTGAGGCTGCTGTAATGGCAGCATTGTTATAAGCAGCCACAAATGGCAGCATGAATGTGATGAAACCAATGCGCACAATTTGTTCCATCATTTGTGCCCAGGCTGTAGGTGTAATTTTCGTAATGCCTTGTAAATAAGCGCGCAATAATCCAGAGCCAACTGATACTGGCACAGCAAAGAGTGCAATCCATAGCGTAATTGTTGTCTGTTCATTATGTAAAAGTGTAGTCGAGATATATGGTATTGTAAGTGCAACAATCGGCATAAAAATGATCATTCCAATAAATGACCAAAGTATAGCAGTCCGCATAACACCATAGATGCTTTCACGTTTGTTTTTTGCTAGTAACTCTGCTACAATTTTTGCCACAGCGATAGGTAGTCCAAGTTGAATGAGTGAGATGAAGAAAATAAATGCCGGATAGACGGTCATATAAATGCCGACTGCCTCTTCACCAGCAATACGCATAAATTGCATTCTATAAAAGAAGCCAAAGAGTTTAGATAAAAAAATCACGAACATTAAAAATAGTGTACCTCGCACAAAAGAACTCATGCCATCCGTCCCTTCTCAAGCCACAAAAATTCATTTACACTATTTGTATGCAGACATGTCTTACGATACAACTTTGATTGGAGATGATTCAAAATGAGTATGCAACATGAGCAACTATTTGAAAAAATTCGTCCGGCAATTGATAGTAAGATAGAAGAGTTTAAGCATTATCAATACGATGCTATTACAGCAGAGGAACTATGGCGCTACTGTGTAGAGAAAAAATGGCGAAAAAAAAATATTGAACAATTACGTTTACATGAGATTATCGCCACTATTTTTGCTGTATCACCGTCCGATATCGTATCGTTTAATCAAGTAGAATTTTTACAAAGTAATGATTGGTTTACAGAAATAAGTACAGAAGAATTAAAAACGCTGCTTGGTCCGGTGAAATCTTAAGAAGAATATGTGAATTTTGTCAAATAATAAAAGAATACTAAAAGTGTTGAATTGACACCAAGCGCAACGTGTTTCATAATGAGTGTGTTGCGCTTTTTTTATTTGTATAAATATATTTATTCAAAAACCTCCATATAATTCTTTTCTGAATTTGGAGGAATACACCTATTCAAATACTGGAATAAATTTGCGCGTTATGAACGATTGAAATAAGTAGAGCAACCTTTTTGAAGCACAGGCTACATTATTCTAAAGGAAAAGGAGGAATAAACGTTTCAAAAGGATTTGTATTATACTTGTTTGTAGTGTAAGGAATTGCCTTACACCTATTCGAGGAGGATTTATAAATGAAACTAAAAAGTCGTATTGTTGCATTCGTGCTACTTTTGGTAATCTTTACAGCAACCATTAGTACGACTGTAAACGGCGTCTTAAAGGACATTAAGCTTGGTCTTGACTTACAAGGCGGGTTTGAGGTTCTTTATGAGGTTAAAGAATTAAAAGAGGGACAAAAAATTACACCGGAAGTTGTGACAGCTACAGCTACAGCTCTTGGTGAACGTGTAAATGCTATCGGGGTAAGTGAGCCAAGCATTCAGGTTGAAGACAAAAACCGCATTCGCGTGCAATTAGCGGGAGTTGAAGACCAAGAATCAGCACGTAAATTATTGTCTACTTCTGCAAATCTAACATTCCGTGATGTCGATGACAATTTATTGCTGGATGGTAATGACTTAAAGCCAGGTGGTGCTAAAGGTTCCTTTGACCAGCAAAATCGTCCGATTGTTTCGCTAACGTTAAAAGATGCGAAAAAATTTGCCGACGTTACAAGTAAAATTGCCGCTAAACCTGCAGGACAAAATTTACTTGTTGTCTGGTTAGATTTTGAAGAGGGTGTTGACTCTTATAAAGCAGAATCACAAAAAGCGAAGCCTCGCTATGCATCTGCTGCAACAGTTAGCCAAACATTAAATACAACAGATGTAATGATTAGCGGGAACTTCACAGTTGAAGAAACGAAAAATTTAGCGGGTATTTTAGATGCTGGGGCACTTCCTGTAAAGCTTAATGAAATTTATTCTACTTCAGTTGGTGCACAATTTGGTGACCAAGCACTGAAAAGTACAATTTTCGCTGGCGTTGTGGGCGTAGTCATTATTTTCTTATTTATGCTATTCTACTACCGTTTACCTGGCTTTATTTCCATCATTACACTTGCTATTTTCACTTTCCTAGTGCTCGTTGTCTTCGACTGGATTAATGCTGTGTTAACACTTCCAGGTATCGCAGCTATCGTTCTTGGTATAGGAATGGCCGTTGATGCGAATATTTTAGCAGCAGAGCGTATTCGTGAAGAGCTCCGGGTAGGTTATTCGGTTAAACAAGCATTCCAGATTGGCTCGAAGCAGTCTTTATCAGCAATTGTCGATGCGCAGCTAACTACATTATTAGCAGCTGCTGTATTATTCCAATTCGGGACAAGCTCTGTTAAAGGTTTTGCAACAACATTAATTATCAGTATTTTACTAAGCTTCGTAACAGCTGTTTGGGGATCTCGTATATTACAAGGGTTACTTGTAAATAGTGGATATTTCAACAATCCAGCTTGGTTTGGTATTCCAAAATCTAAACAGCATAGCTTGGATGAAAATATCGGAACATTAGATTTATCAACGAAATTTGATCGTTTTGACTTTGTTCACAACCGTAAGAAATTCTATACATTCTCATTAGCTATTCTAGTAGCTGGTTTAGTGGTTCTTGGTATATTCCGTCTAAACCTTGGTATTGACTTCTCAAGTGGTACTCGTGTGCAGATTGAAGCGGATCAAACGTTGAATAAAGAGGAAGTATCAAAATATCTTGATAGTATTGACTTCTCATCTGAAGATATCGTTTTGGCAGGTGAAAAGAGTAACTCTGCGGTTATCCGTTATAAACATGACCTATCACAAGCAGAAATTTTAAAGTTCAAAAAAGAAGCAGGCGAAAAATATGGTCATGAGCCTGGCGTAAGCACAGTGTCTCCAACTGTCGGTAAAGAACTGGTGAAAAATGCGATTAAAGCATTATCTCTTGCTGCTCTCGGTATCATTATCTATGTTGCGGTTCGTTTTGAGTGGCGCATGGGTATTGGGGCAATTGTCTCGTTACTACATGACGTATTCTTAATAGTTGCTGTATTCAGTTTTATGCGTTTAGAAGTCGATATTACGTTCATTGCTGCTGTACTGACAATTGTCGGTTACTCCATCAATGATACGATAGTTACATTCGACCGTATGCGTGAAAACTTAGAACGATATGATACGATAAAAGACCGTGAAGTGTTAGCGGATATCGTTAACAAATCACTACGTCAAACAATGGGTCGATCAGTCAATACAGTGTTAACGGTTATTATCGTTACAGTGGCACTTCTTATTTTAGGTGCACCATCAATTCAAAACTTCTCAATCGCGTTATTAATTGGTTTAATAACTGGTATGTATTCTTCAATTTGTATCGCTGCACAAATCTGGTATTCACTAAAAATTCGTGAGATGAAAAAATCAGATGGTCCAATACACAAAAAAGAGAAAAAACAATGGGGTACTGATGAGCCTGTTGTTTAACTTCTAGCAGAAGTTAAAGCCGATTCCGGACGCAATTATGCCAAGGCCTAATTGATTATAATTCTTAAATGAGGCAGGGAAGGAAACATATCTTTCCCTGCTTTTTGATGAAAAAAGAATCTACTTGTTTTCTTGGGAAAACAAGTAGATTCTTTCGTTCATTAAAGTTTAAATTGTTGTAGTAATGATTGCAGTTGCAGAGCGTTGTTGCTCAATTCCTCAGCAACCTCATTAACTTGTTGCATGGTTGCTACTTGTTCATCTACTGCTTCAGCAATGATTTTAGAGTTACCTACTGACATGTTTGCACTAGTTGCAGTTTCGGTAACAGAGGCAGCCACTTCTTCAGCACTTGCGGAAATCTGTTGTGAAGTGGCAGAAATATCTTCAATTTGGTCGGTAAATGCCTGAACAGATGCTGTGATGGAATAGAATGCATCACCTGCTTCGTGAATCTTCGCTACGCCATCCTGAACAGAAGCTAACCCCTCATCTACAGCAGCTGCTACATTTCTTGTATCCGTTTGAATCTCATTTGTAAGAGCAACAATTTGGCCTGCAGATTGATTTGATTTTTCTGCAAGCTTTCGTACTTCATCAGCAACTACTGCGAAGCCTTTACCGTGCTCGCCAGCTCGAGCTGCTTCGATGGTAGCGTTTAGTACTAGTAAATTTGTTTGTTCAGTTATCGCAGTAATCACTTTTGTAATTTGTCCAATTTCTTCAGATTGCTGACTCAGCTTTTGCGTTAAATCTGCAATTCGTGAAGTAGTCTCATAAATAGTATCCATTTGCTCTTTAGCAGATGTAATGGTTTTACCGCCCGTATTAGCAAGCTGTGTCATATTTATAGCATTGTGATGCAGATTTTGTGTATTCTCAGCAATTCTTGGAATCAACTTGTTCTTTATTTATTAACAGGGAACTATCTTTACGGAAACATTTTTTTGTTTAAAAGATAATATTTCTTTGAATATTTTTTCTTTTTCTCTGAATTGATTGACAATTTTGGTGAAGTGGCATAGAATAAGGCTAACTTTTCGTTCGATACAAGGCAGAAGATCTCGGGAGCGAGGTCAGCCTTAGAACAGATGAGCTGAGTTTAGATAAGAATAGCTGAGAAAATTGTTGAATAAGAGTAGTAGCTTAAGTATGCAATCTAGAGAGTCAGTGGTTGGTGCAAACTGATTTGTAACTTATGTGAATGGACTTATGAGAGTCGCTTATTATCTTCATTCAGCAGTAGACTCCCACCTCTACAGGTGGTGAGACGATTGCGAATGTGGGCTCCTTTTCAGTGGGTGTCCAAACACTTACTGAAATAGAGGAACTCAGTCTAAGAACGCCACGTCCTGTGGCAACGACTGAGTGACCAACATCTTGTTGGCCCAATGCCTCCAGCGGATGTCACGGATTTTGAAAGGAATGAATTGAGGATGTGAGCCTAAAACCTTCGCATCCTGCGAAAACGGCTAACTGACCTGCGTTGTGCAGGACTGGCCACAATTCAAAATCCGGACGCAATTACGCCAAGGCGAAATTGATAATAGCGAACGGATTCCCCACGTTATAGGGGGTGCTTGGACAAAAAAGTTAGAGTCTTGGATTAATCTTTTGTAAATAAAAAGATGCATCACTTTAATGGACTAAGACTGAGCACATAAGGGAGAGCAAATATGCTCTAATATGAGGTGGCAACGCGGTCATGATCGTCCTCTGCAATTAGGAAATTTCCTTTTTGCAGAGGGCTTTTTTTATTTTTTACAACTAAATAGTAGTTAACCCATTCAAAGGGGAAATTTAACAAAGGAGCTTGGTAATTATGCTATCAACGAGTTCAAGAACAAAAATGAAAACCATTAATGGTGATTCCTTAACGCCGATTTTAATTTTTAGACGGTTACAAGGTAATCACAAATTTTTGCTTGAAAGTTCAGCGCAGCATGAGGGAGCAGGACGTTTTTCTTTTATCGGTGCAAATCCAAGAAAAACGTATAAAGGCGTAGGAGATGAGATTCAGGAATATTCATATAAAACCGGAAAAACATATACCCATAAAGGCGACCTTTTTGTTTTACTAAAGAGATTAATGCCACGCATTTCTAATACGGCGCAATTTCCTTTTTCAGGAGGGGCTGTTGGTTATGTAGGTCATGGCGCAACACCGATATTATCTACTTCCCATGATAAAGTGCAGTTACCGGATGTGCATTTCCATGTGTATGAGACAGTCATTGTTTTTGATCATGTAACAGACGAGGTTACATTGATTCATACGAATATAGATGCGGAAAAAAAAGAACCAAACTTAGAAGAATTAGCAGAGCAGTTGTTAAATAGCCACGAGCATGAGGACACAACTTGTTGTTATCAAACACTTGCTTCGACTACGAATGAACAATTTGCAACGTCACTTACAACGATCAAAGCTGCCTTGGATAATGATCTTACCAAGGTCGTAATACCTAAGCTTTCTCTGGCAAAGTTTCAGGGAGATGCATTCGCTTTATATCGTCAATTGCGTAAAAAAAATCCTGCACCCTATATGTATTACGTAGAGTTTGAGGATCATATAGTCTTGGGCACATCACCTGAAAGTCTCATTCGTGTAAAAGGTGAGCGTGTGATTGCTACACCGACGGAAGGAATATTTCCTAGAGGGGTAACCAAGAGCGAAGATATAGAACATGAACGAAAGCTCTCTGAAAACACAGAAATGAGGAAGTCCCACGCTGTGCTCGTATCTGCCGTCCAACAGGAGTTACAGTCCGTGTGCTTCAGGGATTCCATTCAAGTAATTGATGCCATGAGAATTGAGCGCTCGAAGCATTCATTACACCTGACATCAAGAGTCGAAGGTCAAATATTGCCGATGCTTCATGCACTTGATGTTTTAGCAGCAACCTTACCACCCTTTGCAGCAACTGGAATACTAAAGGAGCGGGCCAAGGACTATGTAAAAAAATCTAGTCAAACTGCTGGGATTTTTGGGGGGGCTCTCGGATTTATTGGCTTTAATGGTCATCTTGATTTTGCTTTAACAGGGAAATCCATTGTTATTGCAGATGATACGATGCATATGCAATCAACTGTAACGGTAACGAAATACACAAATGTCAAAGAGGTTCTAAGACAAGTAGAAGGGGACGAACAAGAATTTTTAAGATTACTTGAAAAAGAAGGGAGTCAACATTAATGGAAAAAATACGTCAAAAAGTACAGCAATGTGAGCATTTAATGTATGAGGAGATGCTACAGGCTGCAACATGGGTGTTCCAGGATGACACTCCTAAGGAAGAAATCGCAAGCTTTTTAACAGCACTATCTGTGAAAGGTGAAACGGCACATGAAGTAGCGGCATTAGCAACAATCATGCGCTCGTTTGCGCTAAATGTACCGGCAAAAGAAGGCGTATATATGGATAATTGCGGTACTGGTGGCGATGGTCTCAATACATTCAATATCAGCACAGCTTCCGCCTTTGTATTAGCTGGTGCAGGTATCAAAATGGCGAAACATGGAAATCGCAAAATTTCTTCTGCATCAGGAAGCTCTGATGTTTTAGAAGCACTGGGTATTCATACGAACATTACGATTGAGCAAACAGTTGAATTATTAGAGAACGAAGGAATTGCCTTTTTATATGCTCCAAATGTACATCCAAAATTAAAGCGAATTGGCGAGGTACGTCGTGCACTTGGTAAGCCAACTATTTTCAACCTTGTCGGTCCACTTACCAATCCAGTATCCTTATCAACACAATTTACGGGCATTAACCGTCCTAATTTTGTAATGGAGTATGCTTCCGTATTACAAATGCTAGGGCGTGAACGTGCAATGGTCGTTTCAGGGCCACAAGGATTAGATGAGGCGTCGTTGGCTGGTCAAAATACTTTTGTCTTAGTAGATAAGGGAGACTTCATTCCATTTTCATTAACAGCAGAGGATGCAGGACTCAGTTATGCTCCATTAGAGGCTATACGTGGTGGCAATGCAGACGAAAATGCTGCCATTATGCGTAAATTATTAGCGGGCGAGCAAAGTGCTTACTTTGACACAGTATTATTGAATGCTGGTATCGGATTGTTCAGCTATGGGATTGCTCAAACCGTTAAAGAAGGGGTAGATATGGCAAAGGAAAGTATATTTAGCGGACGTGCACTACAAAAATTAGAGGCAGTCATTGCTTATAGTGAAAAAATTAAAGAAGTGGAGGTTGGACAATGAATATTTTAAATAAGATTCTCGAACAAAAGAAGATAGAGGTTGGTGCTTTACTTGAACAACCCGACCCATTAGCAAATTTTACAGCAAAACCACGTCCATCATTATTTGAGCATATGCGGACGGCTGAAACTTTACAGGTTATTTCTGAAATGAAGCGTGCATCCCCTTCAAAAGGCTTAATCGCAGAAGGTACAGATCCAGTAGCGCAAGCTAAAATTTACGCACAAGAAGGGGCAGCGGCCATTTCGGTTCTAACAGATAAAGAGTTTTTTAAAGGTTCCTTTGATGATTTAGTAGCAGTTGCAAATGTCGTTCAAACGCCACTCCTTTGTAAGGATTTTATGATTGATCGTGTGCAAATTCGTTTTGCCAAAGCATCAGGTGCATCTATTATTTTGTTAATTGTAGCAGCGTTAACAGATGAGGCATTATGTGACCTATATAGCTATGCAACAGACTTAGATCTAGAGGTATTAGTGGAGGTGCATGATCTTCAGGAACTTGAACGTGCTATTGCAGTGGGGGCTAAGCTGATTGGTGTCAATAACCGCGACTTACGTACCTTTGAGGTGAGCTTAGAACGTACACGTGAAATTGCAGAAGCTTTTCCATTCGAGGATGAGCGAGTATTAATAAGTGAAAGTGGTATTTGGACACAGGAAGACGCTAAATCGGTAGCGGCTATGGGGGCTAGTGGAGTTCTTGTAGGTGAGTCATTAATGCGTAGTGGTACTGTCGGAGCTACTCTAAAAAGTTTACAAGTAAGTAAGGCGGGGGCATCTGTATGACGAAGGTGAAAATTTGCGGACTAAGGGAACAGCAGCATGTGCAAGCAGCAGTAAAGGCAGGAGCGGATGCAATTGGTTTTGTCTTTGCCCAAAGTAAGCGCCAACTATCAATTGAACAAGCACAACAATTAGCCAAACATGTGCCTGAGGATATTTTAAAAATTGGCATCTTTGTCAATCCAACAGCTGATGAGTTACGCACAGCAGTGGAAAACGTGCCATTAGATTATGTGCAGTACCACGGGGAGGAAAGTCCTGACTTTATTCGACAACAGGGTTATCCAGCAATTAAAGCATTGTCTGTACGTTGTGCTGAAGATGTACATGCGGCAGCTAACTATGATGTGGATTATTATTTATTTGATGCGCCAGGTACGGATTTTAAAGGTGGTAGTGGTCACACATTTGATTGGACCCTCCTCGAAATGATAGGTATTCCACGAGAAAAAATAATCTTAGCTGGTGGTTTGAAAGCAGAAAATATTGAAGAAGCGGTGTCACTTGTGTCTCCATATATGGTAGATGTGTCGAGTGGTGTGGAAACTGAAGGTATTAAAGACATTGTAAAAATTAATGCATTTATACAGGCAGTAAAGAAGGGAAGATCATAATGGCGAATTCAATTGCAAATAATGTCCCCACAAAGGAAGGCCGTTACGGAAAATTTGGTGGACAATATGTTCCAGAAACATTAATGACAGCTTTGTTAGAATTAGAGACGGCTTATGATGATGCAATGAAAGATCAATCATTCACGGATGAGCTAGCCTATTATTTACAAGAATACGTTGGTCGTGAGACACCGTTGTACTATGCAGAAAATTTAACAAAAGTGCTAGGCGGCGCGAAGATTTATTTGAAGCGGGAAGATTTGAATCACACGGGAGCCCATAAGATTAATAATGCCATTGGCCAAGCGTTACTTGCAAAACGAATGGGTAAAAAGAAAATAGTGGCAGAAACAGGTGCGGGACAGCATGGAGTGGCAACAGCAACTGCATGTGCATTATTAAATCTTGAGTGTGTCGTATTTATGGGTGCAGAGGATATAAAACGCCAACAGTTGAATGTGTTTCGCATGGAGTTACTTGGTACAAAGGTTGAGTCTGTAGAAACTGGTTCAAAAACGTTGAAGGATGCTGTCAATGCAGCACTTCGCTACTGGGTGACAAATGTTGAAGATACTCATTATATTTTGGGATCAGCTTTAGGGCCACATCCATTCCCAAAAATCGTAAGGGATTTCCAGCGTGTCATTGGTGTTGAAACGCGAAAGCAAATCTTAGAGAAGGAAGGGCGTTTACCAGATGCAGTCGTTGCTTGTATAGGCGGTGGTAGTAATGCTATTGGAATGTTTCATCCTTTTGTCGATGACGAAACTGTTGCACTATACGGAGTGGAGGCTGCAGGAAGTGGCATTGAGACAGGAAAGCATGCTGCAGCCATTGCTGGTGGACAGCTCGGAGTCTTACACGGTGCATACATGTATTTATTACAAGATGACAATGGCTTTGTACAGGAAGCACACTCTATTTCAGCGGGGTTGGATTATCCTGGGAAGGGCCCAGAGCATTGTTATTTACATGATATTGGGCGTGCTACATTTGAGTCGATTACAGATAGCGAAGCACTTGAAAGCTTACAGTTACTAAGTAGAACAGAGGGGATACTTCCTGCACTAGAAAGCTCCCATGCCATTGCTTATACAGCCAAACTTGCGCAGACACTGACTACCAATGACATTATTGTTGTGTGCTTATCAGGGCGAGGAGATAAGGATGTCCATACTGTCCGTAAAGCATTAGGAGGAGATGTATCATGACAACACTTCAGCAGGCAATTGAACAAACAAAGATTGCTGGTAATAAAGCGTTTGTACCATATATCATGGCAGGTGATGGAGGTCTAGAAACATTGAAGCCAACAATCCTGAGGCTGCAGCATATGGATGTAACAGCAATTGAAGTAGGTATACCATTCACGGATCCTGTAGCGGATGGGCCGACAATAGAACAAGCTGGTGAACGAGCTTTAGCGGTGGGCGTAACATTACGTAAAGTGTTAGAAGAACTAGCGTCATTTAAAGAAGAAATTCGCGTTCCGTTAGTTGTGATGACTTATTTTAATCCTGTTATAGCTTATGGTTTCGAGGCATTTGGCAAGGCTTGTGTGGCAGGGGGCGTTAAAGGATTAATCGTTCCTGATGTTCCGCTAGAGGAAAGTGCTATTTTACGTGACACATTAAATCCATATGGTATTGATATTGTCCAGCTCGTATCGTTAACAAGCCCTTTAGAACGAATTGCACGTATTGCGGCTGCCAGTCAAGGCTTTGTCTATGCCGTGACGGTCAATGGAATTACGGGGGCTCGCTCAAACTTTGCTGAGGATTTAGATGACCATTTTGCACGCTTGCGTGAAGCAAGCCAAATACCTGTACTTGCTGGCTTTGGTATTTCGACCCCTGAGCAGGTGGTAACTATGGGTGCACTAGGTGATGGTGTCATCGTTGGAAGTGCAATTGTGACAGCTTTACATGAAGGAGATTTTACTAAGATTGAGGCATTAGTGTCCGCTTCCAAAAGTGTTAAAAAGTCTACTCCTTAAATAGAGTAGGCTTTTTTTATGAGGTCGGATAACTGGATATAACTGATGGATAGAAAGGATAAAACTATCAATCTAATGGATAGTGCGGATAGCCATGATTTTCGGTATAATAACCTTCGTAAGGAAGTGAAAAGATGATTCTATCGAAAAAAAGATGGCAAGTGGAGCGACCAGACGCTAAGCTTGTACAAGCATTACAAAATGACCTACAACTTTCTGCTATTGCAGCGAAAATTTTAGCAGCACGGGGCTGTGAAACTTCAGCTGATGCAGAAAGCTTATTAAATATGACAGAAGCAAACATCCATGATCCGTTTTTAATGCATGGCATGACAGAAGCAGTTGCACGTATTGAAAAAGCGCTTGAAGACGGAGAGAAAATCTTAGTATATGGAGATTACGATGCCGATGGTGTTACAAGTACGACAGTAGTACTAAATGCGCTGCTTGACCTTGGTGCTGATGTGTCGTTTAAAATACCGAATCGTTTTATTCATGGTTATGGACCACATGAGGCATTATTCCGTGAAGCATATGATGAGGGTGTTCAGCTAATTATTACGGTGGATAATGGTATTTCAGGTATTGAACCGATTCGTGTCGCAAAGGAACTAGGCATGGATGTCATTGTTACAGATCATCATGAGCCAGGTGAAGAATTACCGCCAGCAGATGTCATTTTACATCCTCGTATTCCTGAAGGACACTACCCATTTGGTGAGCTCGCAGGTGTAGGTGTAGCGTTTAAGCTAGCACACGCACTGTACGGGGAACTACCGACACATTTAATGGAATTTGTTGCCATTGGTACAGTAGCAGATTTAGTGCCATTAGTTGATGAAAACCGTTACCTTGTAAAGCGAGGAATAGAAGAAATGCGCAGTTCACTTAGTCCGTGGGTACAGGCTATATGTGAAGTAGCAAGTGCTGAGCAAGCTAAAATTAACGAGGAAACAATAGGCTTTTACTTTGGTCCACGCTTAAATGCAGTAGGCCGACTTGGAGAAGCGGCACCAGGTGTAGAGCTATTAATGGCTGAGGATAGTGCTAAGGCAACTGCATTGGCCAAGCAGCTTAACACATGTAATAGTGAGCGCAAAGATATCGTAAAGAGTATTACAGATGAGGCCGTTGCGCTAATTGAATCAGACAAAAAAATAGGCGATTCACTCGTTTTAGTCGTTGCAGGAGAAGGCTGGAATGCGGGAGTTGTTGGGATTGTTGCATCTCGTCTTGTTGAGCTATATTATCGTCCAACAATTGTGCTTTCGCTAGACTATGAAAAAGGAACGGCTAAAGGGTCCGCCCGTAGTATTGAGGGATTCCATTTGTATAATGAACTTGCGAAGAATCGAGATATATTGCCTCATTTTGGTGGACATCCAATGGCGGCCGGCATGACATTATCTGTTGAACATGTTGATGAATTACGATCTCGCTTAGATGCCCAAGCAAGGGAATGTTTATCAGAAGAGCAATTGACACCTATACTCAATATTGATATTCCTCTAAAAATTGATGAAATTTCAGCAGATGCCATAGAAGAAATTTCTACACTCGGTCCATTTGGTACTGATTTTCCGAAGCCTGTATATGTGCTCGAAGATGTGGAGATTGCCTCCATGCGAAAAATTGGAGCAGCCGAAAATCATATTAAAATGGAATTGACGGATGGCTATGATAAATTGGATAGTGTCGGTTTTAATAAAGGACATCTACATGATGAGCTAACATATGGAATAAAAGTATCCTTTACAGGGGATTTACAAATTAATGAGTGGCAAGGACGTAAGAAAGCACAATTTATGATAGCGGATGTTCAGACGACGGAGTGGCAATTATTTGATATTCGTGGTATTCGTCAAACTTCACGCTGGTTAAATACAGTCCCGAGAGAGGAAGCGACATTCATCGCCTTCCGTTCAGAGACAATAACCTATTATCAGTCGCTTATTGGTGTGCCGATTCTAGCAGTGGATCCTTCGCTTTCAAATGTTGAACAGTCTAATTATATCGTGCTATTGGATTTGCCACAAAATGTTCAAATGTTAGAAAATGTATTGCGAAAAACTGCACCATCTCGTATTTATGCGCATTTTTATATGCCTGATTCACAGTATTTCAATGGACTACCTACGCGTGAGCAATTCGCTTGGTATTATAAGTTTTTAAAAAATCGCCCTGCTTTTCCAATAAATATGCAGTTGGCTGATTTAGCAAAGCATACAGGATGGCCATTAGATGCATTAAAATTTATGACACAGGTGTTTTTTGAGCTTGATTTTGTTAAAATGGAGAGTGGACTGACGACTGTCAACGTGAATGCGCCAAAACAAGCACTCACTGAAGCACCGTCTTACAAACTACGTTCAGAACAGATTGAAATGGAGCAAAAGCTTGTCTATGCTCCTTATATAGAATTAAAACAATGGTTTGATGAACGATTACATTAATATACGAAAAAGTTTCGTAGGAGGAGCAATAACATGGATTTAAAGCAATACGTAACAACGGTTGAAAACTGGCCGAAAGAGGGCATCAGCTTCAAAGATATTACAACAATTATGGATAACGGTCCTGCTTACAAATATGCAACAGATCAAATCGTAAGTTACGCAAAAGATCTAGGTGCAGAAATTGTGGTAGGTCCAGAAGCTCGTGGCTTCATTATTGGGTGCCCTGTTGCTTATGCGCTTGAAATTGGCTTTGCACCTGTTCGTAAGCCAGGAAAATTACCACGTGAAGTGGTAAGTGCTGATTACGGTCTTGAGTACGGTAAAGATACATTAACTATGCACAAAGATGCGATTAAACCAGGTCAAAAAGTATTAATTTGTGACGACTTACTTGCTACTGGTGGTACAGTTGAAGCGACAGTGCGTTTAGTGGAACAATTAGGTGGTCAGGTTGTTGGCTGTGCCTTCCTTATCGAGTTAGAAGAACTTAACGGTCGTGCAAAACTTGGCGACTTAAACGTGAAAACACTAATTCAATATTAATAAATGATGGGTTTCTTATTATAAAGAAAGCTTAAAGCGTCACATCCATGTGGCGCTTTTTTATTTGTGAACTTTTATAAAAAAACATTGAGAAAGTATGAAAAAAATGAAATGCTTATCATTAAGCAATAAAGTCATTTTTATAGTTATTAAATAAAGAAAATGCCATCATCATAACGTGGGATTGATTTCCGTTCCAACATCCGATGAGCTGCACAACCTTCACTCCTATTAACTTATTTACATGCATATTTAATAATGTCATCTCCAACTTTTGATGATGAGCCAAGGGAGAGTTAGCTTTGTTATATTATGTAATTGATGCTTTTACAGAAACAAAATTTGGTGGTAATCCAGCAGGTGTAGTGATCCATGAAAATTTAGACGAAGAGTTTATGCAGAAATTTGCTGCAGAAATTCGTTTTTCAGAAACAGTATTTATTAAAAAAAAAAGACAATAAAAATTTTAACATAAAGTTTTTTACACCAACAGCACAGGTCAACTTTGTGTACATGCTACTATCGCATCCTTCAAGGCGTTATTAGACAGTTCTGCTATTGAAGATAATAATACATATTTTATGAAAACACTCGCTGGCACACTTACTGTGGAAGTGAATCAATCATTTATAATGATGGAGCAAGCTGAACCTCAGTTAGGAAAAATATTCAATGATTATGATAGTTTGTCTAACCTTTTCAAAATTGATAAAAGCCAAATAGGAGATGAAAATTATAATTTAGTGCCTCAAGCTGCAAGTACTGGTCTTTGAGATATAATGCTTCCAATAAAAACAAGGGATGCTTTGTATGCTTTAAATCCTGATTTTACAGCACTTGCTGAATATACAAAAGTGGGGGCATTCATGCATTTACGCTCGACACAAAAGAAGGGATAGCAGAGAGTAGGAATTTTTGCCCACTCTACGGTATTAATGAGGAAGCTACGACAGGTACTTCAAATGGGGCGTTAACCGATTATCTTTTTCATAACAAAATACTAAATGAATTTAATCAAGAGTACACCTTTCTTCAAGAGCATAGCATGGGCAGACCTTCTAAAATCATTACAAAATTAATAAATAAAAATAATCCAAAAGTTATGGTAGGTAAAAGCAATTATCTTGTCAAAAGGGGAACTATGCTAGGGGTGACTTCTCGTCATATAATCAACCTGAAGAATCCATTTTGATTAATCATTTTCAAAATGGATTCTTTTGTTTAAGTCCTTTATTTATTCTTCATCATAAGATTTAATTATTTTTTGGATAGTCTTCAGCGTTTCATAGAAATCCTCATATTTTTCTATTCCAATATCATCAATAATCCTTTCTTGGACACCTTGCCAAATAGGCGTGGCTTCATCTAGCTTTTCCATCCCCTTATCAGTCAGTGTAATAATCTTCGCTCGGGCATCTTGAGGATCCCTCGATAAAACTACATAACCATTTTGCTTTAACAAGTTTATATTGCGTGTAACGGTTGTTTGATCAAGTAGCAAAATTTCACCTAAGCGACTTATGGAAATAGATTGTAGATGGGCAATATTTGCTAGCATTGAGTATTGTGTAATTTTTAAGTCAGTGGGCTGAAGTAATTTATCATACAATTGTGTCACGACTCTTGTTTTTTTTCGAAGGTTTGCGCATACACATATTTGTGTGTAATCTATATTTTTCATTGCTCCGTACTCCTTTTTGAGTTGGTTCAAATAGTAACCTCTTGTTATTATAGTAGCCTTATTGAATTATTTTGTTAAGTTGGAAATTGCTTCTTGACAGTGATAAGAGCTGTTACTATGATTATATATGTATATACATGTATTTTGAAAGAGATTCGCTATGTATACAAGCATATGGCTTTATTTTTCCTGTTAAAGAGTACAATTAAAAATCTTTAAGAAATGAAGGTGTCATGGTGAAACGTATTCATTACAGTTGGTTTATTTTAGTCATAACCTTTTTCTCAATTATTGTTGCAGGAATTACAATGTCATCATCAGGGGTTTTTATTGATTCTTTTGAAAAGGAATTTAATTGGGATCGATCTTTAATTGCCTTAGCCTTTGCAGTGAGTTTATTTTTATATGGGTTTTCCGGTCCATTTATGGCAGCATTACTGGAAGTAGCAGGTTTAAAGAAAATGATGTTAGCTGCAATGACAACTTTATTAATAGGCTTGTCGCTAACACTATTCATGACTCAATCTTGGCAGTTGATTATTATCTGGGGAGGTGTTATTGGTTTAGGAGCAAGTCTCTTTTTAACTGTGTTAAGTCCATATGTAGCCAATCATTGGTTTGTGAAAAGAAGAGGGCTAGCAGTAGGGATTTTAACAGCAAGTACAGCAACGGGTCAGTTAATTCTCCTCCCTGTTTTGGCAATTATTATTGAACATTATTCTTGGCAGTGGGCGATTGGGTTAATCCTTATCCTTAGCGGTATTATGTTCACCGCTATTTTTATATTTATCAAAAATAAGCCTCAGGATATTGGAATTCTACCTTATGGAATGGAAGAAGAGCTAGTGCTGCACCAAGAGAAACAAAAGAAAAATCCAATTAGAATTGCTTTTAATGGTTTATTTGAGGCTATAAGGGTGAAAGAATTTTGGTTATTAGCGGGAAGTTTTTTTATTTGTGGACTTTCAACTAGTGGGTTAGTGGGAACTCATTTTGTTTCTTTTTGTATTAGCTTCGGCGTTCCTTTAGTAACCGCTGCATCCTTTCTCTCTTTTATGGGTGTATTTAATCTCGTAGGAACTACTTTATCAGGATGGCTGTCTGATCGTTTGGATAATCGATGGTTATTGTTTTGGTATTATCTTTTAAGAGGAGCTTCTCTGCTTTTACTCCCATATGCCTTAATGAAGGGATCCTTAGTATTATTGACAATCTTTACAATATTTTATGGATTAGATTGGATTGCTACAGTACCTCCAACAATTAGTATTTCTAGACAAATTTTTGGGACAAATAAAAGTGGCATTATTTATGGGTGGATTTTTGCCTCACATCAAGTAGGAGCTGCGGTTGCTGCTTATGGTGGAGGCCTTATCTATAAGTTTTTCAATTCCTATACTTGGGCCTTTTTCCTTGCAGGGATTTTCTGTGCATTGGCAAGTTTATTTGTCATCATTGTTAAAAAACAACCACCTCAACAAGCCAATGCTTGATAATCAAAAAATTAATTTAAAAAGTTGAAGCCAATAACACATCGGCTTCAACTTTTTTGATGTGCGCCCGGCATGCGTATGAACTATAGGGTGCAAGTCCCGAACCCCGAAGACAGAAGTAGAGGTTAGCCAAGAGCAAGGGTGTCCGTGGTGA
>NZ_JBIWDH010000005.1:6878-145974 GCF_044761885.1 Lysinibacillus sp. NPDC097231 | reverse complement strand
AAGTTCTGCTCCATCTAGTTGTTATGTTCATTATAAATAAAAGTACCCTGTAAGAGAGACTTTTTTTAAGTGTCTATCTTATAGGGTACATTTTATTATAGAGTGGTTTTTTTAATTTGGAAGTTTATGTTATCTGAAGAATGCTGTAACGTCTTAACTCACTTCGGTTAAAAAAAGTAAGGATGAATCACTTAGTGAATAAGTTGTATTTGAGAATAGGATCGATAGATGTTAATGAAAAATGTAGATATTATTTACCTATTATGTTGTCACTTTCATTAATTAAACCTTATAATTGATGCTAAGACTATTAGAATGTTTTTTATTTTTAGATTATATTTAGTAGGATAGATATAGTATGCTATGAGATCATATTTATGAGGTGGAGAGAATGTTTCAAATTGGAAATAAGCCTAAGAAAAATATAATTGAAATTAGTGATGAAACGAATATAGGTGTTATTATTCAAGATCAGGAACGTTTGCTACAGTTAAATCTAATAAATCTAACTAGACAAGATTTGCAGTTGATTAGAAGTTTAAAACCACATATTGAACGAAATGTCGTTAAGGTGGTCGGGGCATTTTACCATGCAATTGAAAGTGTGCCAGCATTACGTGAAGTTATTCAAAAGCATAGTTCTAGCGAGCGTTTACGCCAAACATTACGCCATCATATTATAGAAATGTTTGAAGGACGTATAGATGAAGCTTTTTTGGAGAAAAGAAGACGTGTTGCGAAAATGCATGTGAAGATCAATTTGTATCCTAAGTGGTATTTAGCGGCCTTTCAAAACCTTGAAAAATCATTAAGAAAGATAGTTTATGAGCTTCAGTTATCGCATGGTGATGAAGAAAAGTATTGTGATGCTATAAGTAAAATATGCAATTTTGAACAACAAATTGTTTTAGAAGAGTATGATAATTATGCCAATATGTTAATCGAAGAACAACGAAATAGTGTTCAAGCACATGTAAAGGAAATCGTAGGCGGGATAACTACTCAGCTAGAAACTCAATCTCACACTACAAATGAAACAGTGACCGAACTCATTTTTAGTGCGAAGGAAGTTAATGCATACTTGAAGGAAAGTATTGATGAGGCAAAAACAATGCAACAGGTATCCACTGAAGGCTATTCCAAAATTGTATTAATTAACGAGCAAACTGAAAAAATTCATTATAAGACAGTTGAGATGGCAGGTATGGTGGAGCAGTTGGATCGGTCCTCCTCAAAAATTAATGCTGTTGTTGAAATAGTGAAAAGTATTTCTGGTCAAACAAATTTACTAGCTTTAAATTCAGCTATTGAGGCTGCACGAGCGGGTGAGCATGGAAAAGGTTTTGCTGTCGTGGCAAATGAAGTCCGTAAACTTGCTGATCAAACGAAAAATTCGGTAGAACAAATTGCTGATTTAATAGCGATGTCAAACGTGATAACAAGCCAAGTTGTCCAAGCTATTCGAGAAATTCAAGAACTAGTGAACAATAGTATTGAACAAAATGCAAAATCTTTAAAAGCATTCGATGCAATATCCGGCTCAGTAGATGGTACTATCTCAAACTTCCAAAATGTAGGGAGCCAAATAACAGAACTAGCAAAGATTATTGAATCGATTGGAGAATCTTCCGAGGAATTAGAAAAAGTCGCAAATCGTTTAGATACAACAATTAGAGATTTTTAAATAATTCACAACTATGCATATAGATCTGTGCATAGTTTTTTTATTATTTAAAATTTGGGTTGCTTATAAGAAGGATCAAACAACATATAGACTGATGAAGTTTGTAGAGTGATAGAAAGAAATAGGTTAACTCACATGTAAAGATAAGAAATTCCTAGAAAATGAGTGTACTAAGTGTTACGCTATAGGCGAATTAGGGAATTGAATAGAGGGGTGTCCGAAATATGAAAAAGAAATTATTTATTACACGTAAGTTCCCAGCGCATATAGTCGAACCGTTGCAAGAGTATTACGATATCGAACAATGGGAGGAGGAGGAAGTTGTTATACCACGTGAAAAATTGCTGGCATCGGTTGGGGATTGTGAAGTATTGTGGGTAACACTTGCTGATCGAGTCGATGAAGAATTATTAGTACACGCACCCAATCTAAAACTTGTGACAAATTTAGCAGTTGGCTTTAATAATATTGATGTCAATGCTTTGCGTAAACGAGGGATAATGGCAACAAATACACCTGGAGTTTTAACAAATACGACTGCTGATTTAGTTTTCGGATTATTGCTTGCGACTGCTCGTAGAATTCCGGAAAGCGAACGGTATTTGCGAGAAGGTAGATGGAAAAGCTGGTTTCCTATGCAATTAGTGGGTAAAGATGTGTCGAGTGCTACGATCGGAATTATTGGAATGGGGCGTATCGGGCAGGCTGTAGCAAGACGAGCAAAAGGCTTCGACATGAAGGTTTTATATAATAATCGTAGACGTCGCCATGAAGCGGAGGAAATGTACGGATTTAAGTATGTTTCGTTAGAGGAGCTTTTAAAACAATCAGATTTTGTTGTTATTATGACACCGTATAATAATGATACGGTAGGACTTATTGGGGCAGAAGAACTCGCATTAATGAGAGATGATGCAGTGTTAATCAACGCATCACGCGGGGGCATTATCGATGAGAATGCACTTTATGAAACTTTGAAAAATGGTAAGCTTTGGGCTGCAGGGCTGGATGTATTTGAACACGAACCTATTGCGTTGGATCATCCGTTATTAACGCTTCCAAATGTTGTAGCACTTCCACATATCGGTAGTGCATCTCTTGAAACTAGAACGGCTATGTTGATGCTGAACGTGAAAGCACTTACTGCATATGGACAGGGCAAAGCTGTATCCAATAGAATAGATTAATGACACCTTCATTGAATGAAGATAAAAAGTAGGAGCACATCGTTAATTAGATGCGCTCCTTTTTTATAAGGGGAATTGAGTATAGACTATTATCTGTTAAACAAATCAAATAGCCCGCCAATTCCACCTTCACCTTTAGATTGGCCGCCACCACCTTGAGAAATTGGTGCTGCAGCGAAGACGCGACTTGCTAAACGGCTAAATGGTAATGATTGAATCCATACTTTACCTGGACCCTTTAAAGTAGCAAAGAAGATACCTTCACCGCCGAACAATGCCGTTTTCACGCCCCCAACCATTTCGATATCGTAATTTACATCGGATGTCATAGCCACTAAGCATCCTGTATCAACACGTAACACTTCTCCAGGTTGTAGAGTCTTTTCGTGAATAGCTCCACCTGCATGTACGAAAGCCATGCCGTCTCCTTCAAGCTTTTGCATAATAAAGCCTTCACCACCGAAGAATCCTACACCGATTTTTTTCTGGAACTCGACACCAACTGAAACGCCTTTTGCAGCGGCTAGAAATGCATCTTTCTGACAAATAATTTTCCCATTTAGTTGACTTAAATCCATTGGAATAATCTTACCAGGGTATGGAGAAGCAAAATACACATGACGTTTACCCGAACCATTGTTAGTAAATGTTGTCATAAATAAACTTTCACCTGTAATTAGACGTTTTCCAGCTCCAAATAATTTACCCATAAGGCCACTTTCTTGACTTCCTCTTGAACCATCACCAAAGATAGTTTCCATATGGATAGCATCATCCATCATCATTAAAGCGCCAGCTTCAGCTACTACTGTTTCTTGAGGGTCAAGTTCAACTTGCACGTATTGCATATCATCGCCATATAATTTGTAGTCAATTTCGTGATTATTCATAATGGGATTCCTCCAAAAATAGTTTTGTTATTGTATACGATTATAAGTTGTAATAGTTTCAATGTATAATTAATTATTTTAGAAAAAAAGGGAATAAGCTAGGAAATGTCGAATATAAAAAACTAGAATGAGTATTTTTTATTTTCGTTTAGCTGAAAATTTGTGATTTTTTCACAAAAGATTTTCATTCGAATCGACATCAATATTTAGCTAAAAGAAAATAAAGCCTCTAGCAATTGTCACCGATGTTGCTGAACCAAAAGCATTCTTCACAGACTTCTATATATTAAAAATTCGGAATTTTGACATATTTGGTTCTGGATAGAGATATCTGTCTGAAAGCAATGCGACTGGTAACAATGAAGCCGAGGCATCATATTTACTTCAGGGGGTGTTTGTAGTGGAGATTAAAAACTATATCGGTGGTGAATGGGTAGCACATTCGCATTTACAAAGTATAGCAGTGATGAACCCTGCAAATGGAGAGCGACTAGCTACAATACCGCGCTCTACAGCTAGTGAGGTGGATGAAGCGGTAGTGGCTGCAAAACAAGCACAAAAAAGCTGGGCTTTGGTACCAGCTCCTAAACGTGCTGACTTTTTATATGCCATCGGTCAAAAAATGAAAGAGAAGAAGGAATATTTGGCGACCGTTTTAACAAAAGAGATGGGAAAGGTCATTGAAGAAGCTAGAGGTGAGGTACAGGAAGGAATCGATATGGCTTATTATATGGCAGGAGAAGGACGACGATTGTTTGGGGAGACAACACCATCTGAGCTTGCCAATAAATTTGCCATGAGTGTACGGGCACCTATTGGAGTTGTAGCTTTAATAACTCCTTGGAATTTCCCTGTAGCAATAGCTACTTGGAAATCATTCCCTGCGATTGTTGCAGGGAATACATTCATTTGGAAGCCGTCCAATGAGACGCCGATGATGGCGTACGAAATGGGCAAGATTTTTGAAGAGGTCGGCTTACCAGGTGGGGTAGCGAATATTGTCTTTGGCACAGGGCCAACAGTAGGGACAGCATTAATTGAACATCCAGATGTCAAGGTCATTTCATTTACCGGCTCTACAACAACAGGGAGTAAGGTTGCAGAGCTAGGTGGTAAACACCTGAAGAAGGTTTCATTAGAGATGGGTGGGAAAAATGCGGTCATAGTTATGGATGATGCCGATTTACAGCTAGCCACAGAAGGTATCTTATGGAGTGCTTTTGGCACTGCTGGTCAAAGATGTACAGCATGTAGTCGAGTTATCGTGCATAAAGATGTAAAAGAGGAACTAGAAAAACGTCTATTAGACGAAATGCACAAGCTAACAATTGGAGACGGCTTAGATGAAGGTGTCAAAATTGGGCCAGTGATTAATAAAGCTGCACTAGAAAAAATCAATCATTATGTGCAGATTGGAAAACAAGAAGGTGCAACATTATTAGCAGGTGGCGCAATATTGAATGAGGCGCCTTATGATAAAGGCTTTTATTTTGAGCCAACATTGTTTACTAATGTAAAGCCTGACATGATTATTGCACAGGAAGAAATCTTTGGCCCAGTCGTTTCTCTAATTGAAGTAGCAAGTTTAGATGAAGCTATCGAGGTAAATAATGGTGTGAAATTTGGCTTATCCAGCTCGATTTTTTCACAAAATGTTAATACAATTTTCCGCGCGCAACGAGATTTAGATACTGGAATTGTTTATGTAAATGCAGGCACAACGGGTGCTGAAATTCATCTGCCATTTGGTGGTACAAAGGGTACTGGAAATGGACATCGTGACTCGGGTGTAGCTGCCTTGGATGTCTATACAGAGTGGAAAAGTATTTATGTAGACTATAGCGGTAAATTACAAAGAGCACAAATCGATACAGAATAACAGGTCAATGAAAGGGGATGTTCTTGATGAAAGTTGTTGTATTAGGTGCAGGTTTAATGGGGAAAGAGGTAGCACGTGATTTAATAAAAAATAGCAAAGTAGAGCGTGTATTTTTAGGAGATATCGACGTAATAGCGGCACAGGACTTTGTAAATACATTAAATACAGATAAGGTTGAGGTTGTAGAGCTTCATGCAGAGCGCGATGACTCGTTGATGGGTGTTATCTCAAAAGGCAATGTAGTCGTCAATGCACTTTTCTATTCCTTTAATGAGCGTGTAGCAAGAGCAGCAATTGAAGCTGGGGTTCATTCCGTAGATTTAGGTGGTCATATTGGTGGAGTAACCGAAAAGATATTAGATCTCCATGAAGAGGCAAGGGCAAAAGGTGTAACAATAGTACCAGACTTGGGTGTTGCACCGGGTATGGTCAATATATTAGCGGGCTATGGAGCGTCGAAACTAGATGAGGTGGAATCTATTAAACTCTTTGTGGGCGGTATTCCGACAGAGCCAAAACCACCTCTTCACTATACACGAGTATTTTCTCTAGAAGGCGTTTTTGATCATTACACAGAGCCATCAAAAATGATTCAAAAAGGCAAACTTCAAGAAGTCCCATCCTTGTCAGGTGTAGAACCTATTTATTTTGATGGTTTTGGTGTGCTTGAGGCATTCTATACATCAGGTGGTATATCGACTTTGTATAAGACATTCCCAAATGTCGACACATTAGAATATAAAACAATTCGATATAAGGGACATGCAGAGAAATTTAAGTTATTAGCAGATTTAGGATTCCTTGATTCTGGAAATAGAGTAGAGGTAGAAAATCAGGAAGTTCCTGTGCGTGCAGTGGTTCGTGAGGCACTTAAAAAGAAACTTGAACTTGGTACAAAACCAGATGCTGTGTTACTGCGTGTTATTGTGGCGGGTGAAAAAGCTCAGCAACAAGTGACTTATGAGTACGAAATGGTTGTGCGTAAGGATATGACGATTAATGAAACAGCTATGGCCCGTGCGACAGCAAATACAATATCTGTCGTTGCACAAATGATTGGTGACGGTTCAATTACAGAGCATGGTGTGTTTGCTCCTGAATCAATTGTACCGGGCGATACGTATATTAAAGAGATGGCAAAACGTGGTGTTGTCATTAAGGAGACATCTCATAAATCAGCAATGATTGTGAAATGGTAGGTGTTGGCCATGAACTTCGAATTTACCACTGAGCAGGAAATGCTACGAAAAACAGTAAGTCAGTTTGTAGATGATGAAATAATTCCATATATTGCGAAGTGGGATGCTGAGGGTGGTTTCGACCAAAAGATTTGGTCAAGACTAGCTGAACTTGGCTTAATGGGGGTTTGTGTACCAGAACAATACGGTGGCAGTGGCATGGATTACAATGCGCTTGCCATTGTTTGTGAGGAACTTGAACGAGGAGATACAGCATTTCGCACAGCTGTTTCTGTTCATACAGGTTTAAATAGTATGACTTTAATGCAGTGGGGAACGGAATCGCAAAAGCAGCAATATCTTGTTCCTCAGGCGAAAGGTGTTCGAATTGGGGCATTTGGGTTAACAGAACCTGGGGCAGGGTCAGACGTAGCAGCAATGTCTACCACTGCTGTACGTGATGGAGATTATTACGTATTAAATGGACAGAAAACATGGATTTCTTTATGTGATATAGCTGATCATTTTATTGTCTTTGCCTACACGGATAAATCAAAGAAGCATCATGGTATTAGTGCATTTATTGTAGAACGTTCAATGGCTGGTTTTACATCGAAGGCCATTAAAGGTAAATATGGTATTCGTGCAGGCAATACCGGAGAGCTCTTTTTCGAAGATTTACGTATACCTGTTGAGAATCGTCTAGGAGAAGAGGGAGAGGGCTTTAAAATAGCAATGTCTGCTCTCGATAATGGTCGTTTCACAGTAGCGGCAGGCGCCGTCGGATTAATTCAGGCTTGTATAGAAGCGAGCGTAAAATACTGTCACGAACGCGAAACGTTTGGCAAGCCCATTGGTGAACATCAGCTAGTTGGGCAAATGATTGCCAAAATGGAAGCGAGCTATCAAATGAGCCGTCTTCTTGTATATCGTGTTGGTGAGTTGAAAAATAAGGGGGTTCGGAATACGAGAGAGACCTCTTTAGCAAAGTGGCAGGCTTGTGATTTTGCTAATAAGGCAGCGGATGATGCAGTGCAGATTCACGGTGCATATGGTTATTCAGACGAATATCCAGTCGCTCGTTATTTACGTAACTCAAAAGCACCCGTAATTTATGAAGGTACGCGTGAAATTCATACAATTATGCAGGCAGACTATGTATTAGGAAAACGTCATGATAAGCCATTAGTCAAAATGCTACCGAAATGGCCATTTGAAGAATAAACGAGCGGGAGTCATTACCGCTCGTTTTTCTGCTTTCATAAGTTGTAATAACCCAATAGTTATCGCGAAGGAATAATTATCTTCATTCAGCCCAGAAGACTCCCACCTCTGCAGGTGTAAGATGAATGCGGTTTTGATTCCTTTTCAGTGGGTGTCCAAACACCTACTGAAATAGAGGAACTCAGTCTAAGAACGCCACGTCCTGTGGCAACGACTTAGTGACCAACATCATGCTGTTGCTGTCGCTACGCTTTCGCACAGACAAAACCATTTTGCTGTCGCTTCGCTTTCGCGCAAAAAACATCTGTTGGCCCAAAGCCTCCGGCGGATGTCACGGATTTTCAAAGGAGGCCTGCACGAGGGCCAACACGATGTCGGTCATTTCGGTAAAGCCACAGGACGTGGCGTTTTTACCGATGTAGGTCAGTTAACCGTTGTCACAGGAAGTGACGGTTTTAGGTTAACTTCCTACAAATAGCACAATTCAAAATCCGGACGCAATTACGCCAAGGCGAAATTGATTTTAAAAAGATTCGGAAAAATGTAACTTTCCTTTTCTTTTCTAGTCTAATTAATAAACAAGTATATGAAGGGGAGGAAAATGATGAGAACTAAGTGGATAGCCATTTTACTTATCACTATATTAGCTATTTTACCGGGCATTTTTACGTTGATGATGACACCTGAAGTGGAAGCGAAGGCGGCCGTTTCGAGTATGACAACTCAAAATTGGCATGCATCCTTTACAAAGGCATTAAAGGAAAGCAAAATAACGGATGATCATGTATACGTAACAAATAATGAGGGGCAAAAAGTGGTAGCAACAATAACATTGGGAGAAGATAAAAAGACACTCATTGTTAGTAATCTAGCACCAGGTAGCTATAAATTACATGTGCATAAGGAGGCATTTGCATTAAAAGGACTTAAAACAGCTTCGTATGAAATTCCATTTACCGTTATTGAAGAGCTTGAAGCCGTAAAGTCAGAGAAAGAGCTACAACAATATTTTGAAGCACTTTTAGTTAACCAAAATAAAGGTAGAGAATATGAAGAAAGTGCACCGGTTGCAAAGAGCGAAGATAAAGCGAGTATGAGCAATGCTTCTACAACAAATAATCAAGTAGAGGGAGTAGAGGAAGGTGATATTGTTGTTGTAAAAGATGGCTATATTTATGCTGTAAAGGATCAAGGTATTACTGTTGTTGATGCTAAAGATCCGAAAAACCTAGAATTAGCGACAACAATTAAGCTAAAAGAGTCTCAGTATATTTCTAAGCTAGCGTTATATAATAATGTATTAATAGCGATTGGAGATGAATATTTAGAAAAAGTAGGCACAAGTATGTCAACAGCTACTTTATATGATATCTCAAATCCCAAGAGTCCTAAGCGTATACGTGAAGTAGGGCAAGAGGGATATTTACAAGATATTCGAATTACAAATGGCACATTATATTTGATCGGTAATATGTATCCGAATTATTGGATGCTTCGAGATGAAAAAGCACCAGATTTAAAACCGAAAACTTATGATAGTGTTGAAGGAAACGAATACAAAAGCTTACCTCTAGAGAAAATATCTATTTTACCAAATACAATGGATGGAACTTATAGTTTGATTACAGCAGTGGATTTAAAAAATGGTGCCAAGACAACTGCTAATACTAAAGGATATTTAGGTGGAAGTAGTGGCCTATATATGTCGGAGAATGCACTTTATTTAACAACACCAACTTATGATGGAAGTCTAGCTGTTCCAGCCGCTGGTCGCATAATGGATATGATCTGGATGCCAAGAGCGATGGATACACAAATTTTTAAATGGAATGTTGATGGCATGGTGTTAGACTTTGTAGGTAGCATGAAAGTGAAAGGAACTGTGTTGAATCAATATTCGATGGATGAATATAATGGCAACTTCCGCATCGTTACAACTGAAGGAAATACATGGGATGAGCAAAGTATTTCACGTAACCACCTTTTTATTTTAGATAAGAATTTAAAAGAACTTGGTGCGGTGAAAGATTTAGCTCCTGGGGAAAAAGTGTATTCTGCACGCTTTATGGGCGAAAAAGCATATGTGGTAACATTTAAGCAAGTTGATCCATTGTTTGTTATTGATGTGGCAAATCCGAAAAAGCCTACTGTTCTAGGGGAACTGAAGATTCCAGGCTTTAGTAACTATTTACATCCGTTAGATGATACGCATTTGATTGGTATTGGCTATGATACAGAACAACGCTATGATGCTTATTCAAAACGTAATTTTACAGTTACAACAAATATGAAAATGTCTTTGTTTGATGTTTCAGATTTCCATAATCCAAAGGAACAATCTACAGTAAAAATTGGTGGTAAAGGCTCCCATTCTGACGTTCAATACAATCCTAAAGCGTTATTCCGCAATAAGGAATACAATTACTTTGGTTTCCCAGTGGTGCTATATGACGCAGGGAAAGGCGATGAAGTCGTCTATAAAGGTCAAGGTGCACAAATCTATGAAATCACTGCAGATAAAGGAATAGTGTTAAAAGGAAATATAATAAATACAAGTACTGGTGAGCAGTATGAAAATTGGGAGCAGGTTGTACAGCGTGTAGTTTACATTGAAGATGCTCTTTATACGGTTGCACGTAATGAAGTGAAAAGCTATCAGTTAAAAGACTTCAAGCCTCTAGACACACTAACAATAAAATAGAAAGGAAAGAGGCTGGGACAAAAAGAAAAAATGTTAGACCAAGATACAATCGGTCTAACATTTTTTTGATTTATGAAGGAATATTTAACTCAGAGAGGCGGAAAAGTTATTATCCATTTTCGCTATTTTTCAAAATAATCGGGTTCTGTCCCAGCCTCTTTCTCTTTGTATAAAGCGGATGTTAATTATTGACGATATTGAAGAATCTCCGATACAGTTACAAATTCATAGCCTTGCCCTTGTAAATAAGCTAGTACGGCATCAAGTCCGTCTGCCGTCGATTGATGGATATCATGCATTAAGACAATAGCATTATTGTGCAAATTATTCTGAACATGAGGTAGTAACTGTTGAGCATTGCGGTGCTTCCAGTCTAAAGTATCGATAGTCCATAATACGACAGGAATTGGTATTTCAGCGTTTATAGCATCATTTGTTGCTCCGTATGGAGGTCTAAATACAGTAGCATTTTGGTTAATGGCTTTCTCTAATTCCTTTGCAGTGGATGTGTATTGATTGACTACTTGCTCTTGTGTCAGCTTTGTTAATACAGGATGGTTCCATGTATGATTACCAATTTCATGTCCACGTGCAAGAACGTCTCTAGCGACATCAGGGTAATACTGTACACGACTGCCAAGCATAAAGAAGGTAGCTTTTGCATGATATTTATCGAGAATATTTAAAATTTGTTCTGTTACTTTTGGATGTGGGCCATCATCAAAAGTTAAGGCAATACGTCTCACATTCGGATCACCTTTAGCGGCTGGTATTGTAGGCTTTATTGTCTCCATGGCGATTTGAAAATCAGAGGCTAACAGCGGGTTAATAAGTGAAAGCGGAAGTTTCACAATTGGCGCACCTACAGTCCCGCTAGCAATCTCATACTCATCAAAATAGAATTGTAGCGAATCATCAGCGATAGCAAATCGACTAAAGTTAGACCATTTCGGTTCGGCCGCTTTTAAAAACTCATCATTAAAAAGTGCGTCCTTTAACTGGAGGTTTTGCTGTAAGTCTTTACGTACATGAGCCGCTAACGTTGATAAGTTGTTTTCATCGTTTTGCAATAATGTTTTAATGTTAATTTGTTCACCAGTTTCATTATTGATAACGAATGTTTTGGTTGAAACCTCTTGATTAGCTCCGCCTAAATACAACGTTTTTGTTAGAACAAATGAATAGTAATGCTTTTGATAAGGGAAAGTTTCCAGACTAATATTAAGCTCACCCATTGCCTCTTTATCTTTATTTTTCTTCATAGATGTCAGATAGTTTTCTTTTGAATCCGTTATGTACTGTAATACGGCGTTGTTAAAAGCTTCATTATCTGTTTGTGGATAGTGAATAGCGAAAGGTGTTAACGTATCGTTGGAAACGTCTGTTACAATACGTATACCTGGAAACGCAGAGCTTTCTGTGGATAAATTACTAGAAATTGAATCTGAATTTGTCTCTTTTGAGGCACTAATTTTTTGAAACTTAAAATCATCCTTTGACAGGATTATGACTAGAATAATAGTTGTTAGTGTAAGGATGAGGCCGATTAATAGGAAATCAATCATCGGGCCACGTTTTCTGCGTTCCGGCATTTGATGGATACGCTCCTTTCTTTATTTATTTTTCTATAACAATTAGACGTGTTAGTCATTGAAAAAGTTATACGAAACTACAAAGTTTTTCTACCAATTTATGGGAAATCAATTTTCATAATAAAACTCATTAATTTTCACTATTCAGCATATGAAAACCAAGGTATATTGTTAATATTGAAATTTCAGTTGAGTTTTTATAAGCAGTTCGATACTATTGGCAAGGAACCTTTTGAAGGAGGCAGATAGCTGTAATGGTTTTACATGGAGCGGATAATGAATTTACGATTGACTGCTTATTACTTGCAGGGCGTATTATGATTGAAAGTGGTGCAGAAACGTACCGTGTAGAGGATACGATGCTACGCATGGCACATTCTCAAAATATGCTAGATGCGCAATGTTATGCCACACCAACAGGAATCATTTTTTCTTTAGGCAAGACACAGCCAACGAGAATTACATCGATTTCCAGTAGGGTTACAGATTTACAAAAAATAGCCTTGGTAAATTCAGTATCTCGGAGACTCACATCTCACATGATAACATTAGAAGACGCATATGACGAGCTAAAGTCGATACAAAAAACAAATTATTTTTTACCAACATATATTCAAGTCATAGCAGCGGCTCTTGCGAGTGGTTGTTTCCTTATAATGTTTAAGGGGGGATGGTCTGATTTCCTTTTTGCATGTTTGGCAGGGGGGTTAGGTTTTCTAGTGCTTTTAATGATAAATGACTTAACAAAAGTAAAATTTTTCTCAGAATTTACGGCTTCATTTGTAGTAGGATTTATTGCTGTTTTTGCAGTGAAATATGGCCATGGTACGGAAATAGATAAAATTATAATTAGCTCCGTTATGCCACTGGTACCAGGTATTTTGATTACGAATGCAGTTCGGGATTTAATGGCAGGTCATTTTATGTCAGGGATGGCAAAGGGCGTAGAGGCATTTTTAACAGCTTTTGCAATTGGTGCAGCTATTGCCGTCACTCTATCGTTTTAGGAGGCAGATGACATGGACTATATCATACAGTTGATTCTTAGCTTTTTTGCGACTGCAGGTATCGCAATTATTTTTAATGTACCTAGAAAAACCCTAATTTATTGTGGCTTTGTTGGAGTAGTAGGCTGGATGATTTACTTCGTCCTAACGGAGCATGGCATGGATATAGTAAATGCCTCATTCTTTAGCGCTTTCGTAATTACTATCGTTTCCCATTTGTATGCTCGACGCTTCAAAATGCCGATGATTATTTTTATTGTTGGTGGTATTATCCCGTTAGTTCCGGGAGGCATGGCTTATAATGCAATGCGAAATGTTGTAGAGGATGATTATTTACAAGGCCTACAGTATGGATTAAAAGCATTTTTAATTACGGGTGCAATCGTTATGGGACTTGTATTTGCAGAAGTATTTATACAGCTTATTTTCCGTTCTGTACGCACTAGTAAGTCGACATTACAGAAGGTCTACAAGAAATAGTGTTCTATTTCAAATTTGGGGATGGGCACAACTAACGATCTGGTATCTGCCTCCTTGACGGATAGAAGCGTTATATCGTTGGAGAAAAAGCCAAGTCAACTGATAGAAGTGTTAGGGCTACGTTTTTCCCCGAGAGCAAGAAAAATAAGGAGGCTACGTTCAATAAACGTGGCTCCTTACATGTTGTTGAAAAACTATAATGTCAATGAAATTAAAGTGACCTGTTAAATAAAGTATGACTTTTGAGCAAAAATGGGGGTTGATTTCCGTTCCGACTGGTCGCTTTCCTGGGGGCGTCCGATGAGCCGCTTCACTCGCGTTGCTCGCTCCAGGGTCTCATCTGCGACGCTAATCCCCAAGGAGTCGACCAGTCTCCACTTCAATCAACTATTGCACTTAGCGTGTATCTTCTTGCATTAATTTATGGTGATAAATTGATAGCTCTGCAACAGGGTTTTGTCTGTGCGAAAGCGAAGCGACAGTAGCAACAAATACTTTTAAAACTAAACATTCTATACCATCCATTTATGGTGAATAAGTAAAGTTCATTTTTGACATACATTAAATTTATAGAAGGTCTACTTATCATTGATTGGAGTGGAAGGCTACTCGACTCCCGTGGGAAAGCGAGACAGGCGAGACCCTGCACGGAGCGTGAGCGGAGGAAGCGGCTCGGCGCTCGCCCACAGGAAAGCGAGTAGCCTGGAATGGAAATCACCACATTTAAAGTGCCAAATATTCACTAAGATTTCCTTGACTATTTTGTTTTTCAACACTATGTAAGGAGGCTACGCTCAATAAACGTGGCCTCCTTATTTAAATTGTTATTTAACAAGCAATGCTTCAATCTCCTCTGGAGTAACTGGTTTACTAATGTAATAACCTTGAATAGCATCACAGCCATAAGTGATTAAAAGGTCTGCTTGTTCTGACGCTTCGACACCTTCTGCTACAATTTTAAGTTCCATAGATTTACCGAGTTGTACCATGCCGTGCACTAGCTTTTGTGTTTTTTCAGATTTTAATAAAGAACTTGTAAATGATTTATCGATTTTTAGTGTATCTATAGGTAAAATTTGCATATATCTAAATGATCCATAGCCGATACCGAAATCATCTAGTATAAAGGTGATACCTTCGTTTTCAAGCTTACGCATTTGCTGTGTAATAAAGGTAGCAGCTTCTGCTTCTAGTGCAAATTTCTCTGTAATCTCAATTTGAATAAGGCTAGCAGGACAACCAGTTTTTGCTAGCATTTCAAGTATCGATTTTGCCATGTTTTTATCACGGAATTCGCGGACAGAAGAGTTAATAGACACTTTTAAATCTAAACCGGATTTTTTCCAGATTAATGCTTGTTGGCAAGCTTTTTCTAGCATAAAGGAACCGATATTATTAATAAGACCAGTTTCCTCAGCAATTGGAATTAGCTCATCTGGCGAGACAACTCCTATAACTTCATCTTCCCAACGAACTAATGCTTCTACTGTAGTTATTTTATCAGAATAAACATCGATCTGTGGCTGATATAGGACCTTTAAATTCTTTTGGTCAAGAGCCTGAAGTAAACGTTTTTCAATTAAAGCTTTACGATTCAATGCTTTATGTGTTGCTTTTGATAAAGAGACAATTTTATCGCCACCTGCTTCACGAACATTTGAAATAGTAGCAATAGATGCCTTCATAAGTTGTGAGAATGTTGTTTGATCCTCTGGGTATCGTGTAATTCCACCACTAATAGAAATAGGTACAGCAATATTACTGCTATAAATTGGATGCTGTTGTAGGTAAGACAAGAAGCCCTGAATAAACCATTCACTTAAAGGTGTAATCACGACAAAATCATTTTCATTAATACGTGCCATTGTACTATCTTGGAAATACATTTTTATGCGATTTGTAAATTCTACTATAAGGCTTTGTTCGATTTGCTGATCATGTAACTCTTTTAACGTATAAAATTTATCTATACTTAAATAGACAAAAGAGAAGTGTCTGTCATCCTCAATCATACTGGAAATCACTTTTTCAAGTCGATGTGCATTCATGAGACCTGTTTCTGTATCTATATAAGCGATTTTTTCAAGCTGATGTTGTATTGTTTTGGACTTGGTGATATCCTTTTCGATTAAAATAAATTGTTGCTCATTTGTTTCAAGGTTAAATGTCGGGATAGCTGTTAGAAGTACCCAATAAGCTTGCCCTGTTTTAGTTATTTTTTCGACTTCACCTTGCCACGTGTGGCCGTTGTTTAAATTACGCCAGATAGTATTTGTTATTTTTCCGCTTACTTCGTTATCAGGGAACAGTTGCCAAAAAGTTTTGCCGATCACTCGCTTTGGTGTCCATTGACTTGTTTTTAGAAATTCAGCATTACATTCTAAAATAAAACCATCATGATCGAGGGTAACTGTCATAAATGTCGAATCTAGCCCATGCTTTAAGTCTACGAGAGTACTGCTATTCGAGACAGAATTAATCATTAATTCTGGTAGCATAAACATCATAAGAATGAAACGTTCTCCTTGTTCAGTAAATGGCTTAGCTAGTAGCGCCGTAGTAATCTCTTCATTTGTATATGTGTCTACTTGAACTTTATCTATATACGTATTGTCATCATTTTTTAAAATATTTTGAAACGTCTCTAGTGAAAGTTGGCGTAGTAGATTTTCATGTACGAATGGAGTAGTATTTCCTTTAATATCAGTAGCTGAAAAACCAAATAGCTGTTCAGCTGGTTTTCCCCAAATAATGGCTTGTCCATCTTGGTTTATGACAAAAGCAGGAAAAGGAAGTGAATTTAAATAATGTTCATCAATCGTAAATGATTTATGCATAAGACTCATGATTATTCGATCTCCTTGGGTAATCTATATATACTAATATTATAGTTAATTATCGGGAATTAGTCATTATGAATATATTTGTAAATATTTGATGGTGAAAAAAATAGGACTTTTCTAGTGAAACATAAGAAAAGATTTGGAGGAAAATAACATTTTTTAGTACATATATAAGGAGCGGGGATTGTATGAAACGGTTAAAAGGAATAATATTTATCGTCTCTGGTTCGATGTTGTGGGGAGCAACCGGTCCTTTGATGGAGTGGTTACTCAATTATACGCCATTGACAGTTTCCTTTATGTTAACAATTCGTTTATCGGTTGCAGGTATATTTTTACTTACATATTTATTGTTAACAGGAAAAGATATTTTCGGCATTTGGCAGCAAAAACTATGGAGTAGACAGCTCATAATTTTCGGAATCGCAGGGATGTTAGGTGTTCAATTTGCTTTCGTCGCAGCGATAAACGAAAGTAATGCTGTATTGGCGACCTTATTACAATTTTTAGCTCCAATATTTGTTGTTGCTTATGTCTCTCTTAGTTTAAAGAAATGGCCCCCGAAATATCAAGTATTAGGAATTATTGGCACTCTTATTGGACTATTCCTCCTACTAACGAATGCTTCATTTAATGATTTATTAGTTAGTAATAAAGCATTGCTATGGGGAGTAGCTGTTGGTTTAACATTTGCCTTTTATACTTTGTATCCAGCTCGTCTGATGAAAGAATGGAGTGTACTTCTTGTTGTCGGTTGGGGAATGCTAATAGGTGGAGTAACGTTAGGAATTGTTAGTCGTGTTTGGCAGTCAGATTTATGGTTTGTTTTCACAGATTTAAAGGTTGTAGGCTCATTGGCTGCTCTAATATTCTTCGGGACTGTGGCTTTTGTACTGTTTTTAAGTAGTATGAAATATATTACAGCAGTTGAGACTAGTATCTTATCTAGTATTGAACCATTAACAGCTATGGTTATTTCAGTTATCGTGTTCGGTACATCTTTAGGATATTGGCAATTAGTAGGAGTGTTCATTATGCTTGTTTGTGTAACATGGCTTTCGGTAGCTGGAGAAAAAGCATAAAAATACTATCTGTTAAGGTATATTTAACTATGTTTTTTTTTTGAAAATTTTTTGGGACAAGGGGGAAAGAATATGAAAGAAGTTTTTTCCTATGTAAAGCCTTATAAATGGACTGCGATTTTTGCACTATGTTTAATGCTGTTGGAATTATTTGTTGAGCTTGTTCAGCCACTTATAATGGCAAAAATCATAGATGATGGAGTACGAGCTCAAAACGAAGAGATGATTTTGCAATGGGGAGCTGTATTGCTAGTTTTATCCTTCGTAGCATTTGTAGCTGGTGTGGTTAATTCATATTTTTCATCACATACAGCACAAAGCTTTTCCTATGATTTACGAAATGCAATGTTTGAAAAAATTCAATCCTTTACATTAGTTACTTATCAAAAATTTTCAACAGCTTCACTAATTACAAGGTTAACGAATGATGTGACACAGGTACAGACAGTATTGTTTATGAGTTTGCGTATTATGCTTCGGGCACCACTTGCCGTCATTGGCAGTATCGTAATGGCTTTTGTTGTTAATGCAAAGCTAGCATTGTTTCTAGTCATCGGTGCACCGTTCATTTTTATTTTTCTTATTTTTATGGTAACAAAAGGTGTGTCTTATTTTGGACTTGTACAAAAAAGAATAGATCGTTTAAATAGAGTCCTACAGGAGAATTTGCAAGCTATTCGATTGGTAAAGGCTTATTTAAGGGGTACATATGAAGCATCTCGTTTCGATGAAGTTGCCGCGCGGTTAAAAATAGATACTGTAAAAGCTTTACGTACGATGGAATATATAATGCCTGTACTATTATTCATCATGAATATGAGTTTACTTGCAGTACTGTGGTTTGGAACGAAGCAAATAGCTTCTGGTACAACACCTCTTGGAGATATAGTTGCAATTGTCAATTATGCAATGCGTATGACGGGATCGTTTTCGATGTTTGCCTTTATTATTATTTATTATGCGCGTGCCAAAGCCTCAACAGATCGGATGGCAGAAGTACTTTCTACTGAAAATGAGATTGAGCTTACATCATCTTTAGAGGAGAATTCTAATGGCATGAATTTTGGAGAATTAGCTTTTGACAATGTTAGCTTTACCTATCCAGGAGGAGATGCATCTGTATTATCAAATGTAAGTTTCCGAGTGAAATCTGGCGAAAAGTTAGCCATTATGGGTGCAACAGGTGCGGGGAAATCAACTCTGTTACAGCTTATTCCTCGCTTCTACGATGTAACAAAGGGCAAAATAATAGTGGAAGGCAAGGATGTTCAGCAATGGGATTTGCAAGAACTACGTGACATTATTGGCTATGTCCCACAGCAATCATTGTTGTTTACGGGCAGTATTGCAGATAATGTTTGTTGGGGAGATGCACAAGCAGAAATGGATGCAGTGCTACAGGCAACAATGCAAGCACAAATCCACACTTCTGTAGAAGATTTTCCTAAGGGCTACGAGACAAGGGTAGGACAGAAGGGTGTTAATCTTTCTGGCGGTCAAAAACAAAGATTATCTATTGCAAGAGCGCTATTAAGAAAAGGCCATATATTAATGCTAGATGATAGTACAAGTGCTCTTGATGTTAAAACGGAGCAGGCATTATGGGATGCATTGAGCGAAGAAAAAGCAACTATGCTTGTTGTAACTCAAAAAATTCGTACAGCCAAAGGTGCAGACCGCATTCTATTAATTGATGCTGGGGAAGTAGTCGCATACGGGGCACATGAAGAGCTTTTAGTATCTTCAGAGCTTTATAAAAAAATCGCAATCTCCCAACAGGAGGTAGAGGAATAATGGGATTTTTCCAAAAACCTTTTGGCTATGAGCCGATTTTGACGAAAGATGATGTGAAGCAGGTTATCAAGAAAAAGAAGGGACCTCGTGCAACAGATTGGAAAAGTACACTGTTACGATTATGGAAAATTGTTGATGAGCAACGTGTACTATTAATTATTGTACTGTTACTTGTTATGGCAAGTTCCATTTTGGCTCTCCTTGGACCTTATTTAATCGGTAAAATGATTGACATGTACGTCATGCATGGAGAGCTTGCAGGTCTAGGTAAGGGAATTGTGCTGTTAATCAGCATTTATGCTCTATTAGCAGTATCGTTATTTTTACAAAACTATTGGATGATTGGTATTGCTCAGCAAACAATTTATAGATTACGGAAGAGTGTATTTATCCATTTTCAAAGACTACCTATCGCTTTTTTTGATCGTCGTCAGCATGGAGAATTAATGAGTCGGATGACGAATGATATTGAAGCAGTTAGCTCAACATTAAACAGCTCTTTTATCCAGGTATTTTCTAGTGTCATAACGCTTTCGGGAACAGTTATCATCATGCTAAGTCTAAGCCCTTTACTAACAGTACTAACGATGACAATTATTCCGATTATGTTTTGGGCAATGCGTTGGATCACACGGAGAACAGCACCCTTGTTTAAAGAGCAGCAGGCGGCCATAGGTGCGCTTAATGGCATGATAGAAGAAACGATTTCAGGTCAGCGGATTGTTAAGGCATTCTCACAAGAGGAAAGAATGAAAGCTGAGTTTCGTGAAAAAAGCTTGCGATTGAGAAGTACCGGCTTTTGGGCACAGACTTATTCTGGCTATATTCCGAAGGTCATGAACTTTTTAAACAATATGAGCTTTACAATCGTGGTTGGTATTGGAGGCATACTTGCTTTTTATGGCCATGTGTCGATAGGGGTAATTGTTATTTTCACAGAGTACGCACGGCAGTTTACACGCCCATTAAATGATTTAGCCAATCAATTTAATACAGTATTATCAGCTATTGCTGGTGCTGAACGGGTATTTGCGTTACTGGATGAACATCCCGAAGAAGAGACTGTCTCAGCACAGAAGCATAAACTATTAGGACAAGTAAGCTTTCAACATGTGTACTTTAAATATGAGCAAGAGGAAGATGCTTACACTTTAAAGGATGTTAATTTTAAAGTGGAGCCTGGGCAAACAGTGGCTCTTGTTGGAGCAACTGGGGCAGGAAAAACAACTATCTTACAGCTTCTTGCAAGATTTTATGAGGTAACAAAGGGTGAAGTTTTATTTGATGGTGTAAACGTTCAGCAAATAGAACGACTAGCATTGCGTTCGCAAATGGCCTTTGTGTTACAGGATCCATTTTTGTTTGAAGCGTCTGTACGTGATAATATTCGGTATGGTCGATTAGATGCTAGTGATGAAGAGATAGAACAAGCAGCAAAGCGAGCGAATGCACATGATTTTATCATGAAGCTGAAGGATGGCTACGACACAGTTCTTGCAGCGGATGGACGTGAAATTTCACAGGGGCAAAAGCAATTACTATCAATTGCTAGAGCATTGATTGCTGATCCAAAAATTTTATTGCTTGATGAGGCGACAAGCAGCATCGATACTGTTACTGAGCTGGCAATTCAAGAAGCACTCGACACATTAATGCAGGGACGCACAAGCTTCGTTATTGCCCATCGATTAAATACAGTGCATAATGCCGATATTGTGCTTGTTATGCACAAGGGTGAATTAGTTGAAGCTGGGCCTCAACAGAAGTTAATTGAATCTGGCGGAGTCTATGCGCAGATGTTACAATCTTCATCTCATCATCTTAATGAGTAGGGTAAAAGTAACGCATAAAAATCAACATATTACAGAAACATGGGAAAGAGCGACTTCACAATGCTTTCAGATAGCTCTTTCTTATGTGTATTAGTTCGATTAAAAGTCCTTATCTCACAACTACAAATGTAATTTATTTGTATAAATGGTATAATCATTGAAGATGGAGATTTATTCATTACGAATGAGCTCTTAGTACGATGATTTCTATCTGTAATTCTAGTAATTTTCAGTCACTTTAGCCGAGATGATTGTATAAATCCTTTTATTTTCACTATATTTGAAGTAAAATTGCTGATAATTAGAAGTAACTAATATAATTTGTTGCCAGCTCATTTTCTTTCTTGCTACAATAGGGCAATAGTCAGATACAGGAACGGAGTAAACGATGAATATTTCAGTGATGACAGTGTCTTTCCCGTTAGATGGAGAAACATTAAAAGAATTAAATTTATTGTGTGAAGAAGCAACTATACATGATTATCGTGTATATGAGACAGTTATGAGTGTACCTATGGCAGGCTCTTTTGAGTCGAAGGGTTTTATGGTTCTTGCTTATGAAGATGACAAAGATGTATTAGTAGGAGCGGCAAGTGCTATAGATTTAATGGGACTTCATACATATGAATGGTCTCTAGTTGTAACGCCTGCGTATCGTCAAAAAGGAATTGGAACCGCTTTAGTCGAAGCTCTACAGGCTGGACTTGAAGAGCGTGGAGCGGAGGGACAATTGGCGGTAGTTATAGATGGATCACCTTGTGGACACACGTTTATTGAAAATAAGGGCTTTACATATAGCTTTTCAGAAGCAACTTTAGAAACAAGAGCAGAGTCGGTAGAGCTAAGGGATGATATCGAGATTGCACCATATGCTGGTGAACATGCAGAACTGATTGCAATCTATGGTGCAGCGTTTGGAGATCAGCCAGAAGAGTCTGAGGAGTTAATATCTTTTAATACGTCAACAAATGGAAGAAAGCTATGGTTAGCACGTAAAGATGGTAAAATTGTTGGAACTGTGACGACAGCTCAGGAAAATGAAATTCAATGGGTGACAGCATTAGCGGTTCATCCACATTATGAGGGGCAAGGAATTGGTACAGCTATGCTATCCTTTTCCAAGGATTATGCTAGTAAAATTGGAGCAAAAATTGTTATGCTTGATGTAGAAATTGAAAATAGAAAGGCGCTTTCTGTTTATGAGAAGGCAGGCTTTATGAAAGCACAGCAAATAGATTATTTCGTGAAAAACTAAAAATAGGGTGAGTAGTGATGATCGCTGCTCACCCTGTTTATTTGGTTCTACAATGGCCTCATCAAAAGTGAACAGGGGCTTTCTAAGGTATGTTGTTACGTTATGATGATGAGCTTTTTTATCATAGATTTGTAACTATTGTCATAAGTATTAGTAAGCCTATGAAAGGAGTCGTTATCATGCGTATGCCTGCACTACCTAAAAAGAAGTCTCCTCCAAAGGAAGCACCAAGGTCATGGTGGAAAGTTGTTAAAGCGTATTTATCCAGAGGGAGGTTTTACCGTATACCGCCTCGAAATTGATAAAAGAGTAGTAAAAGTTCAATGCTAATAAAAAAAGTCGCCCTATTAGCGACTTTTTTATTGTTACAATTGTCCATTTTCTAGTAGAAAAGTATTCCTTGTTGGGCCGATTAAATATAGCTCATGCATGGCTCGAGTAAGTGCTACATAAAGTAGCTTGCGATCAATCTTCGTATCATAGAAAGGTGTATCGAATGCAGCTACGATGACTGCATCAAATTCAAGACCTTTTGCTAAATGACTTGGAACAACGAGCAATAATTCCTGATTAATGGACTCATTTTCAGTTAGGAGCTGAGAAGCAATTTTATTGTCTTTAAATGCTTGATGCATTGTTATTGCCTCCGCCGTAGTTTTACAAATTAAAGCGATGGAATAATGTCCATTGTCTCGAATGGCTTCAAAAATTTCTTTAATTTGCTGGGCATCAAATGCTTCTGCTTGGACAAAAGTTGGCGTATTACCATGACGAACCACAGGCTCTACTAATGGTAGTTGTTCATCCATTTGTGCTAAGACCTTGTTAGCGACCTCCATGATTTCAATTGTTGTTCGATAGCTTTTTTGCAGTGTTCGGAAGCTTGCACGAGGAAATAAATTTTGGACAGGCTCCCAGGCAGTAAGGGAACGATAGCTGTGAATGCCTTGGGCTAAATCACCAACCATAGTAAACATATCTGTTTCAAGACCTGTCTTTAAAGCAGCAAGCTGGAATAAACTATAGTCCTGTACTTCATCGATGAAGACAACTCGCATTTTCCATTCATCTGGAATGCCCTTTATACGAGCTTGTAAATAATAAAGTGCAGCTAAATCCTCAAGCGCCCATCGTTCTTTAACATGTGCTTGTAAAAATTGCTGTTGTTCAAGATAATGCCACTCAGGTGCAAGCTCTGCTAAAAGCTCAGCATTGGTTAATAGGGTACGATAAAGAGTCTTTATATTATGTTTGGAAAAGCGGCGCATATAAACAGACGCTGTGGATTTTGCCTCTTTCTCAATAGCAGGAATTCGTTCGTCCCGTTCATCGATAAATTTTGTGACGATGCGACGGCGTTTTTCATCCTGCCGAATACCATCTAATGCTTTGCCAATCGCCACATCATATTTTTGATTCAGCGTATTTAAGACAGCTTGTTTCTTTTGACGAACATGACTTGCTAGAACCTTTTTAATATGTGCGAGTCGTTTTTCGATGGGCATATAAGAAAATTCATATAAAAATAGTTTCTTTAAATGGGATGCTCTCATAATGCAATATTTTTCGATGAAAACATCCTCGAATTGGTTGGCGATTTCCTGCTCTATCTTTAGAAAGTATCGTTCTATAACATCACGATAAAAAAGTGAACCTTTCATTTCGGATATCCAGGTTGTTTCCTGTCGAGTTCCTCCTGCAACAAGTGATTCTAACTGATCATTAGGGTTCTGAAGTTTGAGTTTCAGCTTAGTCGCAGCTAACACATAATCGGTAAAGGTTGTCTGGCAAATTTTCTCGACTCCAAGCTCTGGTAAAACATCACCAATATAATCGATAAATAACTTATTCGGTGCTAAAATCATGAGCTGCTCAGGGTTAAAATGCTCGCCCATTGTATAGAGGAAGTATGAAATACGGTGGAGTGCAATCGTTGTTTTTCCGCTACCAGCAGCTCCCTGTACAATAATAGGCTGACGAAGATGTGCGCGAATAATTTCATTTTGCTCCTGTTGAATGGTTGAGACGATTTCTGTTAAACGAACATCTGCCTTGCCCGCTAACGCCTCTTGAAGCAATTCATCATTTGTCGTTAGATCTATATCACGAATATCGAGCAATTCACCATCCTTGATTTTATATTGTCGCTTGGCAAATAAATGTCCTTTGTGAATTTCCCCACGAACATCATATTCCATATCACCTAGGCGACCATCATAATAGACATTTGCTACGGGTGAACGCCAATCAACAATAATAGGCTCATGAGTCTCTCGATGGAACAAAGAAGTTTTACCGATATAAAGAAATTCTTCAGGATCTCCAGTCTTTTGAAAATGGATTCGCGCAAAATAAGGCTTTTTTTGAACTGCCTCCAAACCTTCTTTTTGGTGACGAGCCATTTCAAAGAATCGAGCATTTGTTAAGATATTTAAATAGCTCAAACTAGAATCTAAATAATCAAGGTCTGCCATCGACTTACGAATATTTTCCTGAGCTGATCGTAAATCTCTTTGCGATTCATTTAAAATCTGCTGCATATAATTTTTCGTGTAAGCTAGCCGTTCCACTTCATCCTGAAAATCTGGATGTTGTACAGTCATTTTTTAGCACCTCCTAAGTACTTACAATTTCAAGTAGATTCTCATACTACTATATAAAATATTTACCATCAAGTGAAAGCGTAATAGGCTGATTGTGTTACTCTTAGTTCAAGATACAGTGAAACTCAATTTCCTATACTCATTCTCTATTAAGGGATGCATGTTTTATTGTATTACTGGCTGGTAATGTGGAATAAAAGGGGGTTATGATTTGGATATTTTTGCACATAGGGGTGTTTCTGCCCATTATCCTGAAAATACTATTGCTGCTTTTAAGGCTGCATCAAAATTGCCTGTTACGGGTATTGAACTGGATGTTCACTTAACTGCGGATGGGGAGTTAGTGGTTATTCATGATGAAACGATCGATCGAACATCTAACGGCTCTGGCTATGTAAAGGACTATACACTGCAAGAGCTACGTACATTTGATTTTGGTTCATGGTTTTCTACGGAATTTGAAGGTGAAGGCCTTCCAACTCTAGGTGAAATATTAGAGTTGTTTATAGGTACAAATCATCGTATTAATATTGAGCTCAAAACAGATGTATTTCCGTATGACGGAATTGAAGCATTAGTGATTAAGGAAGTAGCCGCATATCAAATGACAGAAAGAGTAATTATCTCTTCCTTTAATCATGAGTCAATTCAAATCGTTTCACAAATAGCTCCGTACATTGAAAAGGCGGCTCTATTTGCGGAAATTTTAGTTGATTTTAATGGTTATACGTCTCGAATTCCTGCAAATGCGATACATGTAAGCTTGCCTACAGCGTTTCGAAAATCTGTCGGAAAAGCTTTGCAAGAAGGTGCAATTGTACGTGTATACACAGTCAATAACATCGAGTATGCATATCAATTACAGCAGCTTGGTATACAGGCAATATTTACAGATGATCCAGAGAAGATCAAATCTGCATTGGCTATGGAGTAAGAAAGATTCTTAATAGGGGACTGATAACTGCCAAGAATCTAACACGCGGGGAATAGCTGATTGTCCGTGCGTTAGATCCTAGTAATATTTGATATTTAGTTTTTAGAGACTTTTACTTTTGTAAAGTTAATGATATTGTTTGCTTCTATTTTTGTACTAAAATAGGTATTCTATCCTTACCATTTCGCAAGATGTTCTTCGATACAACCTAGCATTTGCTGAATGATAAGTGTTTCACCATTGTCTAGTAAAACAGAGCCGTCGTAGTAGCCAAACATCTGATGTACTTCAGATTTTACGAGTCCTGCATTTGTTTCAGCAATTCGCTCGAAAAACGGGGAGAATGTTAATGAAACTTGGTTAGAAAATTTAGTTTTAACTTTCCACCTTTGCATAAAGTCCTCTCTATCATAATGGAACAGTAAATCCTCGTGTATTTTGGTCATTTTACCATCAACGAAAACAGCATTCTCTGTCATTCCAGTTCCGTCTGTCCACTTACCACCTAAATTGAGTCCAATCCGTCTACCCCGAACTCTCTGCGAGGCCATTCCCCAATTCCATGTAGCTTCACGTGGCCAAACTCCGCGACCATAATCTAATACAGCAAAGTTTTCCTCGGGTGAAAATGTAAAGCGGCGAGTACCAATTGTTACAACTCCAGAAGTGGGAAGTATATGATGCTTGCCTGTAAATTGGAATGTTTTACGGTTCCAGGGAATGACTACATTCAGTGACTCATCTGTAGGTGGATGCTGAATGATAAGCTTCGCGCGTAAAGCATCTCCATCGAAGTTTGGGATTGAAACTGATAGATGTGTTTCATTTTGTATATAGGTCATATCAATCATCATTTCACTGTTTTTAAATGATACTGATTCTAGCACCTGTGTAGGCATTTTTAGTTTGCCACCCAATGGTATTGTAATTGTTTTTTCAAAGTAGCGCTGTGTTTCATATTCAAGGAAATAGACGAAGCAGACCGCTGCATAGTCTAGGTGGCTAATCGTAGCAGAAAATAAGATCTCATCACCATAGACACACCAATAATTCCATTTCTTTTTGCGCATAATATGGCCGCTTAAATTGCTGTTTATAAGAGGTTTGCGTGCAAATCCGATGGCAGCTGGATTTAAGTTACCTTTTTTATCGCATAAAAGAGTAGGTTGTAAAATTTCTTTCTCAGCATGCTGCTTCACATTCAACATCCCTTCTGGTCGTAAAATAAAAATCTATACTACTGTTAACCTTATTGTAGCAAAAACTATCTTAAAATTGGAAAATATAGTGCTGGATGAGGCCGCTTTCAGCAATTTTACGAATAAGGACCTAACTAATAGAAATGCCTATATGTACATATGATGAACATAAGGAGGAGAAGCGTGGCAAAAATGTATAACAGGCAGGCCGCCGTAAAATATGCGAATTTGTGGTGGAACAGGCGTAATCCAGCATTTCCGAACTTTACTGTTGATTGTACGAGTTATATATCTCAATGTTTACTAGCTGGGGGGGCACCCATGAGGGGGGCTCCAAACAGAGGGAACGGTTGGTGGATACAACAGGGCAATTGGAGCTTTAGCTGGTCTGTTGCACATTCCCTAAGATGGTATATAGATAGCTCTAAAACCGGTTTGAAGGGTAGGCGTGTACAATCTGCAGAGGAATTGGATCTTGGAGATATTATTTTTTACGATTTCCAAGGTGATGGGAGGATTGATCATTCGGTAATTGTGACTAGTATTCAGAATGGGATTCCATATGTTAATGCACATACTTCAGATAGTATTAATCGACCATATTTTTATGAAGATTCAACAGCCTATACGCCAAGTATGACTTATTATTTCTACCATATAGATGATAGTTTTGCTTAGAAAGATAGCAGTTTTAAAGCTCATCATTTTGTGATAATGTGAAGGGTAGAAGATATTAATTCTAATATGTTGTATTGCTATAGAAGGAGATATGAGTATATGAGCGAACAATTTTTGTCTGTTAAGGATGCAATCATTCAGCGTCGTTCGATTAAAAAGTTTAATGGTCAACCTGTAGATCGTGAAGATTTAATGGCCATTATCGACGATGCAGTATGGGCACCGAATCACGGTAATAGAGAGCCTTGGCGTTTAGTAGTTGCATGTGGTAAGGAGTTATTTGCACTTCATAATTTATTACGTGATTTAGCTATACCGAAATGGCAAGAGCTTTCGAGCGAAGATTTAGCGAAGCAAATGACGAAATTTACATTACCAGGTGGCTATGCATTTGTTATTGTTCCAGAGGATGCACGACAAAAAGAACGTTTAGAGGATTACGCAGCAGCAAGTATTTTTATTCAAAATATTCAATTGCTAGCATGGGATAGAGGAATCGGTTCATGCTGGAAAACTCCTGCTTTTTTAGATAATCCAAAATTCCGCGAAGCCTTAAAGGTTCAGCCAGGCGAACGTGTTATCGCAATGCTACAAGTCGGTTATTTTGATGAAGTACCAAAAGGTAGAGAACGTAAAAAATCAGCAGATGTTGTAACCATTTTTGGAGAATAACATAGTAAAATCCCCTCGTTAAAATGAGCGAGGGGATTTATTAATTTGTATCGGCGGAGGGCTTTAGGCCAACAAGATGTTGGTCACTCAGTCGTGTGTTGTTGCTGTTGTTGTTGCTGTCGCTTCGCTTTCGCACAGAAAAAACCGTGTTGCTGTCGCTTCGCTTTCGCACAGATAAATTGTCACAGGACGTGGCGTTTTTAGACTGAGTTCCTCTATTTCAGCGGATGTCTTTTGTACCGAAAGCGTAGCGACAGGTACAGATGTTTGGACATCCGCTGAAAGAAGTTGAAATTACTTTTATAATTCAGCGATCTCAAATAAATAATCACTTAAAACGCGAAGCCCTTTATCGAAGTTTTCTAAATGGAAGTGTTCATTTGGTGCATGGAAGTTTTCACTTGATAAACCAAAGCCCATTAGAACAACAGGCAATCCTAAAATATCATCAAAGGAAGCCACGATAGGGATTGATCCTCCTCCACGTGTGTAAGCAGTTGGTACGTTATATACCTTTTCATATGAGCGACCAGCAGCTTGAATAAATGGATGATCAAATGGTGTTAAAAATGGACGACCTTTATCGAATTCAGAGATTGTCACTTCAACGCCAGTTGGCTTATGTTTTTCGATATGCGCCTTTAATAGTGCGACAATTTCATTTGGCTCTTGGTTTGGAACAAGACGGCATGTGATTTTTGCGCCAGCCTCAGCAGGCAGCACCGTTTTAATGCCTTCACCAGAGAAGCCACCAAACACACCATTTACTTCTAAGGTCGGACGTGCCCAGGTACGCTCTAAATAAGAATATCCAGCTTCACCGAATAATTCCTTCACACCAACTTCATCCTTCACCGATTCTTCATCGAAACCAAGAGCTTGGTATGCTTCACGTTCTTCTTCAGTTAACGGTAATACTTTGTCATAAAAACCCTCAACTTGAATTGTGCCATGCTCATCACGGAAGGATGCTAAAATTTCAGCTAATGCATGGATAGCGTTTTGTACACCACCGCCGTAAAGACCTGAGTGAAGATCACCTTTTGCACCGCGAACATCAATTTGAACACCTGTTAAGCCACGTAAACCATAGCATACAGCGGGCTTACCAGGACCATATAGACCTGTATCAGAAATCAAAATTAAGTCTGCTGCTAATTTTTCTTTATGTTTCTCAACATAGGCAGGAAGGTTAGGACTGCCAATCTCTTCTTCACCTTCATAGATAAATTTCACATTCACAGGTAAAGTACCGGTTGTCGCAAAAAGTGCTTCAATCATTTTTAAGTGCATAAACACTTGTCCTTTATCATCACTAGCACCACGAGCAAACAATTTGTTATCACGGACTGTAGGGTTGAAAGGCTCGCTCTCCCATAAATTTAATGGATCAACAGGTTGTACATCATAATGACCATAAAACAGAATTGTAGGTTTGTCTTCTGCATGTAACCAATCAGCATAAACCACTGGGTGACCGGCAGTTTGAGTAATGGAGATGTTTTCAAGATTTAATTTTTGAAAAGCGTTGGTTAACCACTCGGCAGCATTTTGGATATCTCCTTTATGCTCAGATAAAGAACTAATACTTGGAATACGTAAAAATTCCTTTAATTCATCTAAATGTTTTTCACGGTGTTCAGTAAAATAAGCATCTAATTGCTGTAGATTTACCATCTAGTATCCCTCTTTTCAAATATTTCGATAATAGAAATAGTATAGCATAATGTGGCTGGGGAATCTTGTTATAGCAATGTTTTCGGAGACTTTTTAACCCCAACTTGCTAAGACTCTACCGATTCTTTCATGATCTGGCTGTGTTCAAATCATGTTCTGTGATTGTGAACACATTTTGCCGATTATTTAATAGGATGGCTGCATGAGTATGTCTTAATCCATATAGCGAAATTCTAGAGTTTCCATGTTCAACTGTGACCTCATAGGGTGTAAGAAACCATTCGCCGAATAATAATTATGGAGGAAACTAAAAGACACTGTAAAAATGCCTCTACAGTGTCCTTTAGATGGTTCATCATCAGCGAAGGGTAACTTATAAGATATTAACCTCAATTTGAAAACCTTTATTTATTTTTCGATTTACTGCTACTAATATTTGGTGATGGGGGAGAGTTATAAACACGAGAATATGGTGGGATTGAATTCATTAGCCAAATGTTACTGCCTAAAACTGAATCGTGACCAATCGTTGTCTCGCCACCTAGGATTGTCGCACCTGCATAAATAACAACATTATCCTCAATATTCGGATGACGTTTAATCCCTTTAATTGGATTACCATTTTCATCTAGAGGGAAGCTTAATGCCCCCAACGTTACACTTTGATATATTTTCACGTTATTGCCGATTATACATGTTTCACCAATAACAACGCCTGTACCGTGGTCGATAAAGAATGATTCACCAATCGTCGCACCTGGGTGAATATCGATTCCTGTTAAACTGTGCGCATACTCTGACATAATACGTGGCACAATCGGTACGCCCATTTCATATAGTTCATGTGCAATGCGATGTATATATACTGCAACGATTGATGGATAGCTTAATAAAATTTCTTCTGTAGAAAGTGCAGCAGGGTCCCCAGTGTATGCCGCCTGAATATCCGTTTGCAAAATTTTTCGGATTTTCGGAAATTGCGAAATTAAATTCATCACAATACGGTCCGCATCCTCTTGGCAAGTGCAGTTTTCTGATTTGCTATATTCCATATTGTAAATTAATACTTTTTCAATAATATCTCGTAAATCTAATGCCGTTTCACGCAATTTATTACTACTTATAATATTGATACGTGTATTATCAATCGGTGGAGCAGTATGAATGCCAGGAAACAGGACTTCATGAAAATTATCTAAAATTTTGTAAATTTGATTACGCCCTACAAAGCCAATTGAATTTTCAATATCAACATATTGCCGATTAATATCGTTTAACGCACTCGTAATTTCTGGTACCTTTTCATTTAGCCAATCATTTAAACCCATAACAAAATCGCATCCCTTCCATTTCATAATTAAACATATAACACTACTGACTTTAATAAAAGTATAAAAGATTTCATCCATTGCGAGGTAAATACTTTTAAGCAGCTCTTTTAGCTTTAAATATACTAATATTTATAATATAAAAATATACTCGCATTTTGAGAAGAATTCTAATAAATAATCCATAGCTTCTATATTGTTTTATAATAAATTAATATTTTCTCCTTTGCTTTATTCTAACAGTGTCTATTGATACAAGTGATAAAACAGTTTGGGAGATTTTCATACATAGAAATGCAAAGGTGAACATTTGAAGTTGCCAATGTTACTCATTACTACAATTAACACAATAAAATAGGCCTACTCATAAACTGTGCACTATCGAAAAAAAGTGGTTTATGGGTAGAGTTAAATACTAGGCATGGTCTTTTATAAAATGAATCCATGCCTTTTTGGTGAATTTCTAAAAAACTCTTATTTATAAGGGTTTTACTTTAAAACCTCTAATAAAACATTCCCTAAATAATATTCCTGAAAATATAAAATGAACTATTTATATTGCTAAATTGTTACTTGTGTAGAAATCGGAAAAGGAGGTGGGATTGTGGAACAATTTAGCGATGAGAGGGTTTTGTTTCAAACATATTATAAAGACGTCTTCAGGGCCTGCTATTACTTGCTTCAAAATAAATACGATGCGGAAGACCTTTGTCAGGATGTATTTGCGAAAGCTTTGAGCGAAGATTTTCGAGCCATACAAAATCAAAAATCTTGGTTACTTAGTATCGCCATGAATATGTCTCGAAATTATTTAAAGAAAAAGAACAGACTGCTATTAAAAGGGAATTTTGATTTCCTATCATCTAAACGGTTTGACAATACCCAAAATATTGAGCGAACAATACAGCTCAATGAAAATAAAAGTGAGTTAGTCGATTTAATGAACAAACTGCCTGTTCGTATTCGGAAGGTAATGGTGTTGAAATATGTGCATGATTGTAAAGATAGAGAAATTGCTCAAATTCTAAAAATTCCTGAGGGTACAGTTAAGTCGAGGCATTTTAAAGGTAAAAAATTAATGGAAAAGTTTATACAAGTAGATGAAAATTTGTTATTTGAATGGAGGGGTCATCGTGAGTAATATGGACGATTTCATAAAAGAAAAAGTAAAGTACGATCAAGTAGATTATCCTAATGAAAATGAAATGTGGAGTAAAATCATCCGTAAACAACAAAATCGTAATTATAAAACTGAAAGACATAGTTATAAACCTCGAATTATAGTAAGTGCCATTTTGTTTACAATTGTTTTATCATCCACACCTGTATTTGCTAAATATTCAACAGAAATATTGGACTGGATGCGAAATATGAATAGAACGGGCGTTATTACTTCCTTAGAAAATGGATTTGGACAAGAAATCAATAAAACTGCAGAAAACGAAGCTGGTGTATTAACTATCCATAATGTTATTTCAGATCAAAATGGTACTACTATTAATTTTAGCTTAGATATTGATCACGATTATCCAATAGATTATGCAGACTTCGAACAAGCATTACTCAAATTAGGTGACGGAAAAGAAATACAGATGGAAGCAAGTGCAGTATATAATCAGGAAACGGATAAATTAGTAGGGGTCCTTCATACAGATGAGGAAATCCCGCATAACAGCAATGTTACACTTCAACTAGGTGGTGTAAAGGAGATACAACTGAAAAGTATAGAGCTAAAAGATTTGGCTCAATCGAACGTATATCCTGAAAAGATTAACATTCACCAAGATGGAATATCACAAATAGATTTCATTTCAAATGATTATCAAAACGGACAATATATATTGGATTATCTCATCGAACTGGAGGAGCCTAATAACGTAGAACACGCATATTTATCCTATACCATTGAAAATGAACCCATTGTGAATTCTGGCGTTACTGATAAACGTCCACAACCAAATGTCATTAAACAAAGTGATTTACTGGAGATACAAAAAGACGCGGTAGCAAAATTAAGCGTATTTTTAAATTATAATGATACGGTAAGTTATAAATCAGAAACATGGAACCTAGATTTTCAATATAATCATGATCTTGCAAAACAATCTACCTTTGTTATAGACGTGGACAAAAAAGTTGAGCTAGGCTCTCGGGAACTTCAATTTAAAGAGCTTGTGATTACACCGAGTAAGGTGAAGCTTTATTTTGATGAAAAAAATATAGATGCTAAATCTAGTCTAGTTTATATCAAATATGATCAGATTAAATTACGCATTGGTGAACAAGAATTGTTAGGGAATTATTGGGGTGATTATCTTTCCTTTGAAACACAGGAGCTAATAAAGGATATTACGAATAAAGAAATTGCTCTTACTTTAAATGATGCGAGCGTTGAATATGAAGCCGAAAAGCAAGACAAAGTAGAGCTAACAAATATTTCTGATGTACCACAAACCATAAAAACAGAATTAAATGGATATCCAATTGATATTACCTACTATGCTAATGGTAGTGATTTAATTGTTGAATCAGAAAGTAAGAACGAGCAATTTGGTGGTATTGTTCAAAATGTTATTTATCAGGATGGCAAAAGAATCTTTGCAGAAGATCGTTCTAATGATGGATTGTTTAGTATAAACAAACAAGTAGAAACATTTAATAATATCAAAGATAAAGACATTACATTAAACTTCTTCCTTTATACTGTTAATGAAGACCGCTCCGAAACTATTATTTTTCAGTAAATCTTTTGTAGTGTTTCAGGTGCTAATTAAAGTTTAAGGTAAAATGGCTTGATACGTTAAAAAAGGTCTGAATTCGAATGATGCCGAATTCAGACCTTTTCCTATATTGGTGAACAGTATAACCGCCAACAATGGCAATTACATTAATTGGTGGTGGTTTAAGTGAATACTATTGAAATTATAATGAAAAAGGAGGAGGAGGGGCGTCTAAAGTTGCTTTTCTACGTATAAGAGATATAGTAGTAAAACAATTTTTACGAATATTACAAGTGGAAGCATCTAAGCTTACACGATTGTAATGAAATTGAAAGCCAATACGATAGAGTGTAATACATTATTTTGCGAGAATGTGTATAGAAGCAAGAACAAGAAGCGGAGGAATACACAATGAATGAAAAATTAGAAGGCGTATATGAAGAATACAACCGTTATATATACCACTTATGTTTAAAACTTACTCGCAATAATGTAGAAGCAGAAGATTTAATGCAAGAGGTCTGGGTAAAAGTTGTACGCTATGAAGACAGCGTTGCCGAGGTAGAGCATATTAAAGCTTGGCTGACAACAATTACAATGAATACATTTAGAGATCGCTATCGTAAAAAAGTGCGACGTAGCAAATATATGATGAACCAACCTGAAACATTAGACGTACCGATTTTAGATTTGGTTCCCAACAATGATATTTCGACAGAAGAAAAAATTGAAAAAGATATTGTTACAAAATTAGTGCAAGATAAAATGGAGCAATTAGATGCCATTTACCGAAAAACTTTATGGTATTTCTACATAGACCAATATTCACTAGCTGAAATCTCTACGATTATGAAAGTTTCCATTGGTACTGTGAAATCTCGTTTATTCCGTGCAAAAGCTCGTTTAAAAGAAATGCTAATGTCCGATGTTTCAATTGTGGAATCTATACTGCCAGCGTAATTAACTACATTGGCCGCACATCGCAATTACTTAGACGGAAGTATTCGTACGGCTAATCCAAAAAAAAGATGTATTGCAAAATTACTTTGCGATGCATCTTTTTTTATGCGATCCAATCCTTTTGATAAGGATCAAACTCAGAGTAAACATTTAGCAAAAATATCACGCAAGGTTTGAACCTCCTCAGCTGAGAGCATCCCGAACATATTGTTGATAATTTCGCTAACTTGTTGGCGAGATTCTTGTAGAATATTTTCACCTTCAGCAGTAATGACTAATTGAGAGGCTCGTCGATCTGTTGCGTGCTGTGTTTTTTCAATAAAACCAGCATTAATCAGCTTACTTGTTAAAACAGTGACACCGCCTGTTGTCACTTTTAACCGATCAGCAATGGCAGAAGGGCGCTTTGGGCCCTCCTGCGATAAATAGTCTAATATTAAAATATGGGATTTTGAAAAGCCGAGTACATTATGATTATTCCACTCGTTTGCCCACTTACGCTCAATGGAAAAAACTACTTCAAATAACGAGGTAATGGCTTTTTGTTTTTCTTGATCCATATAAGGTCATCTCCAAAACTGTTTTAACTTTCTTGTGCCAATCTTGTCATCGCATTTAATTCGTAAGCACGTACTTTACGTGGAATAAAACGACGGATGTCCATCTCATTGTACCCAACTTGAATACGTTTTTCATCAATTAAGATAGGGCTGCGCAACATTCTTGGATGTGCTTGTATGATTGCAAACAACTCTTGAATAGAAAGTTGTTCAATATCAATATTTAGATTTTTAAAATCGTTTGAATTGGTTGCGATAATTTCATCCGTTCCATCTTCTGTCATGCTTAAAATTTCTTTAAACTCTGCAAGTGTAAGTGGATGAGAAGTAATACGTTTCTCTTTATATTCGATGTTGTGATCTTTTAACCATTTTAGTGCTTTTCTGGATGAAGAACAGCTCGCTTGTGAATAAATAGTAACTGTCATTCTTCATTCCCCGCTTTCTTTTTTGGATTATATTTTATAAATATCTTATCAGTAAGTTAAATAGGTTATACATATATCTTACTAGTAAGCTATATATAAATCAATAACTAATTGAAAAAACTTTATATAGAAATTAAATTTTTGCAACTATATTAAAATATACGCAGAAAAGAGTGAAAAGTTTCGTTAATTCAGCTTACAATGATGTAAGTTTACTTAATATTAATAATAGATGCTCATAGTATAAGGAGAATTGTCCTGATATAGAAAGAAATAGTCTGACTTAAGGAAACGAGATAAAGTGTTAATCCACTGATTATTAATATGATTGAATGCAGGCTTTTATGCATAGAAGAATAAAGTTTTTTTGAAGGCTTAGAAGGAAGAAAATCCTAAAGTTCGGGTAGGATAGAAAAATGCTCAGGTAGTTCGGGAACAGCTCAGGTAGGACAGAAAAACGCTCAGGAAAGCCCGGGAACAGCTCGGGTAGGACAGAAAAACGCTCAGGAAAGTCCGGGAACAGCTCGGGTAGGACAGAAAAACGCTCAGGTAAGTTCGAAAACTACTCGGGAAAGTCGAAAAAATGCTCAGGTAAGTCCAAGAGCCTCTCAGAAACCACGTCGCATGCTATGCATGTTCCATTATTAGTTACTAAAAGAAGGGCAGTCCCGAGTGATCCATGAATCACACCGGCAACTGCCTACATAAATAATACTTCTAGCTTTGTTGTCCTGAAGTAAACCAGTCTTGGACATTCCAAACCTTTGTTGCTAAACCTTCATAGAAATCAGGTTCATGGCTTACTAGTACGATTGTGCCTTTAAATTCTTTCATGGCACGCTTTAGCTCATCTTTTGCATCGACATCTAAGTGGTTTGTCGGTTCGTCAAATACAAGCCAGTTTGCCTCTTCCATCATTAGCTTACATAAGCGTACCTTTGCTTGCTCACCACCAGATAAAGAGTTAAGTGGGCGCGTAATATGCTCAGTTTTTAGTCCTGCGCGTGCTAAAGCTGCACGCACTTGTGCTTGCTCCATAGAAGGGAAAGCATTCCACACGTCATCGATTGGCGTTATTTTGTCTGCCTTCACCTCTTGCTCAAAGTAAGAAGGGGAAAGATAGTCACCACGAATAACTTTTCCATCTAGCGGATTTATTTTACCTAGCATCGTTTTTAATAATGTTGATTTACCGACACCATTCATACCGACTAGAGCAATTTTCTCTCCACGCTCAATAGCAAAGGTAAGCGGAGGAAGTAATGGCTTTTCCTTGTCATACCCTATGACTAAGTTTTCAGCCTCCACTACATAACGACTTGAAGAACGTGCCTCTTTAAAGCCAAATTCAGGCTTTACAGCTGTTTCAGGACGATCAATACGCTCTAGACGGTCAAGCTGCTTAGCACGGGATTTTGCGCGACCTGTAGTTGAGTAGCGAGCTTTATTTTTCGCAATAAAATCCTCTTGCTTTTTAATGAATTCCTGTTGTTTTTCATAGGCATCGATATGCTGGCGTTTATTAATTTCAGCAAGCTCTAAAAACTTTTCATATGTCGCTGTATAGCGAGTTAATTTTGAAAACTCTAGTTGGAAAATAACATCCACAGTTTCATTCATAAACTCTGTATCATGCGAAATTAATAAGAATGCATGAGGATAATTTTTTAAATAGTTTTTCAACCAAGTAACATGCTCTTCATCAAGATAGTTTGTTGGCTCATCGAGTAATAATACTTTTGGTTTTTCTAATAATAGCTTTGCCAATAAAACCTTTGTACGCTGTCCACCGGAAAGAGCAGCAACATCACGCTCTAAACCGATTGCATCAAGACCAAGTCCACGCGCAACCTCTTCAATTTTCATATCAAGGGAATAGAAATCACCTGCATCAAGAGCATCTTGAACCTCAGCCATTTGCTCTAATAAGACCTCTAATTCTTCAGGTGTAGCTTCAGCCATTTTTCCTGTAATATCATTGAGTTCTTCTTCTTTTTTATATAAAGGAAGAAAGGCATCACGTAATGCATCACGCATAGTACGACCAGCTGTCAGTACAGTATGCTGATCTAAATAACCATAATGCGTTCCTGGAAGCCATTCAACTTTTCCAGTATCGTGGATTGCTTGGCCCGTAATAATGCCCATTAATGTTGATTTACCGACACCATTTGCACCTACAAGACCAATATGATCACCTTCAACTAAGCGAAAGGAGACATCTTTAAATAGAGTACGGTCACCGAAAGAATGACCTAAATTTTCAACTGTTAATATTGCCATATATGTTCCTCCAAATTAAATCAAATCAATACATTTTATGTGAATTGGCTGTCTCCCAACAAAGACAACGGCTAACTGACCTGCATCATGTTGCTGTCGCTACGTTAGCACTGCGCTTTCGCACAAAAAACATCTGCAGGCCTAGGCACAATTCAAAATAAAGACGCAATTACGCCAAGGCGAAATTGATTTTTAAAGCTCTGCTAATTGTTTATTTAACTCTGCTAGCTTTGTTTCCATGTTGGCAAGGCGTTGCTCTGCTTTTGCCACTTGATCATTATGACCTGTAGATTCAAGCTTTTCGATGTCGCCTTGTAAATTCATGTAATCCATTTTTAGCTCTTTAATCTGATATTCAATATCACTTTTTGATGGCATGGTGGTGATGCTCCTTTATGAGTATATTTGTATAACGAATGCGTGTAAAAGCGATGGAGGTTTATTTTATCCCCCACCGCTTATTAGTTAAAATCAATCGGGTACTTATAATGTTTGAATTCACTGATGTTACACCTAGTAATAGGAGATCAACGAAAGTGAAAAATTCTAATATATTGTATCATATCCTCCTTCAAAGAATCACTAAGTAGAAGCGATATTATGTCGATCATAAGCGAAATCTAATAACAATGACTGTAGAGCTTCATTGTTGCTTGCGAGATTTAGCTGTCGTTGTTTTTTGACCGCTCGTTCGCTACGAGCCTCATGTAATAGGAACTCCATTACAGCATTTTGAATTTGTGATTGCTTCATTTTGCGACCAAGACCAAGATGAATAAAACCGTTCTGCTCGCGAGGGAAAGCGTGAAGAAGCTCTGTCTCTGTCTGCGCAAGAGTAATACAAGGTACGCCATAAGAGGCAATTTTGTATGGCGTATAATTAGCATTACAAATGATAACATCCGCTTTTGGCAATAGTTTTAGGAGTGCGTTTTTGTCACGTAGAATGGCAGTATTACGACGACTTAGCACCATCATTTGCAAATCCTCTGTTGCATGTAGATAGTTATCGTCAATCATCACTGTAATTTGTAGTGGAATTTGTAGCTGCGTTAAGTGCCGAAGAGTACGGTAGGTTAAGTTATGCTCGTCCCCATCCTCGAAAGCAACAACAATATGAGGTGGGTTTTCAGGTGTTTTACTTTCGGGTATTTCACCGAAGTTCTGATAAGTTTCTGGAAGTGCAAAGGCAAAACTTCCACCAATATAATGTGATGGCAAATAATCTTTAACTTCTTGATAGAGTGCTAGTAATACACAGTCGCAGGCTTGGCCACCATCACCAAAATCATCAAAATGGATGATTGTTTTGCAAAATGGACGTAAATTTTGAACCTGCCAGCTTTCGGAGTTACGGCCGTCCCTTACGATTAAATCAGGTTGAATTCCCTTCATTTGCTTCGGTAACTCGTCGAAATGTTCGAATAAGATAGGTGAGATATTTTCATTCATTAAAATTTGAATGCCATCATTTGAAGGGGTCTTTACAAATATGAAAACTTTTTCATTTGCAAGTAGCTTAGCCAGCGTTGCAACCCGTTCAAAAGGATACGGCCCTTTATCAATACAGCTTTCAATAATGAAAACAATCGTCTTTTTCAGTTCCATTGCTTGAGTTTCGTTATGCAAGTGTATCCCATCCTTTCATCTGTCTATTTAAATTATGGTGAGTAATGGGCAAGTATGTGTAAAAATTAGGATTAGATAAATAATGACATAATATGAAATGTAGAATTCTTCATTTAATAGCTCTCATTTCCCATTATTTTATTAATAAAAAGCTTCTTCTTTTACCGATAAATAAAGTAGAACGCTTAGCTGTAGAAAATATGTATAAAAATGAGTAAGACAGCTAAAAGAGTTTAATCGCAATTGTCTAGATGAGCTATTGAAGCAAGAGAAGCGGTTCATCATGCCAATCTCCAAATATCATGACTGTCTGGAATTTAATAAAGGAATTTACGTGAAAGGGGTACGATAAATGGGAATGCGTGCAGCGATTGTTGTAGGGGCTACTGGTTTAACTGGTACCTCTCTTGTAAAACAGTTATGTGAAAATGATGAATATGTTTCAGTTACGGTTATTGCACGAAGAAAGCCAGCATTTACACATCCGAAACTAGAAGTGAAAATTCGTAATTTTGATACCTTAGAAGAAAAAGATATTGAATTTGCACATGAACTTTACTGTTGTTTGGGGACAACAATAAAAAAAGCGGGATCTCGTGAGGTTTTTGAGAAAGTGGATTTTGAATATCCACTTGCAATCGCCTCGTTAGCAAAAAAACGCGGAATCCCGCATATGCTTGTCATCACAGCGATGGGGGCAAATGAGAATTCTCCACTTTACTATAATCATGTAAAGGGAAAGCTGGAACATGATCTTATGGAGCTAGGCTTACAAAGGCTTTCTATTATTCGCCCATCATTATTAGTAGGAGAGCGGGAGGAATTTCGCTTGGGTGAGAAGGCGGGAGAGAAAGTTTTAAAGTTAGCAAAGCCGATATTAGTAGGGCCACTCAAACGTTCGAGGGCTATTGAAGCTTCACAGGTTGCGAAGGCAATGATCGTTATTGCATTGCATGGTAAAAAACAGCCTGTAACAATTTATCAATCACAAGAATTGGCTAAGTTAGATTTTCCTGAAACTAAGGATGAAGATGTTTCGCGAGAAAATTTATTTAACTGGGAGAAGCACAAATTATCGGGTTCAAGCGACGATGGAGACAAAGTAAATCGTGAAGTCGTTATTAATCATGATAAGTATAAAATAGAGGAAACCGTTGTAGATAAAGAAGTAAACTTTCATCGTCGTGAGGATAAATAAAAGGTTTATCACGAAAATTATTCATAAATATGTATAAAAGTTCACATAGGATGTTAGCCTGAAATCATCGCATCCATGCGATAACGACTAACTGACCTGCATCGGTAAAAACGCACGTCCTGAGGCTATACCAAAATGACCGACATCGTGTCGGCCCTCGTGTTGTTGTTGCTGTCGCTACGCTTTCGCACAGATAAAACCGTGTTGCTGTCGCTACGCTTTCGCACAGATAAAACCGTGTTGCTGTCGCTACGCTTTCGCACAGATAAAACCGTGTTGCTGTCGCTACGCTTTCGTGCAAAAAACATTTGCAGGCATGAGCACAAAGCCGATTCTGGACGCAATTATGCCCATGCATAATTGATTAACAAGTAATCGAAATACCAAAGTCTCTAAAGCAATATTTCTTGTGTAGACTATGTTCCGCCTAAAGACTGAATTTACGGTTTTAACCACTACACTTCTTTCCGTGCCACTTTTCATTTGTTACAATATTATTGTAGAAGATGAATGTGGAGGCAAAGTGAAAATGAAAATTTTACTCGTTGATGGCACAATGTTTGGTCGTAAAACTGGTGCTATTTTAGAGCAAGTGGAGCAATATATTAAAGAATTAGATGCTAGTTTCGATTTAGAAATTATGCATTTTAGTCAATATAAGCATCAAATTGTAGACGGTTCACCGTTAAACGATGATATGAAGAATATGATTCAAAAATTTGAGGAAGCCGATGCGTATATTATCGCTACACCGATCTTCCAAGCATCAATTCCAGGCGTATTGAAAAATGCATTTGATTTCTTACATCCAAAAACAATGCGCTATAAACCAGTATCTATCGTGGCAAATGGTGGTACGTATCAACACCATTTAGTAGTAGAAAATCAATTGAAACCAATTTTAGACTACTTCCGTGCACTTGTAACTCCGAACTATGTATACACACACACATCTCATTTTGATGCAGATAATAATATTGTAGACGAAGATGTTCATAACCGTTTGCGTGAATTGGCTCGCGTTTTTGTTCAGTACTGTGAAATGAGCAAAACTTTGCCAAAAGAAACGCTTGATCAGCATTAATATAAAATACTCATCCCTTGTACAGTGGAAGGAAATCACTGTGCAGGGGATTTTTCTTTTCAAGTATCCTTTTACAATGTGATAAAATAGAATTTTAGCGAAACGGAAGGGAGGGCTGCTCGTGCAGAACATAGCTTTACTAGAAAAACAACGCTGTAATCTCATTCTGACAAATAAGGCGAAGGAAGCGGTAGAGGAATGCTCAGCAAATGAGCATGCCTTTTTTGCGTTGCAAAAAACGTTCACCGTCTACATCGAAAAACGCAAGGCAAAAACACTTGGTGAAACGTTTTTATCGATTTATTTTAATGCAGAGCAAAATGAAAAATTAACAGATGCCATAGCAGAAAAAACAGCCATCATGGATTGTGTCTTAAAGGCAGAAGGGTTACTAGCTACAAATATACGTTTTGTACATATGCGAGGGCCTATTCATACTAATCGACGCTTATCAGCAGCATTACAATTTGTGACAAGGCCAAATAATGGTGTAGGGATTCCGCTTGATCTTCATAAAAAAATAAGAGAGCTACCAATTGCCGAGGAACGTACTGAATATGTGAAAAAGCGTATTGCGAGCTGGGAAGGTTATTTAAAGATTCAAGAGCGCAATGCCACAATTGATGATATTCATACAGAATTTAAACAAAGCTATTTTAATGAAGATTTTACTCGACTGACAATTGTATGTCCCTATATAAAGTCAAAGGAATGGAAGCAGCTTGAAGGGTTAAGCGTTAACATTCAAGGGGTTCGTGGTGAAATTGGACAAGTATTAAAGGCTCATGCAGGAAAGCAGACAGTAGAGATAGATTTAAAGCCTTTTGTACAGGATTTAGCTCGTAAAGATCAGCTTAATCTACGCTCAAAGCAAGCGGGTTTTAGCAACTTTGCCACATTGAGTCAAATTAGACGATTACGCAATGGTTTTACAAAGCTAGAAAAGGGCGAGGCGGTTAATCCCAATTTAGAGACAATATTATTTGAAAAACGTCCAACTGTCCGAACAGCAAAAGTACGAGAGGATATTGTTTTTCATAATACTTTAAACGAATATCAGCGACGAGCTGTTTTAGGAGCGTTGTCTGTTGAAGATTTGTATGTGATTCAGGGACCTCCTGGCACCGGAAAGACAACCGTTATTTCTGAAATTTGTCAGCAAAATGTCAAAGCTGGCTTAAAAACACTCGTGGCTTCTCAATCAAATTTAGCTGTTGATAATGCATTAGGACGACTTCTCTCGAATCAAGAAATTCGAATTTTACGCTATGGTAGAACAGAAAGCATTGAAGAAGAAGGTAAAAAATTTATAGAGGAAAATGTTGCACTTCAATGGCGCGAACAAACACTATTAGCGATTGAAGAGGAGATCACAGCCTTTACTGAGCGTGAGCAAGAACTAAAATCAAGCATTATTAAGGCTAAAGAAGAGTTAGACAAGCTTGAGGCGTGGCTTGAGGAGCTGACGACAGAGATAGCTGCCAAAGAGCAGGCCGCAATAGATGAGCCCATTTTACAGCAAGAGATTCAAGCACTTAAAAAAGAATTAAAAGCGGCAAAGGCTGAGCAGCAAGAGTGTGAGGCACAAAAAGAGCATTACCAAAAACAGCTGGCACAAATCGAGCCTACAGTAAAATCGCTGGAACAAGTCCTTGTCGAAAATCCTTCAGCTGAGCAGTTACAGCTTACTATACAGGAGACTACTCAAAAGATTGAGCAATTGGAAGCAGCTAGTCAATATAAGGAGTTACAAGAGCAAAAGCAACAGCTGTCGCTTCAGTTCAAAGATATCCAATTGAAATATGAAGAAGAAGTTAATAGACTTCGTTTAATGAAGGAAGCAGAAAAGTATATTGGTACTTTAACGTCCTATGAACGCATCCAACGTTTTTTACAGCATTATCAAGTTCGCTCTTCCTATGTACTGACACAACAAATCAGTCGGTTACAGCATTTAGAGGATGCCAAAGATTTAGATGCATGGGCAACAATCAATGCACGTCTACAAAAGGCTATACTAAAGCTGGAGGCATTAGTATCAGATGAAGAGAAGGAACGTGCCCTTGCCAAAAGCAGATTACAGCCAATCCAATCGTTTTCATTGCAAAATCTAACAGGTGTCTTTGCGCAACTAAATAATACCTTTCAAGAAGGGCAATCACCACCTAATGAGCAAGTTGAGAGTTACTTGCTCGGTCTGTATATGCGCCGTGATTTTGTTTGGCAAAAAGGTATAGCACTGAAACAACAACAAGAGCATAAAGATCAAGAATTTGAGTCTTTGCGTAAAAGCATTGAAGGCATATTACATCAAGAGTGCGCGATTACAAGCTTCGATGTTCAAAGTTTACAGCGACAATTGCAACCGTATTTACAGCATACAGAACGACTTCAGCAGCTAGCTGAGACGTTCCAAATTGACGCTGAGCCAGAGGAATCTGTTGAGCATTTGAAAATACTTGTATCGCAATCAAAATCTTCTCTTCAAACAATGCAAAGGCAGCTTGAGGCTGTTGAGCAGGCAAATACACAACTTCTACCAAAGAGAGCAATCCTTCAAACAGCACAGAATAGTTTACAAGAGATTGAACAGCAGCTTGCACAATTAGAAGATAGTATAAAAGAAATTAATGTAGCTGGATTGACGAAAGAGAAGCAGCACACAACTTGCACAAAGCTCCTACAATCAACACCAGAGCGCACTTATGAGGAAGTAGAGGAAGCTATTGCATCTTCACAAACGGTCATAGAGGAATTACAGCGTAAGGAACAACAGCTACCGCTTAGAAAAAAATTGCAAGAGCAATGGCGAGACAAGCTACAAAACGCTACTGAATATGATTTGGATGAAATTCGTAAATTATATGTGCGACACGCGAATGTTATCGGTACAACATGTGTTGCTTCAGCAAGTAAAGAATTTATGGAAAACTATCCGACATTTGATGTAGTTATTATCGATGAAGTATCAAAAGCAACTCCACCAGAGCTATTATTACCAATGCTAAAGGGTAAGAAAATTATTTTAGTGGGCGATCATCATCAGCTCCCACCTCTACTCGGAGATGATACATTAGAGGAAACGTTAAAGGCGATGCTAGATGAACATCCAAACTTTGACGGCGCACAGGAATTAAAAAATCTACTGCGCGAATCATTATTTGAACGCTTATTTAATAATTTGCCACAAACACATAAGCAAATGCTGGCATTGCAGTACCGAATGCATGAAAAAATTATGCATAGTATTACACCATTTTACGCGAAAGAAGAAAATGGTCTGAAGTGTGGCTTGCCAGATTCAGACGCAGCTCGGGATCATTGCTTAGAAGGACAATTTATGAGCCGAGATGATCATTTGCTATGGATTGATATTCCTACTGAAAAACCTTATCTTGAGGAGCAGGTTAAGGGGGGAACAAGTCGTTATAATGAGGGTGAATTACAAACAATTCGTCGTATTTTAATAGATTTGAATGATGCTGTTATAGAGGCTAAAGAAGCGGGCCGCATGCCTCAGGATGCACGAAAAAGCGTAGGAGTTATTAGCTTCTACGGGGAGCAAGTAAAGAAAATTAATCGCCTTATTCAACAGGAATTACAGCTACCGCATCTTCAATTTAGAACAGGGACAGTCGATAAATTCCAAGGTATGGAGATGGACGTCATATTAGTCAGTATGGTACGTAATACACCTAAAGGGGGAGACGTTGGTTTTGCAAAGGATTACCGCCGTTTAAATGTTGCTTTATCTCGTGCCCGAGAGTTATTACTACTTGTCGGAAGTGCAGAAATGTTTGCAAAACGTGCGAAGCATCAAGATACTCAAGAGATGTACAGCAATCTGTTAGAAACAGTGAAATCCTATAACGGCTTACGTAATCACGAAGGACAGGTGATGTAAGATTGTCAAAACTACAGCAGCGATTAATGAGAGAACTGCAACAAAATCGAAATGTTAAAATCGTTAAAACCGATGAATGGTGTATACCAATCCGAACGGTAGAAGTAACCTATGAGCCAGTCCGCCGTTCCACTATGGATGTCTTGATGACAATGCTGTTAATCAGCATACAGGAAGCGGATATTGCAAGTGCCCAGGATTTAAGTGAGTTATTGCTAGTTGATCCGTTATTTATTGTGGACCTAGTATCGTTAATGTCTCGAGTAAGTCTTATTGAGCAAAAGGACGGCTTCTATAGATTAACATCTAAAGGGCAGCAGCAACTGGAACATGGCATCTTCGAAGAGGAGCTAGATGTAGAAATGGCCAACCTTTACTATAGCCCATGCCATCTTGCATTTCTTGCTGTCGACGAGGACAATATGGAAGAATATGATGATCTACCAGAGCTATATCGCTTTGTGGATGAAAAGGCAGAGAAGCAGGAGCATTTCGAAGAAGCAATGTTAATAAAAGCATTACAGCAAGAGGATCACGAAGAAGCTGGAGCCTCGCAAAAAATAATTGCAAAAATTGTTCAAACAGATGCTAAACAAATTAATGATATTCCATGCCTTGAATTTGTCTTGCATGATAAAGAGCAAGATATTTTGTTTGTTCGTGTATGGAATGCGCTGTTAAATCAATGGGATTCGCACCTAGAACAACAGCTCACAGAAAAAGAACAACTACAATGGCGTGAACAATACTTATAAAACAAAAAACGGACGTATACAGCGTTCGTTTTTTTGTTTTTGCTTTTTGAGCTGTTTGTCGATAAAACGGAAAAGTTAGGCGATAAATTCAAAAAATAGGGCGATAAAATGGTAAAAAGCCTCGATAATTTTTTACGCTTGCATATATTACTACAAAAAAGGAGGGGACAGATGTTTACGATTAGTTTATGTATGATTGTCAAAAATGAAGAATGTATTATTGAAAGATGCCTAGATTCTGTTCAACATTTAGTGGATGAAATCAATATTATTGATACAGGCTCAACTGATCGTACAAAAGATATCGTCCAAAACTATACTTCTAGGATTTTCGACTTTACTTGGTGTGATGATTTTGCAAAAGCTCGTAACTTTTCTTTTCAGCAGGCAACGAAAGATTTTATTTTATGGCTCGACGCAGATGATGTAATCACAACAGAACATCAGCAAAAGTTCCTACAGCTTAAGCAATCTCTTTATCACCCAAACGTCGATGCTGTTTCAATGGATTATTATGTGGCGCTGGATGCTGATGGCTGTGTAGAATCAAGTGAAAAAAGATTTCGTCTCGTAAAACGTGCATGTAATTTCCAGTGGTTGGGGGCTGTCCATGAGTATTTAGATGTATCTGGCCAGCTCTATCATAGTGATATAGCGGTTACGCATTTGCCATTAAAAAAAGATGCCCATCGCAATATTCTTATTTATGAGCGTTTAAAGAAAGAAGGGCATCTATTTTCGGCAAGAGATACATTCCATTATGCAAATGAGCTGAAAGAGCATCAGCGATGTTTAGAAGCTATTAATCAATATCATCTTTTCATAGATACTGCTAAAGGATCTGTTGATGATAATATACAGGCTTGTTTAAATTTAGCGGATTGCTATCAACAGCTACAAGATTCAAAACAAGCTACTCAAGCTATTTTACAATCATTATTGTATGATCGACCAAGACCAGAAACGTGCTGTCGGATTGGTCAATTTTTTATGGAGCAACTGAAAAATAAAGAGGCTATTTATTGGTATTCACAAGCATTACAGCATCCTACAGAAACATTCGGTATTCATAAGAGATCTTATTCCACATGGCTTCCACATTTTCAATTGAGTTTGTTATATAACCGTTTGCGTCTCTATGAAAATGCTCAACAACATAATGAGGAGGCACGTAGATTTAAGCCAAATGATCAGCGCATACTGGACAATCGAAAATATCTGCTAAGTCAGTTAAAGAACTAAAAACCATACTTCCATCATGGAAAGGGAACATCAATAAAATTTATATATATACCGTATCCAATTAACATCGATACAAAAACAACAATTGTCATAAAAATCACGTTCCGAGGTCTGAAAGTTCGAGCATCCATTCATTCATCCCCTTTCGATTTTGTGAACATTCTGTTAACTCAACATATGTTTTGAGAGTTAGAGTATGCAATTGATCGTAAATATTTTTTTGAAGCACGGAAAAAGAGCAAATTCACAATAAGCGTGAATTTGCTTTATACATTGATTGGTAATGACTATTATGTAGAAGTAGATGGCTCTAAGCAATTTCTGCCTTTAACTTATGGTATATTAGACATTACATAGTTAGTAAAGGAGTACGAATATATGGTTAAAAGTGTAGTTATTGCTGAAAAACCTTCAGTTGCACGTGATATAGCAAATGTATTGAAATGTAATAAAAAAGGAAATGGATTTTTAGAAGGTGACAAATATATAGTTACTTGGGCATTAGGGCATTTAGTGACATTAGCAGATCCAGAAGCCTACGATAATAAATATAAAACGTGGAATTTAGAAGACCTTCCAATGTTGCCGGAACGAATGAAATTAGTTGTTATGAAGCAAACAGGGAAGCAATTTAATGCAGTTAAATCACAATTAACACGTTCAGATGTAAATGAAATCATTGTGGCTACTGATGCAGGACGTGAAGGTGAGTTGGTTGCACGTTGGATTATTGAAAAAGCCAATGTTAAGAAACCAATTAAGCGTTTATGGATTTCATCTGTCACAGATAAAGCGATCAAAGAAGGATTTGCTAATTTAAAACCGGGTAAAAACTACGATAATTTATATGCTGCAGCTGTCGCTCGTTCCGAAGCAGATTGGTATATTGGCTTAAATGCGACGCGGGCTCTAACAACAAGATTTAATGCACAGCTAAACTGTGGTCGTGTGCAAACTCCGACTGTTGCGATTATTGCTGCACGAGAAGATGAAATTAAAAATTTTAAACCACAGACGTACTACGGTATTGAAGCACAAACAGATTCGTTAAAGCTAACATGGCAAGACGTAAACGGTAATTCACGTAGCTTTAATAAAGACAAAACTGACGTTATTGTCAAAGCATTGGGCAACCAAGATGCAAAAATTGTTTCAATTGATCGCAAGCCTAAAAAATCATTTGCCCCAGGTCTTTATGATTTAACAGAATTACAACGTGATGCCAATAAATTATTTGGCTATTCTGCAAAAGAAACATTAAATATTATGCAAAAGCTATATGAATCTCATAAAGTGCTGACATACCCTCGTACAGATTCACGTTATTTATCTTCTGATATTGTTGGCACATTACCTGAGCGTCTAAAAGCTTGTGGCATTGGTGAATATCGCACATTAACAAATAAAATCTTAACAAAGCCGATTAAAGCAAATAAATCATTTGTAGATGACAGTAAAGTATCCGATCACCATGCCATCATTCCAACTGAAGGCTATGTGAACTTATCTGCATTCAATGATAAAGAACGTAAAATTTATGATTTAGTAGTAAAACGATTTTTAGCTGTATTATTCCCAGCACATGAATTTGAGCAATTAACAGTACAGGCTCAAATAGGTAATGAGAAATTTATTGCAAAAGGGAAAACTGTAACCAATGCTGGCTGGAAAGAAGTATATCAAAATCGTTTTGATGATGAGGAATCAACGGATGATGTACAAGAGCAACTACTTCCTCGTTTAGAACAAGGGCAAGTGTTAAAAACAAAGCTAATTACCCAAACATCTGGACAAACAAAGCCACCAGCACGTTTTACAGAGGCGACTTTGCTATCAGCTATGGAAAATCCTACGAAGTATATGGAAACGAACGACAAGAAGCTAGTAGATACTTTGAAATCAACAGGTGGACTTGGGACAGTTGCGACACGAGCAGATATTATTGAAAAGTTATTTAATTCATTCTTAATCGAAAAACGTGGTGGCAAAGAAATTTACATTACATCTAAAGGTCGTCAATTGCTTGACCTAGTGCCTGAAGAATTACGTTCCCCTGCGACAACAGCCGAGTGGGAGCAAAAGCTTGAGCTAATTTCAAAAGGTAAGCTGAAAAAAGATGTGTTCATCAATGAAATGAAAAAGCACACGAAAGAAATAGTTGCTGAAATTAAAGCAAGTGATAAAAAATATAAGCATGACAATATCTCAACAAAGTCCTGTCCTGATTGTGGCAAGCCAATGCTTGAAGTCAACGGTAAAAAAGGCAAAATGCTTGTCTGCCAAGATCGTGAATGTGGCCATCGTAAAAATGTATCACGTGTGACAAATGCACGCTGCCCGGAATGTAAGAAAAAGCTAGAATTACGTGGTGAAGGTGAAGGCCAAATCTTCGTATGTAAATGTGGTTATCGTGAAAAGTTATCTGCATTTGAAGCCCGTCGTAAAAAAGAAGGCGGTGGTAAAGTAGATAAGCGTAGTGTACAGAAATACTTGAAGCAGCAAGAAAAAGAAGCTGAACCTCTTAATAATGCATTTGCGGATTTATTAAAAGGGATGAAGTTTGATGAATAGATGTAAACGCAGGAATGTTAATTATTATTAACGCTCCTGCGTTTTTTTTGTAGCAAGGGAAAAATGGAGGCAGGAAATTTACTTCACATTAATGGGCAAAGTGAAACGTAGGTATAAGAAGCCTTAAAATTGAGCGAAAGTAAAAAATTTAGGTGGGAGAATAACTGCCCGTAAAAGCCTGATTGAGGCCAACACGATGTTGGTCACACAAGCGTTTCCGTAGGATGAGGAGTACTTAGCTTGTGTTCCACTACAATAATCAATGGGGATGAAGATAAACCACTTTATAAATCAACGCGCTACTCTAGTTTGTAAAAGTAAAGCATATTAATTAGCGGTTATTAACTTTTTGTGAAATGGTATATATAAGAGGTGCATATAAGCGTTTTCTACAAGTTTAATTTATAAACAGAAATTTCAGAAAAAATATTGAATTGCGAAAAATATTGTGGTAGGCTAAGTTACATGAAAATGAAGTTTAAACTTCAAAAAATAAAATAAAAAGGATGCACTTCTTTGATGGAAAATCAAACAATTCAACAAGTCATTCAAGATAAATATCAGGAGCTTTCAAAAAGTCAACAAAAGGTGGCAATCTTCATACTCAAAAATTTGCAAACGGTTGGTGTTCATTCCGCTTCATATGTGGGGGAAAAAGCCGGCGTTAGTGAAACGACAGTCATACGCTTTTGCTACGCAATAGGATTATCGGGTTATGCGCAATTGCAGCGAGAGATTACAGTGCATCTATTCAATGAAGGGAATACTAGTAGCCTGCAAAATTATTTGCAATCGAAGCAGGCACTTTTTGAAAATCCACGCTTTTATGAGAAAACAATGGAAAAGGATGCATCAAGCATTTTAAACGTAGCAAAAAACATTAACGAGGAAGATTTTAATCGTGCTTCGATACTGCTACATACGAAGAAGAAAATCTATATTGCTGGTAATGGTTCTTCGCATTTAGCTGCACAATGGCTGCATTTTACATTAAATCTATTACGACCAAATGTAACACTTTTGAATTTTGAAACGAGTGAGGTTATTAGATCGATACAGGAAATTGATGAGGAAAGTGTTGTTATTGTTTTATCGTTCCATCGTTATTTTAAAGAACCAATTCAATTTGCAGCGGAAATTCAAGAAAAAAATTGCGAGATAATTGGTATTACAGATTCTCGCATTGCGCCTATCACGCAGTATGCAACCATCACTTTTGTAAATGAACAACAAGAAATGTCTACGATTGATGCTATGCCAGCACTTATTTCATTTTTAAATACGCTAATTGCGGGTATGACGGCACATAATCACAACTATTATGAGAATCGGCGCGTAAAATATGATGATTTCCAAAATAGCTTTTTAGCAAATCGATGGAGTTGAATATCATGAATCAAGTTTTACAAAGCCTACAGCCCAAATTGGCAGAAATTTTTACACATCTACATGAGCATCCAGAAATTAGCTGGCAAGAAGAGAAAACAACACAGTACATTTCGAATCTATTAAAGGAGGCGCAAATGGAGCCTCAGCTATTCGATGATATGACTGGACTTTATGTAGATATTGGAAAAGGGACACCAAAAGTAGGCTTCCGTACAGATATAGATGCGTTGTGGCAGGAGGTAGAGGGTGAATTTAAAGCTAACCATTCTTGCGGTCACGATGGTCATATGACGATGGCTATTGGGACAGCACTATTGTTAAAGGATATGGAGCATTTACTTCCTGGTGCAGTACGTATTCTTTTTCAGCCTGCTGAAGAAAAGGCGCAGGGCGCTCGTGCATTTGTAGAAAAAGGACTTATTGATAATCTAGAATTCTTATTTGGTGTCCATGTTCGTCCGTTAAAAGAGTTACAGGACGGTAACTATGCCCCAGCATTGTATCATGGTGCAGCGAAGCTTTTTACTGGGACAATTATTGGAGAAGAGGCACATGGTGCTCGACCCGAACTGGGAATAAACGTTATAGAGGTAGGGGCAGCCATTGTCGAAGGTCTACAAAAAATTTGGACGGACCCGAATGTCTCTGCATCAGTGAAAATGACGCAATTTCATGCAGGAGGTACCTCCACAAATATTATTCCTGGAAAAGCAACATTTAGTATTGATGCACGTGCACAAACGAATGAAGTTATGCAAGCTATCACAGAAGGTCTTGAGCGCGTAAAAGCATCAGTAGAGGCGATGTATGGAGCAAAGATTTCATTAAATGTCGATGCTCATATAGTAGCTGCATTAGTGAATGATGAGGCATTAAAGCATATGAACTCGGCTATTATTGATGTGGTAGGTGAAAAAGCTTGTGCTTCACCAGTCGTCACTCCTGGTGGAGAGGATTTTCATTTTTATACGTATGAGCGTCCTAACCTTAAAGCAACGATGCTTGGTTTAGGTTGTGGTGTAACACCAGGTTTACACCATCCAAAAATGACATTTAATCGAGAGCGGCTTATTACAGGTGTAAGCATCATTACGAGGGCTATTTTAAGAGCATTATAAAATGAATTTTACGGGCAGTTATCTATGACTTCTAGCAAGCATGCCATTGAAGGAATTTACTGCCCGTTATAACGAGAAAAAGAATGGAAAGAAGTGATAACTGTGTTTGACATAAGGGAAATAAAGACAATCAAACAGCTTGAGCAAGTTCAACAATTGGAATATGACGTATGGGGCATGCCACCTATTCCAATTCATCAAACGTTAACAGCTGTGAAAAATGGTGGTATTGTTGTTGGTGCTTATGATGGTGATAGATTAGTAGGGTTTAGCTATGGTTTTTCGGGTTTTAGAGAGGGGAGAAGCTATTTATGCTCCCATATGTTAGGGATAGATAAAAATTACCGCTCCCAAGGAATAGGAGAAAAATTAAAACATGCCCAGCAAGCCATTGCTGTTGAAAGAGGCTATAATTTAATGGTATGGACCTTTGATCCGCTTGAAACACGTAATGGTTATTTAAATCTTTCTAAATTAAATGGTATTTGTTATACGTATATAGAAAATTGTTATGGTGAAATGCAGGATGGTTTAAATAAGGGACTACCCTCAGATCGTTTTGAGGTGAGCTGGTATTTAACCTCTGATTACGTGGTTAAGAATGTATCAATAGAGTCAGCGGTTGCTGTACCAGTGGCAAGTTGTGTACTAAATGAGCAGGGCCTTCCATGTTTACAAATAACTGAAAATTTAAAATATGATGACAACTCTTATGTATTACCTGTGCCAAAGGATTTTCAAGCATTAAAAGTGCAAGATCCAGCATTAGCATTGGACTGGCGTTTCAAAACAAGGCATATTTTACAACGATTATTTGCGCAAGGTTATGCAGCAGTTCAACTACAGCAGCAAGAAAATTACAACGAGTATGTGCTCGTAAAATTATCAACATTAAAGCTAGAAGGAGCAAATTAATATGAAAATTACTGAAATTACAATTCGACAACTAAAAATGAAATTAAAGGCACCGTTTTCCACTAGTTTTGGCACGTTCGATAATAAAGATTTTTTAGTACTAGAGGCAAAAGATGAATCAGGAACAATTGGTTGGGGAGAATCTGTTGCGTTCCATTCTCCTTGGTACAACGAGGAAACACTGCAAACGAACTGGCATATGCTAGAGGATTTCTTAATTCCTCTTATTCTAAACAAAGAGATCCATCACCCAGATGAGGTGAATGAACTATTTCAGCCCATTCGAAAGAATAATATGGCGAAATCAACTATTGAAGGTGCTATTTGGGATATTTATGCCCAACAGACTAATCAATCACTTGCTGCTGCACTTGGCGGGAAAAAGGACAAGATTGAAGTAGGTATCAGTATTGGTATCCAAAAATTGATCGAGGATTTAGTAGCGTTAGTAGATGGTTATATTAAAGATGGCTATAAACGAATAAAAATTAAAATCAAGCCAGGTTGGGATGTAGAAGTAATGCGAACATTACGTGAAACGTTCCCTGATGTGGCGTTTATGGCGGATGCTAACTCAGCTTATCGTCTCGCAGATGCTGAAACGCTAAAGCAACTTGATGCATTTAATTTAACAATGATTGAGCAACCATTGGCGTCAGATGACATTATTGATCATGCAACATTACAAAAAATGATTGATACACCAATTTGTTTGGACGAAAGTATTCACTCTTTAGAGGATGCACGTAAAGCTGTTGAGTTAGGCAGTACAAAAATTATTAACATTAAAATCGGTCGTGTTGGTGGCTTAACAGAAGCAAAGAAAATACATGATTATTGTGAAGCAAATAACATCCCAGTTTGGTGTGGAGGCATGCTGGAGTCCGGTATTGGTCGTGCACATAATGTGGCGTTAACGACATTATCGAACTTTATTTTACCTGGTGATACAGCAGGCTCAAATCGTTATTGGGAAAAAGATATTATTGATCCAGAAGTTATAGTGAATGACGGCTTTATTGAAGTACCACAAAAGGCTGGAATTGGTTATGAAGTAAATAGAGAGACGATTGATTCATTCACAGTAGCTCAGAAAACATATAAATAATGTGGCAAAACTTATTTTAAAAATTATATCGATATATTTATGTGAGGATAGTTAGCTGCAGAACTTGGATTGTTCAACGACCACCCGTAGATAGCGACCTGCTGTAACGAGATGAGCCCTTGGGTGGAGTAAATGGGTGAGGAATTATCGGATTGGAAATTTACCTATATTAAAGAATAGATTAGTAGGTGTTCTATGAAAAAAAGTTGGCAAATAGGTGGCGCATTTGTAGGATTAATCATTGGTGCTGGTTTCGCATCAGGGCAAGAAATTATGCAATACTTTACGAGCTTTGGTCTTTACGGTATAGCAGGAGGAATTATCGCAACAATCGCATTTGCTTTTTTAGGGATGAGTCTAGCGCAATTAGGAGCAGATTCTCAAACGACATCTCATAAAGAGGTTATATATCACATTGGTGGGCGTTATGTTGGGGTTATATTAGATATAGTCATTACGTTTTTCTTATTTGGTGTTGCTGTTGTTATGTTTGCTGGATCGGGTTCAACGTTCGAGCAAATGTTCAGTATGAACTCGATGATTGGCAGTATTTTTATGGTAATAATTACAATTTTAACTTTACTATTAAACGTGAAAAATATTATTAACATAATAGCTTTAGTGACACCATATTTAATGGGGATTGTTTTTATTATTTTAATTTACTCTATTTTCACAATGGACTTAACAATTGCAGAACAGAATATGTTAGCAAAGGAGCAAACATCTGCGGCTTCGAATTGGATATTGGGAGCACTGCTCTATGTATCTTATAACATAGCTGCTGGTACAGCCATGTTAATTGTTATGGGGGGAACAGTAAAAGAGCGCAAGATTGCTGGTTTAGGCGGTCTTCTTGGCGGCATAATGCTTGGTGTATTAATAATACTTATAAATATTGCTTTGTTCGTTAAAATAGACGTAGTTAGTGGTGTAGCAATGCCAACATTAGAGCTAGCAAAACAAATTCATCCTGTAGTAGGTATCTTAATGTCCATTGCTTTATTAGGCATGATGTACAATACAGCTGTAGGGATGCTTTATGCATTTACAGTACGCTTTATAGCCCCTGAACATAAATATTTTAAACTAAGCATTGTTGTCATTGGTTTAATAGGCTTTTTGGCAAGCTTAGTAGGCTTTACAACATTGGTTGGAAAAGTATATTCAACGATGGGCTATTTAGGTTTCGCCTTAATTATTGCTGTTATTATTTCATGGCTACGAAAAATACCGAGAGTTTCATAAACGTGTCCTTTGACATTCCCTAGTGCAATGGCTTTGTGCTAGGGAATTTTTTTATGAATTTTAGTGATGAAAACAGGAGGAAAATCATACAGTAAATGTGTGTTTGCAGAATTTCGATCTTAATTCTACTTTATGTACAAAAAATTCTCGTAATTTTAAATAAAATCTACTTTGTTACTAGACACTAATTTTAGTGAGTGCTATATTAAAGGTGTCATAGTATTTTTATAATTAGAAAAAATATCATTCGTCAAGAATTAGGGTGACTTTCTGACATCCTAAGTTAAGTGGGGAAGCGAAGTTAGTATAGGTTTTTCTAATTATAAGGAGTGATAGAGTAAAGAGCTATATGAAGGATGATAGATGCCTATGGTAAAGAAAACGTTAAAACAAAGAATTGTAGACGCTTCTGTCTTGCTGTTTCAACAGGATGGCTATCACAATGTAACTGTTGATCGCATTGTTGAATACATTGGTGCATCAAAGGGTGGATTTTATCATAATTTTAAATCGAAAGATGAACTGTTATATGAAATTCACGATGTGTTTATTTCTTATGTTATTAAACAGTCACAGGAAGCATATGACAAATATGATACGCCGATAAAACGCTTATGTGCAATGCTACAAACGCTGACGCAAGTGTTTGATATGTATCAAGCACATATTACTGTTTTTTATGAGGAAAGCCGTTCACTACCAGAGGAATATAGTGAAATTATTCATAAAAAACGAGATCAATATCGGGATATTTTACAAATAGTCATAGTGGAGGGCCAGCAAACAAAGGATTTCCGTACAGAGTTACCTTGTACTATAGTAACGATGGCCATTGTCGGGATGATCAACTGGACATACAAATGGTTTAAACAATCAGGGCCATTGACGATGGAAGAAATAACAGAGGTCTTTACGGACATGGTATTACGCGCAATAGTTACGGAACAAGCAATGGAGGAAGCAGCGCAATTTATGGTAAAGGGGTAGCCAGTAACAAAAACTGGTTTTATTAATTGTTCAAAACAAACCGACTGGTCGGTATTTCTTTATGCAACTGTCGTCTAAGCAAAATCTGCTATGGCAAATTTGAAACTAGGGGGACTAGGGATGAACTTTGAATTAACGAAAGAGCAAGCAATGATTCGGGACATGGTGCGTGATTTTGCAGAAAAAGAAATTAAACCGTATGCTCGTGAGGTTGATGAGACATCGACAATGAGAATAGAAAGCTTTCAAAAAATGGCGGAACTAGGCTTATTGGGTATCCCATTTCCTGAAGAATACGGGGGTTCAGGTGGGGACACAGTGTCTTACGCTTTAGCAGTTGAAGAAATTGGCCGTGCATGTGGTGGTACAGGATTAAGCTATGCAGCAGCAGTTAGCTTAGGTGCCTCACCCATTTATAATTTCGGCACAGAGGAGCAAAAGCAAGAATGGCTTGTTCCGTTAGCAAAAGGTGAGACATTAGGATCATTCGGTTTAACAGAGCCTAATGCAGGTTCAGATGCTGGTGGCACACGCACTACAGCAGTTATTGATGGTGATGACTACATCATTAACGGTGAAAAATGCTGGATTACCAATGCAGGCCACGCTCGACAAATCATTGTAACAGCAGTGACAGGTAAACGCGAAGACGGCAAGAAAATTATTTCAGCCATTATTGTACCAACGAATACACCTGGCGTAACGATTAATTGCAATTACGATAAAATGGGTGTTCGTGGCTCAAATACGTGCGAGATTATTTTGCAAAATGTTCGTGTTCCAAGGGCTAATCTTTTAGGGGATGAAAAACGTGGGTTTAGTCAATTTCTAAATACGCTAGATGGTGGCCGTATTTCAATCGCTGCCCTATCTGTAGGAATTGCACAGGCTGCTTATGAAAAGGCATTAAAATTCGCAAAAGAACGTGAGCAATTCGGTGCACCAATATCAAAACTACAGGCTATTCAGTTTAAATTAGCTGATATGGCAATGGAAATAGAGCTTGCGCGTACGTTAGTACATAAGGCGGCATGGCTTAAGGATCAAAAGAAAGCATTTGGAAAGGAAGCAGCGATGGCAAAATTATTTGCTTCTGAAATGGGCTTCCGTACTTGTAACCAGGCAATTCAAATTCATGGCGGTTCAGGCTATATGAAAGAATATGACGTAGAGCGTCATCTGCGTGACATTAAGTTAATGGAAATCGGTGAGGGAACATCTGAAATTCAACGTCTCGTTATTTCTCGTCTAATTGGCTGTTAATCTTAATCAATTATGCCTCGGCATAATTGCGTCCGGAATCAGCTTTGTGCTTAGGCCTGCGTGAGGGCCGACACGATGTCGGTCATTTCGGTAATGCCACAGGACGTGGTGTTTTTACCGATGCAGGTCAGTTAGCCGTTATCGCATGGATGCGATGATTTTAGGCTAACATCCCCTAAGCACTCCTTTCAGATTCCGTGACATCCGCCGGAGGCATTAGGCCAACGTGATGTTGGTCACTCAGTCTTGCCACAGGACGTGGCGTTCTTAGACTGAGTTCCTCTATTTCAGCGGATGTTTGGACACCTATGAAAAGTGACTTAAATCCGCATTCTTCTCACCACCTATAGAGGTGGGAGACTTCTGTAACTGCCGTTTCACTTACGTTACAAATCACTTGCTGAAAGAAGTTAAATAGCATAAATAAGGGGGATTTTCATGGCAGAGCTTGTGTATCAAACTATTGGTCAATTGCTAGATGAACAATCTAAAAAGTATCCACAGCGTGAAGCATTGGTGTATGCAGATAGGGATTTACGTATGACCTATGAGGAGTTAAATCATCAAAGTCGCATAGTAGCGAGGGGATTAATGGCTCTTGGAATAGAGAAAGGTGAACATATTGCAGTATGGACGACGAATGTTCCTGAATGGGTACAACTGCAATTTGGCACAGGAAAGATGGGTGCCCCAATCGTCACAGTAAATACTAATTATCGTTCAAGTGAGTTGGAATATTTATTAAAGCAATCTGATGCAAAAACGATTTTTTTAATTGAAAATTATCGAGACCATTCATTTATAAATACACTGCAAGAGTTATGTCCAGAGCTTCAACATTGTGAACCTGGTAATTTGCAATCAAAGCGACTACCTTTATTGAAAAATGTTATTTTAATTGGCGAGACGAAATATCCTGGAGTGCTTAATTGGTCTGACGTGTTATCTGCTGCTGAGCAAATAACTGAGGAGCAGTTAAATGAAAGACAACAGGCGCTTCATTATGATGATGTGATTAATATTCAATATACTTCGGGGACAACTGGTTTCCCAAAGGGTGTTATGTTAACACATTATAACTTAGTAAATAATGCGATTAATATTGCAGAATGTATGCGTTTATCTTCTGAAGATCGTTTATGCATTCCTGTACCATTTTTCCACTGCTTTGGCTGTGTCATTGGGACATTAGCGATTACAACTAGTGGAGGGACGATGGTACCAGTGCAGGAATTTTCACCTGCAGAGGTGCTACGAACAGTTGAAAAGGAAAAATGCACCGCGTTACATGGCGTACCAACGATGTTTATCAGTGAACTGAATTTACCGAATTTTTCATCTTTTGACTTATCAACATTGCGTACAGGTGTGATGGCTGGTTCAAACTGTCCTATCGAAGTTATGAAGGCCGTTATTAACAAAATGGGTATGACGGACATCACTATTTGTTATGGGCAAACAGAATCCTCTCCTGTTATTACACAAACGAGAATAGAAGACCCGTTAACATTAAAGGTAGAAACGGTTGGTCGTGCATTGCCAAATCTAGAAGTTAAGATTGTCTTACCTGGTACAGATCAAGAAGCTGCGCCGAATGAGCAAGGAGAGCTATGTACGAGAGGCTATCACGTCATGAAAGGTTATTATAGAAATCCAGAAGAAACGGACCTGGCAATCGATCAGGATGGCTGGCTGCATACTGGGGATTTGGCAACAATGGATGAAGCGGGCTATGTTCGTGTAACAGGGCGTTTAAAAGATATGATTATTCGCGGCGGTGAAAACTTATATCCCCGAGAAATTGAAGAATTCCTTTACACACACCCAAAAATTGCAGACGTGCAGATTGCAGGTGTCCCAGATCCAGTTTATGGAGAGGAAGCGGCTGCTTGGATTATTTTGCGAGAAGGAGAGCAGGCAACAGAGGAAGAGATTCGTGATTATTGTCGGGATAAAATTTCTAGACATAAAATCCCACGGCATATTTTCTTTATCGACAACTATCCGATGACTGCTTCAGGAAAAGTTCAAAAGTATAAATTACGTGAGGATTTTGTCGCGACAGTGAAGTAGGGAGGGGGCAGTGTTATGTTTAAGAAAGTTTTAATTGCAAATCGTGGAGAAATAGCCAGACGTATTATAAGAACATGTAAACGGCTAAATGTTCACACAGTTGCGGTATATTCCGAGGCAGATGCTGAAAGCTTGCATGTAAAGGAGGCTGACGAGGCGTATTGTGTAGGGAAACCGCCTGTTGCGCAAAGCTATTTAAATATGGACCGTATTCTTGAAATTGCAAAGGAGAGCGGTGCGGACGCTGTTCATCCTGGCTATGGTTTATTATCGGAAAACGCTGAATTTGCTAAGCGTTGTACAGATGCAGGTTTAGTTTTTATTGGGCCGAGTGCTGAGGTTATTGCTTCAATGGGTAGTAAATTAGAAGCACGTAAAACAATGAAAGCAGCAGGTGTACCGATTGTAGAAGGCGTGGAGACACCAGTGAAAGATGTAACAGATGCTATAGAAATTGCTTCCCAGCTTGGCTACCCTATTATGTTGAAAGCCTCTGCTGGCGGTGGTGGCATAGGCATGCAACTAGTTGAAAATGAAGAGGAATTGGCAAAAGCCTTTGAGGGCAATCAAAAGCGTGCACAATCATTCTTTGGTGATGGCACGATGTATATGGAACGATTTATTGCTAATCCACACCACGTTGAGGTACAAATTATTGCCGACCATGAAGGTAATGTCGTACCGCTATTTGAACGTGAGTGCTCCATTCAACGAAGAAATCAAAAAGTAGTGGAGGAAGCACCATCTCCTTTCATTTCAGAAGAAACAAGAAAACGTATGCTAGATGCTTCCGTTAAGGCAGTTCAACATATTGGGTATGTTAATGCAGGTACGATTGAGTATTTAGTAGATGCTGATCAAAATTTTTATTTCTTAGAGATGAATACGCGCTTACAGGTAGAGCATCCAGTGACAGAGGAAATAACGAAACTGGATCTTGTGGAGGAGCAATTGAAGATTGCGGCAAAGCAACCATTGGCATTTACTCGCGATAACATTCAAAAAGAAGGGCATGCGATTGAAGTACGTATATACGCTGAAAATCCTTCGACCTTCTTCCCTTCTCCAGGCACAATCACGGCTCTTGAATTACCTACAGGTGAAGGAATTCGCCATGAATGTGGGGTAAAAGCAGGCACTACGGTAACGCCTTTTTACGATCCGATGATTAGTAAACTAGTAGTATGGGGAGAAACACGAGCAATTGCGTGTGAAAGGCTTATTCAAGCACTTAAAACGTATAAAGTGGAAGGAATTCAAACAAATATTCCTATGCTGTTAAAAACAGTTACACATGAACAATTTTTAAAGGGCTATACAACTACAAAATTTGTCGATGAATATTATCTACCCCAATTAGCAGAGACGAAGTAAAGTTTTTTTTAAAAAGCATTCGCACTTAACATTTAGTGCGAATGCGCTACAAAAATTGAAATTTTTTAATTGAGATAACTTGCGGACATCCGTACATTAAAACACTTTGGAGGGATTCAGAATGACAACAGTTAAAGCGAGCATGGCAGGAACAGTATGGAAAATCGTTGTAGCGGAAGGCGAGAAAGTGACGGCAGGACAAGATGTAGCAATTTTAGAATCGATGAAAATGGAGATTCCTATTGCAGCAGAAGAGGACGGAGTTGTAACAAAAATTATTGCAAACGAAGGAGATTTCATAAACGTTGATGATGATATTTTAGAAATCGAGTAAGGAGGCTTCTTTATGCAGCTACCAAAGCATGTAACGTTAAAAGAAGTAGGTCCTCGTGACGGTTTGCAAAATGAGAAGGCGCATATTGCAACCACCGATAAAGTACAGTTAGTGAATTTACTTAGTCAAACAGGATTGAACTATATAGAGGTAACGTCCTTCGTACATCCGAAATGGATTCCACAGCTGGCAGATGCAGTGGAGGTTCTTCAAGCCATTAAACGACAAAAAGATATTACGTATGCTGCACTAGTACCGAATACTCGTGGCTTAGAACGTGCATTGCAGGCCGACGTAGATGAAGTGAGTGTTTTCATGTCGGCCAGTGAAAGTCATAATCAAAACAATATTAATAAAACGATTAATGAAACATTTCCTATATTAGAGGAAGTTGTTATAGGGGCAAAGGCAGCACATAAAAACGTGCGTGGGTATATCTCAACAGTGATAGGTTGCCCGTATGAGGGCTACATACAACCGGAAAAGGTTTTGCGAGTAACAGAAAAATTATTAGAAATGGGTGTCCATGAAATTTCACTTGGTGACACAATTGGTGTTGGCGTACCGACACAGGTGGAAAGTCTCTTAGAAGAATTGCTAAAAAGATATCCTGTAGAACACTTTGCAATGCATTTCCATGATACACGTGGTACAGCACTAGCGAACATCCTGAAGTCACTAGAAATGGGTATTACTAAGTTTGATAGTGCAGTTGGAGGGCTTGGTGGTTGTCCATACGCTAAAGGTGCATCAGGCAATGTAGCGACAGAAGATTTATTGTACTTATTAGATGGAATGGGAATTAAAACAGGCGTAGAACTGGACAAAGTGCTAGATGCGGCGCTTTTTATTGAACAGAAACTTGGAAAGGCAGTTGCCTCTAAACAAATGGCGATTGTCCGTAATGAAAGGAGTGCAAATCAATGATGACGCAACTCGTTCGTTTTGAGTTATTAGATGGTAGCATTGGGCTTATTACACTTTCAAGGCCAGAAGCTGCTAATGCAATGTCTATACAATTACTCCAAGAACTCAGTGATACACTCGACAAAATCAATGGTGATCCAGCAGTGCGAGTTGTCCTACTAACTGGTGCAGGGGAAAAGGCTTTCTGCGCGGGAGCAGATTTAAAAGAGCGTAGAGGAATGCCTGATCGACAAGTAAAGCAAATAGTGCAATTGATCGGTGCCACGGTAGCAAAAGTAGAAGCACTCGCTCAGCCAGTGATTGCCGTATTAAATGGCGTTGCTTTTGGTGGTGGTCTTGAACTTGCGTTAGCCTGTGATTTACGTATTGCAGCTGCACATACAAAGATTGGCCTTACGGAAACGTCTCTCGGTATCATCCCAGGGGCAGGAGGAACACAGCGACTTCCAAGGCTTATTGGTATTGGAAAAGCGAAGGAATTAATTTATACAGCACGCCGATTAAATGCAGAAGAAGCAAAAGACTTTGGTATTGTAGAGTATGTTTATGAGGGGCATGAAGTACTTGAAAAGGCTCAGCAACTTGCACTTGAAATGGCGAAAAATGCTCCACTTGCATTAGTGCAGGCAAAAATCGCTATTAATCAAGGCGTTGAAGTAGATATAGCTACAGGTTTAAAAATTGAATCACTTGCATATAGTGCTTTGATTCCTACAGAAGATCGCTTAGAGGGTCTACTTGCCTTCCAGGAAAAGCGAGCACCGCAATATTTAGGAAAATAAGCTGTGTACGGCAAGTATTATTATAGGGTATAACCGATTGGGCAAAAGGAGGAATTCAATATGAGCAATGTATCGACAGAAAATACAGCGAATACAATGAAGGAACAAATTTTAGCTGGTGGTCTGCCAAAATATCATGATAAAAATGCACAGCAAGGCAAGCTATTTGTACGTGAACGTCTCGAATTATTATTAGATGATGGACTACAATCAGAGGATGGCTTGTTTGCGAATTGCTTAGCTGGTGATTTACCAGCAGACGGTGTCGTAACTGGAATCGGTAAAATCCATGGCCGTACTGTTTGCGTTTTAGCAAATGATTCGACGATTAAAGCAGGCTCTTGGGGTAAACGTACAGTAGAAAAAATGATTCGTATTCAAGAGACAGCGGAGAAGCTAAATTGTCCGTTATTGTATTTAGTCGATTCAGCAGGTGCGCGCATTACTGATCAGCTAGAAATGTTTCCAGGTCGAAGAGGAGCTGGACGCATTTTCTATAATCAGGTAAAGCTTTCCGGGAAAGTACCTCAAATATGTCTATTGTTTGGTCCATCCGCAGCAGGTGGCGCATACATCCCTGCATTCTGCGATATCGTAGTGATGGTAGAGGGTAATGCTTCCATGTATTTAGGATCTCCCCGTATGGCTGAAATGGTTATTGGTGAAAAAGTAGACTTGGAGACGATGGGTGGCGCAAAAATGCACTGTTCGGTTTCAGGCTGTGGTGATGTGCTCGCTAAAACGGAGCAAGAAGCCATTGCGTATGCTCGTAAATATCTAGGATATTTTCCGAATAACTTTGCTGAGCGCAGTAAGGTAGAGGCGCCAAAACCACCAGCTTCATTTGACAAGTCCATTGCAGAATTAATACCCGAAAATCAAAACGTGCCATTTGATATGTATAAGCTAATTGATCGTATCATTGATGAAGATTCGTTTTGTGAGGTGAAAAAATTATTTGCTCCAGAATTAATCACAGGGCTTGGACGCATTAATGGTCAATCTGTTGGGATTATCGCCAATCAACCGCGCGTAAAGGGAGGCGTATTGTTCCACGATTCTGCTGATAAAGCAGCAAAGTTCATTTCACTTTGTGATGCGTTTAATATCCCTCTTATTTTCCTTGCTGACGTACCAGGCTTTATGATTGGTACTCAAGTTGAAAAAGCCGGGATTATACGCCATGGTGCGAAAATGATTTTTGCAATGAGCGAGGCCACTGTTCCTAAGTTAACTGTCATTGTCCGTAAGGCATATGGCGCAGGGTTGTATGCTATGGCAGGTCCAGCTTTTGAGCCAGATTGCTGTATTGCGCTATCCAATGCACAAATTGCTGTAATGGGTCCTGAAGCGGCGGTCAATGCGGTCTACGCAAACAAAATTGCAGAACTCCCTAAAGAGGAGCAAGCAAGCTTTATTGCTGAGAAACGTAAAGAATATCAAGAGGAAATTGATGTATACCGTCTAGCATCAGAACTTATCATTGACGATGTAATTGAGCCAAATGATTTAAGGAAAGCACTTGAATCCCGCTTAGAGCTTTATATGTCAAAGTACTTATTATTCTCAGAACGCAAGCATGGGGTTAATCCAGTATAAAGTAAACGTCAATCTTTTAAGGGTAGATTTTACTTCACTTACATTTTGAAGTGGAAGTCTTGTACCTGACGCTTCGCTTTCGGTTCAACAAGTTTACTATTAAAAAGCTGTCTCATTGAGGCAGCTTTTTCGATTTGATAGAAAGAGAATGCAAATGGAGATGTTTGAATATAAATATTAACTAGTATTACTTATTGTTACCTCTTGCATAGGGTGGGGGTGCATATTAAAATATGGGAAGGAATAAGGAAGTAGGTAGTTCAGGCATGCAAAAAAATAACATATCAAATGTGCAAGGTGATGCAAAGCTACCATTACCTTATCGTTCGTTGATTGATACATATTATTTACCTATAAAGATAGTAGGTTGGATTTTTTTTAGTATTTATTCGTTTATGGCTTTTTATAAATTGGTGATCAACCGTCTAGTGGATGTAGTTATTATAGTATTCAAGGGTAAATATTCTCTTGTTGAATTAGGGCTGTTTGATTATAGTGACTGGCGATTAACCACAAATTTTGTTCCCTTTGAAACAATTCTCCGCTATATAAATTACTCTCGGTATTTTGATTTGGATATCATCATTATCAATTTACTTGGCAATTTATTAATATTTACACCGATGGGATTTTTACTGCCACTGTTGTCGAAAAAGTTCCGTAAAGCTTGGATAGTTATTTGTGTAGGCTTCATCTCTAGCCTAGCTGTAGAATCTATACAATTTATTTTTACTGTTGGATCAGCAGATATTGATGATTTGATTTTAAATACACTAGGAGCATGGCTTGGATACTTAGCTTATAAAAGTATACTAATCAAACCTAAAAAAATTTGATAGAAACAGTCCGTGTCAAAGGGCTGTTTTTTTGTGAATTAACACTGTTTAAAAAGTGTTAACAGTAATATTTTTTATTGAAATAAACATGTAAGTAATAAATGAATGAAAAAAATAAGTTTTATAGAAGGTCTTTATATCTATATCGTTGGAGATGAATTATTTTTTTAGGAGGTTAGTATTAAATTTACTCTTGAATTTAGTAAAGAATATTCCGATAATTAGTGTACAGAAACTGTTCAGATAGTATAGATATAATTAATGGAAGATACTATCATATCTATTATTTAATTAGCATATTAAATTAGAAAGCCGAGGTGAAAATATGAGACTATCAAGCTTAATAGAACAAGAAAGAATTACATCACACTATAATCGTAAGAGAATTCTACAGAGAAAAGAAGTAGGTGATACGTATCGGAAAAACGCGCTATATTTTCAGCCAAAGAAAAATCCGTTATTGCTTGAGTTAGAAAATTTACTATTAGGGCGCAAGGATCAAGAGCTTTATGAGCAACAAAAAGAGGAGTCAAAAGAAGTCACACCTCAACAACAAACAATTATCCAAGATTTTCGCCAAACAGAAAAGAATGTGCGTGAGCAAACGCATAGATCTGAGAAAAATGACGCCCTTGAATTAACAAATTCACAGCTATCAGCTATAGAGTATATAGATGAAGAAGTGCCTATAGTAGCCGATGAGAATGCCAAGGAGACGTTACAAATTCTAGCACAAGTACGGAATGCAGCGCTAGCACCAGCTCAACCATCATCACAAGATTTACGAGTGGCAGCAAGTGCAAAGGCTCAAATTCAACATATGAAGGCGCAGTTAAGTGACCAAAAAGTAGATGAGAGTGCACTAGATGACAATGAGCCTGCTTTTGTGCACGAAATAATTGAAGTCAAAGTACCAGAACGTTTTTCGAAGGAATTGAAATTGGATCCATTTGCAGATACAATTTTCGGTAAGAGTTATGAGGAGGCATTTAAGGCGCGTACATTTAAATATGCTTCTGACAAATATGCTACTCATATTCAAATGGCGAAAAACGGCTATCTACCAGGAAGTGGCTCTGTATTCTCTATGATAGCCTAATGCTGTAGATGGGAGATCTTAAAATGGCAAAGGCAAAATATGCAAAGACAAATGCTATAAGATTGTTGGAGCAACAAAAAATACAATTCCAAGTAATTGAATATGAGACTGGTGACGGTCAGGTTGACGGAATTTCGGTTGCTGAAAAAATTGGTCACCCAGTTTCTCATGTTTTTAAAACATTAGTAGCGAAGGCAAGTGCACAAAAACTGTTTGTGTTTGTTATTCCTGTGGCAGAAGAGCTAGATTTAAAAGCTGCTGCCAAGGTTGTTGGAGAGAAAAAAATCGAAATGCTTGCTGTCAAAGAGTTACTTGGTTATACAGGCTATGTACGAGGAGGATGCTCACCAGTAGGCATGAAGAAGCTTTATCCAACAATCATTGATGCATCGGCACAGGAACAAGGAAGTATTGTTGTTAGTGCAGGGAAAATCGGTATGCAGATCCATGTCCAACTAAATGATTTACTCGATGTAACAAAGGCCAAGCTTGCACCGATTACAACTACCCATGAATGATAGGAGGGTAGTTTTTTTATTTGGAACTTAACAGAAGATTTGTTGTGTTGATGCTAATGATTAGTAGGGAACCGCTCAAGTAAGCAGGAGAATCACTCAGGTAGACTGACAATTCGCTCGGCAAAGTAGGGAAATCGCTCAGGAAGACTAACAATTCGCTCAGAAAAGCATGTGAATTGCTCAGGTAGAGCAAAAATCCGCTCCGCAAAGCAGGTAATCTACTCTATTATAAGTAGCCAAGAGAAATCCAGTATCTTTTTTAGTGAAAAGTAACCAATATCCACCTCCTCGATTTTTGTAGAAAATATGGTACAGTTAAAGCAATATTATACATAGAGAGGGATATGGAATGCGAAAGATTATGGGGTGGCGTTGGACATTTTTTATAGGTGGCTTAATGGTTATGTCACTTGGAATTACAATGTCCATTAAAGGGAAAATAGTAGGAACGAGCCCTTGGGACGTGTTGCATGTGGGCTTATTTCAAAACTTTGGTTTATCAATTGGTACTTGGTCTATTTTAACAGGGCTTTTAATTGTGGTTTCAACCTCAATTGTTTTACGACAATGGCCAAAGATAGGGACATGGCTTAATATGCTACTTATCGGATCATTTATAGATGTCTTTAATTGGCTATTGCCGTCAACAAATATTTATGGCTTACAGATAACATATTTCGTGGTAGGTTTATTTGTTTTAAGCTTTGGCTGCGGCATGTATATTGCACCAAATATGGGGGCGGGACCACGAGATACGTTAATGATGATACTTGTTGAAAGATTTGGAGGAACGATTAAAACTGCACGAATGGGTATCGAGATACTAGTGACGATTCTTGGCTGGTTACTGGGTGGCCCTGTTGGTGTTGGTACAGTGGTCATTGCATTAACATCAGGTTATATTGTTCAATATTCCTTACCTTATTGCCGTAAAGTATTAATGAAGTGTATTGGCCATATCGAGGTCATGAAGCCATTCTATTAAATAGGAAGCTACTTTTATTGGAAAAGATAAAAGTAGCTTTTCATTTTTTTTAAGGCTCCATCATATAATGCAAGGCATAAGGTAAAGGGGGAGCGATAGTGAACGGAAATGTGACCTATTATTTTGGACACGCACTCACTGGGCAAGGAATCAAACATTTATATAAAGAAATGATGGATGAGGCAGAACTAGTATATATTTTGCAAGGTGCACCGACGTTTAAAGGATCTGAGCTTCTTAAAGAGCTTGGGTATTTTTATGTGAAACAAGGCTTTGCTGTGGAGTGGTTCCAGCATGCTTTGCTGGAGGATATTGTTGAGGCAGTGTATGTTCGTGGGTGCAATCGACTATTTGTATGGTCTTCGGAGTGGGGCATCGAGCCAATTTTTCTTGGATCAAAGCATCGTGTAGTATCATTTTATGATTGTTTAGAAGAAGTACAGCTTGAAAAGGTTGGCGAACAGCTCGCTGATACAATAAAGGAACGAGAATTATGGCGTGACAAGTGTATTTCAATGCTAAATAGAGCTATCAAGATTCACGATGATTGGGAGGAAGTCACTCAGAGCTGTATGAACTGGCAAGCATTAAATGAGCAAGTTGAAATTTTAAAGACAGATGTTTTCCAATCAATCGTTTTGAATAAAACAGGAATGCGTACGCATCGCTTACTTGGAACATTAACACCAAGGGGCGCCGAAAATACAGTAGAGAGCATAACCAAAAATTTAACGCGTAGATTGATGATTAAAGGAAAGCCGGGTACAGGTAAATCTTCTTTAATGAAGGGATTAGCAGACGAAGCTAATGCGAGAGGGCTTGATGCACAAATTGTTTGGTGTGGTTTGGATGCAGGCTCTGTTGACATGGTCATTATCCCGGAATTAAATTTCTGTATCTTTGATAGTACAGAGCCTCACGTTTTTGACCCACAGGATGGAAGACTGGGGGATGAAATTTTTGATATAGGGAAACATTGCGCATTAACACAAGAAGCAGAAGTTCAACTCGAAGAAATTCGAGCAAAATATAAAGAAGCAATGCAGGATGCAATTGGCTATTCGAAGCGTTATGCGGAAGCGGAGTATACGGCGCGTCGATTATTAGACCATTGTCTATCAGCATCTCTTTGGCGAGAGAGAACTGCTCCACTATTCGAAAGATTAACAAAGTAATTTTTCAAATCACATGCTTATGCTACACTAGGAGCTAGAACAGTTTTCCTAGGAAAGGATGATACGCTTGTCTAAAGTATTAAATACATTTTTAGATGAAAACCTACATGCCTTACGAGATCAAGGCTTATACAATGAAATTGATCCAGTAGAGGGAGCGAACGGACCTGTTATTCAGGTGCGTGGCAAAAGTCTTATTAACTTATCCTCAAACAATTATCTGGGCTTAGCGACAAATGAAGAATTAAAGCGTATTGCCAAAGAGACGATAGAGAAATACGGTGTGGGAGCTGGAGCAGTTCGTACAATTAACGGCACACTTGATCTGCACGTTAAATTGGAGGAAAAGCTTGCTGAATTTAAAGGAACAGAAGCTGCTATTTCCTATCAATCAGGTTTTAATTGTAATATGGCAGCCATTTCAGCAGTTATGGATAAAAATGATGCGATTCTTTCTGACCAATTAAACCATGCTTCCATTATTGATGGTTGCCGTTTATCACGTGCGAAAATTATTGCCTATAATCACTCAGATATGGATGATTTACGTGCGAAGGCAAAGGAAGCTACAGAATCGGGCTTATACAATAAAGTCATGGTCATTACAGATGGTGTATTCTCCATGGATGGTGATATTGCAAAATTACCAGAAATCGTAGAGATTGCGAAAGAGTTTGATTTAATAACGTATGTCGATGATGCACATGGATCAGGTGTCACTGGTAAAGGAAAGGGCACTGTGAAGCATTTCGGTTTAGAAAAAGAAATCGACTTCCAAATAGGTACACTTTCTAAAGCAATTGGTGTTGTTGGTGGCTATGTAGCCGGTAAGAAAAATTTAATTGACTGGCTGAAAGTTCGTTCACGTCCATTCTTATTCTCAACAGCATTACCACCAGGTGATGTTGCTGCCATTACAGCGGCGGTGCAAATGCTGATTGACTCCACAGAGCTTCACGATAAGCTTTGGGAAAATGGCGATTATTTAAAAGCGGGTCTTGCTAAGCTAGGCTTTAATATTGGGAAATCTGAAACGCCAATTACACCATGTATTATTGGTGATGAAAAGCTTACGCAGGAATTCTCACGTCGCTTATTTGAAGAGGGCGTCTATGCAAAATCAATCGTTTTCCCAACGGTTCCTAAAGGCACAGGTCGTGTTCGTAATATGCCTACAGCGGCGCATACAAAAGAAATGCTTGATGATGCGCTAGCGGTTTACGAGAAAGTTGGTCGTGAATTAGGCGTGATTCAATAATAAAAAGGGCTACCTCAGTTTTAAAATGAGGTAGCCCTTTTATTAGGTTCAGACGGATAGCGGACCTTAAGTGATAGATAGAATAGTCAAAGCGACGGATAGCTGGCATGAAATGATGGATAGGATAGCAAAAATGACATTTAAAACACAGATTGAGGATTTACTTTACAGTCAGTTAAACATATATTTAATTTTTTTTTTAAAACTGTAACTTTTATCGCACTTATTCGTACATATTAATAGAATCTTAAACTAAGGTAAATTAGTAAGATTCACTTTCGCAAAAAAGACCAGGACTCATTTAATAGATGAGATCCTGGTCTTTTTGTATTTATTCGGTATGATGGAATGATTCGATTTCGCCCTTTTTCTCTAATAACATGCTTTTATAGCAGACAACAACGATATCATTTTTAGTTGTAGTATAATGGAATATAGAAAAGCACAAATTCAGTAATAACACTTAGTGTTAAAAGTTACTTGCAATACTATTATTTTTTACTAATTGTCCTGGGGAGGAATCACAATGAAAATTGGTTGTATCCAATTAAATGTTGGCTTTGGCAAAGTAGAAGAAAATTTTATTCGCGCTGAGGACAAAATTCGTGTAGCTGCAAAACGAGGTGCAGAAATTATTGTACTACCAGAAATGTGGAATACAGGCTATGCACTTGAACGATTAACAGAGCTTGCGGATATTAATGGAGAACGTACGCAAGCATTTTTATCAGACTTAGCGAAAGAGCTTGGTGTACATATTGTTGGAGGCTCTGTTTCAACGAAGAAGGGTGATAAATTTTATAACACAATGTATACGTATAATAAGAATGGTGAGCTAGTAGGTGAGTATAGCAAGGCACATCTTTTCCGCTTGATGGACGAGCATCTATACTTAGAAGCGGGAGATGACATGAATCGCTTTGCACTAGGAGATATCGAGGCAGCCGGGGTAATTTGTTATGATATTCGTTTCCCAGAGTGGTTACGTGCTCACGCTTTAGAGGGGGCAAAGGTATTATTCGTTCCAGCACAATGGCCAACGCCACGTATTGATCATTGGAAAACGTTATTACAAGCTCGTGCCATTGAAAATCAATGCTTCGTGATAGCTGTCAATCGTATTTCGAAAAAGGTAGAAAACTTCAATGGGCAATCCATGATTATTCAGCCATGGGGGGAAGTACTTTGGGTTGGCGCAGAGGACGAAGAAGTGGCTGTCATAGATGTGGACTTTTCGATTGTCGATGAAGTTCGAGGCAGAATTCCAGTTTATGACGACCGTAGACCTGGGTTATATAGTGGCGTTGTGAACAAAAATTAATGTACCTGACTAGCACACTCAAGGAGCAAAGTAACTTGAGTGTGCTTTTAACTTCTTTCAGCAGGTGTCCAAACATCCATTGAAATAGAGGAACGGAGTCTAAGAATGCTACGTCCTGTGAACGACTGAGTGACCAACATCCCGTTGGCCAAAAGTCTCCGGCGGATGTCACGGAATCGGGAAGGAGTTAATAAAGGATGTTGGCCTAAAATCATCGCCTCCATGCGATAACGGCTAACTGACCTGCATCACGCAGGCCTATAGCACAAAGCCGAATCCGGACGCAATTATGTCGAGGCATAATAGATTAGAAGAGCTGTATCCTAAGTCCACAAAGACTTTCGGATACAGCTCTTTGAATGTCTATAGCATAAGAAAAGCGAGGCGGATTATTAGTATGAACAAAGCTCCTCCTGTTAAAAATAGTAATAATAAAATTCTCTTTTTTAAAGTAGAGTCCATACGCACCATACCTATTCCTGTGTTGTTTAAAACATGTAATCGCAATAAGAGTTATAGATAATCATAACTATACCCATTAGCAGTAAGGTTATATACAAATTTAACTTTTGATTTACAAAATGGTATATCTTCACAACCCTTTGAACAATTTTTACAAAAACATAACACTGGCTTTATATCTGAGTACTATGATTATTGGTAAGAGTTGGAGAAGGAGCTAAGGATAATGCATTTTTTTCGTTACATAATGGTGAAGGACAAGTTACTTGTACTGATGATTGTTTGTGTACTATCGAATGTATTGCTAGGTGTTTTTAGTGTTGATTATTTGCGGAAAATGTCATGGCATGCGAGTGAGAGTTATACACAAGGGCTTGTACCAATCGGTTGGTTAAATGAAATTGAGGAATCACAACGACAATTAGATTATTTAGCAGATTCGACTGGGAACTATCAAGAATTGACAGCCATTTTAAAAAATGTTGAGCAGCCTTTAGGTCATTTAGAAAGTCTTGAGATTGATAAAAAGATGGATCATCAGATGAAGAAATACAAATCCTTATTAGCACAGCAGGTAGAATTGGTTGACAGCTATAAGGAATTGAATCAAAACGAAAGACAACAGTTTTATACGCAGTCATATTTACCAGTAAGCCAGCAAGGTCATACAATATTAGAAGAAACGCAAAGCTACTTGGTAGAAAGGGCTAAGCAGCAACAACAGGCATACCAAAAAGACGTACAATTTGGTTATTGGCTATTAGGAGGAGTGTGTTTATTTGTTGTTCTGTTAGTCATACTTATAGGGTTTATTGCAACGAAGGCTGTAAATGTACCAACACGTCAACTGAAGTCATTATTAAAGCGCGCAGAACAGGGTGATTTCACAGCCAATGCCAGCTATGTAGCACATGATGAGCTTGGCGAGGTAGTTCTGTCTTACAATCAAATGGTAACAGAGGTCAAAACGCTACTTCATACGGTAACAAATAGTGCGCAGGAGGTTGAAGAAATGACTAGTAAATTACAGGATTCCTCAGAACAGTCGTCTACTACTACGTTGAAAATTGCAAAGGATGTGCAGTCCATTTCAGATTCTACTGCTGCTTCTACAACAAAATTAGCTTCCAATACAGCTTCCTTAGAAGAAGTTCTGAATGATGTACAAGTTATTTTAGAAAAAGTACAGGTTGTTGAAGATTTTGCTCATAAGACTGCACGTGATGCGGAAAGTGGTACGGAAATAGTACAGGCGAATTTAACACAAATTCAGGCTATTAAGCGTGCAGTTGAAAAATCGAATACAGCAATTTTTACTCTTGTAGAGAGAGCAGCTACTATCGATCAAATGGTTGAGGTAATTGAAAAAATTACAGCACAAACTAATCTTCTAGCCTTAAATGCATCCATTGAGGCTGCTCGGGCAGGGGAGCATGGTAAGGGATTTGCGGTAGTGGCCAATGAAGTACGGAAGCTTGCAGAACAGACAGTTCATTCAACACAAACGATTACGTCCATTGTTCAAAACATTCATTTAGACTCTAGCTATGCTGTGCAAATGATGGAGGGTGTGTTAGCTGCAACAGAAAAGGGTGTACAGGTAACTGGTGAAACATCAACAAGCTTTGATCAAATTTTAGAAAAAGTACATACAATGAAGCCATATATAATGGAGGTATCTGCAACCGTTCAAGAGATTGCCAACCATACGAAAAAGGTTAGTGAGGATGCGGTGATGTTAACTACCTTTTCAGATACGAATGCAGCATCAACTAAAAATGTAGCTACATTAACGGCAGATCAATTAACCGCACAGCAGCAATTCCATAATTATATTAAAGAGCTACGTAAGGTAACAAAAGTTTTGCAAATAGCCGTAAAGCGTTTCTCAATTTAACTTCTTTCAACGGGTACCAAATGTCTGTTGAAATAGAGGGACTCAGGCTAAGAGCTTCACTTCCTGTGAAAACGCCTGAGTGACCAACGTCATGGGCCCAAAGCCTCCGAACGCAATTATGCCAAGGCATAATTGATGAAGTATAGTTTGACGAAAAAGAACCTTTCTTTGGCAGAAGGTTCTTTTTTTATGGATTCAGATATGTGATAGAGAATGAACATATTATACTTATGTAAAAAATGGATAATTGTACATCTGGGATATACATATGTATTTTATATGTTTTATTAGCACAATATTTTTAAGGGCTCATATACTGATAATAAAGGATTGTACGTTCTTTTTACCAAAAATATAAATATAATAGTTGTATTTTTAATGTGAACACATTATAATAAATTTCATCGAAAGTGTTATTAAATCAATGTTTGTATGTATGCTATTGTACTTTCCTGAAGTACAATTGTTTATAGGTGGAGGTTTGGAGAAATGAAAAAGATAATGGTTACAGGAGCACTTGGTCAAATAGGTTCTGAACTTGTAGAAAAACTTCGTAGTATTTATGGAGAGGACAATGTATTGGCGACAGATATTCGAAAGCTTGAACATTCTAAGGGTCCTTTCGAATTACTGGACGTGACGGATGGACAAAGAATGCATGATTTAGCGAAGGATTTTGGTGCAGATACAATGATGCATTTAGCGGCATTATTATCAGCGACAGCTGAAAGAAATCCATTGCTGGCATGGAATTTAAATATGGGTGGTTTAATGAATGCGTTAGAAGTATCGCGTGATTTAAATCTGCAATTTTTTACGCCGAGCTCAATAGGCGCGTTTGGTCCGTCGACACCAAAGGACTATACTCCGCAGGATACATTACAGCGACCAACAACTATGTATGGGGTAAATAAAGTTGCTGGTGAACTATTATGTGATTATTATTTCAATCGTTTTGGTGTAGATACTCGTGGTGTACGTTTCCCAGGGTTAATTTCGTACGTAACTCCTCCAGGAGGTGGTACAACAGACTATGCTGTAGAGATTTTCTATGAGGCGGTTCAACAAGGTAAATATACTTCTTATATTCAAGAAGGTACGTATATGGATATGATGTACATGCCAGATGCATTGCAGGCTATTGTGGATTTAATGGAAGCAGATAGCAGCAAATTAGTACATCGTAATGCATTTAATATAACTGCCATGAGCTTTGAACCATCTGAAATTGCGGCTGAAATTAAAAAGCATTTGCCACATTTCCGTATGGATTATAATGTAGATCCAGTACGTCAAGCGATTGCAGATAGTTGGCCAAACTCTCTAAATATAGAAGCAGCGCAGAAGGAATGGGGCTTCAAGGCTCAGTACGACTTAGCAAAAATGACAGTGGATATGCTTGAAAAGTTAAAAATTAAACTACAAACAAAAGCCTGCTCATAAATAAGCAATTCAAAAATGAAAGGATGAAGAAAACAATTTAGTTTTCTTCATCTTTTTTTTGACAATCATCAAAAATTGGAATAAAGTTTGACCCACGTTGTGCAGATGCACTATTTTAGAAAAAGTTAGCAATAAAAAGAAAGTTATTGGAATATATAGCGTAATTTATAAATTTAAAATATAATCATATTCAGAATATTAGTAGTATTCAGTTAAACAATGCTATTAATATTTCACAAGGGGGAAAGTTCACAAGACGAAGGGATGGTTGATTTTTATGATGCAAACGCCGTTAGTATTAACAAGCTTCTTTAAACGAGCAGAAAGTTATTTTGCTAGAAAGACTATTATTTCACGTACAAGCCCACAGAAGATTCATCGTTTAACATATGGAGAGTGGGCAAAAAGGACACGCCGTTTAGCAGATGCGCTAACAAAGCTGGGGATGAAAAAGGGGACAAAAATTGGTTCCTTCGCCTGGAATCAGCATCGCCACTTAGAGGCTTATTTTGCGGTGCCGTGCTCAGGTGCTGTTTTGCATATGGTGAATATTCGTCTATCAGAAGAGCATTTAATTTATATTATTAATCATGCTGAAGATGAGATTTTAATGATTGATGTTGATCTCGTACCAATCATTGAAAACATTGCGCCAGAGCTTAAGACAGTGAAACATTATATTATTATGACGGATGAGGATACTCTACCAGAAACGACAATACCAAATGCATTATCATATGAAGAACTTTTAGCAACTGCAGATGAGAACTATCAATTCCCAGAGGATTTAGAGGAAGAAGCGCCTGCTGGTATGTGCTATACAAGTGCTACAACTGGCAATCCAAAGGGTGTTGTTTATTCACATCGGGGCCTAGTACTGCACAGTATGATGCTTAGTATGTCTGATTCAATGGGTATAGCCGAGCGCGATATCGTGATGCCTATTGTACCAATGTTTCATGCAAATGCATGGGGTCTACCATTTGCAAGTGTCAATGTGGGGGCGACTCAGGTACTGCCTGGTCCACAATTTACATCGGATTTAATATTAGATTTAGTGGAACAGGAAAAGGTTACTTTAACAGCTGGAGTGCCGACAATTTGGATTGGGGCTTTACAGGAACAGGAGAAGCGTGAACGAGATATCAGCTCGTTGCGTGCAATTTGTTGCGGTGGTTCTGCTTCACCTACCCGATTGATTCGTACATTTGAAGAGAATTATGGTATTCCGTATATTGTTGTATATGGGATGACGGAAACAACTCCTATTGTAGCATTATCGAATTACATGTCTTGGATGGATGAATGGCCAATTGAAAAACGCATTGAAGCGCGAGCTATGCAAGGGATGACGATGGCTGGTATTGAATCGAGTATTATTAATGACAATGGAGAAGTACCGTGGGATGGAGAGACGATGGGCGAGTTACGTTTAAGAGGTCCATGGATTTCGCACGAATATTATCGCGATGACCGTACAGCAGATGCCTATCGAGATGGCTGGCTATATACAGGAGATATTGCGGTACGAACAGAGGATGGCTTTATCAAAATAACAGATCGTACAAAGGATTTAATAAAATCTGGAGGGGAATGGATTTCTTCTGTTGATTTAGAAAATGCGTTAATGACCCATGATGCGATTTTGGAAGCGGCAGTTATAGCGATTCCACATGCCAAGTGGCAAGAACGTCCACTAGCTTGTGTTGTATTGAAAGAAGGAAAATCAGCAACAGAAGAAGAGCTATTGGCATTTTTAGAAAGCCAATTCGCAAAATGGTGGGTACCAGATGATGTTGTATTTTTAGAGGAAATTCCAAAAACATCCGTTGGGAAATTCCTGAAAGCTAAGCTGCGAGATAATGTGGCAGAAATTTATCCTAAATTAAGTACATTAGTATAGTAGAAAGAGCGATTCCCCTAAGGGAAGTCGCTCTTTGTTTCATTATCTATTTAACATTTGGAAAACTTGTTCTACATCTTTGTCCCCGCGACCAGAGATATTAATAATAATAATCTCTTCAGGAGATAATGCTGGAGCAAGCTTTAGTGCATGTGCTACTGCATGTGAGCTTTCAAGTGCAGGAATAATTCCTTCAACTTTTGACAGCACTTGGAATGCTTCAAGCACTTCTTCATTTGTCACCGTTACATATTCTCCACGACCAATTGTTTTTAAATAGCTGTGCTCAGGACCTGCTCCAGGATAATCTAGTCCAGCTGCAATCGAATAAGTTGGTAATGGATTGCCTTCTGAATCTTGTAGTACTAAACATTTGAAACCGTGTAATTCACCCGGTGTTCCTTCATTTAATGTTGCAGCCTTATCTGGCTCAATACCAATAAGACGAACATTTTCGTCAGCAATATACTCTGCAAACGCACCGATTGCGTTACTACCACCACCTACACAAGCGAGTACTGCTGTTGGAAGTTTTCCTTCCTTTTCTAATATTTGTTCACGACTTTCACGGCTAATAACTGATTGGAAATGCTTGACCATTGATGGGAAAGGATGAGGTCCAACGGCTGAACCTAGTAAATAGAAAGTCGTTTCATAGTTTTCTACTAAATCGGCAAATGCTTCATCAACAGCATCCTTTAGTCGTCCTTGACCTTTATCGACAGCAACTACCTTTGCACCGAGAAGCTCCATACGGAACACATTCAATGCTTGGCGCTTCGTATCCTCTAAGCCCATATAGATTGTACAATCTATCCCAAACATAGCACAAGCAGTTGCCGTTGCTACGCCATGCTGTCCAGCACCTGTTTCGGCAATCACGCGATTAGCACCCATACGCTTTGCCAGTAAAATCTGTCCAAGGACGTTATTGATTTTATGTGAACCTGTATGGTTAAGGTCTTCACGCTTTAAATATATTTTTGCTCCGCCTAATTGTTTTGTTAAATTTTCTGCAAAATAAAGTGGAGATTTGCGACCTACATATTCACGGAAATAATAATCTAGCTCTTTAATAAAGTCTTCATCATCTTTATATTTCTGGAAGTTTTCATCTAAAATATTTAATACATTCTGAAGTTCTTCGGGAACAAAGCTTCCGCCAAATTCACCAAAATATCCTTTTTTCTCTGCTACTGTACCCATCTTCTCTCGACTCCTCTTTCTAATTTTTCCATAAAAAAAGTCACTTCAATCCCTCTGTAAAAAGGACGAGTAACCGTGGTGCCACCTTCATTCGCAAAAACTGCGCGCTTTCGTACTCCGGTAACGGGGAGTAAATTCGACCTCACATTTGATGAGGCTGCTCAAAAGTCCATTCACAAGTATGTACTACTGATTTGCACCAACCATCAGCTCTCTTTAAGTACTGCAGCTTGCTACTATTCTTTTTCATAGCATTTATTATTGAAATGAATTGTAAAGTATTTTCAGAATAGTGTCAAGATATGCTGGCTCCTAAAATCAATTTCGCCTTGGCCTAATTGCGTCCAGATTTTGAATTGTGCTTCTTAGACTGAGTTCCACTATTTCAATAGGTGTTTGGACACCCACTGAAAAGGTTCAAAACCGCATCCATTTGCTGAATGAAGGTAAAAAAGACGAATCTGAAAAGACTCGTCTGTTAGATTAAATTTTTAAAGTTTAAACGTTTATTCAGTATATACATAATTGGCGCACCGACTGCTAAGACAACAAATTCACCTGCAGCAACAGTTAACCATGTCCAGAAGAATGGTAATTCTAAGGCTAAGTTCAATTCAAAGGCAATGATGAACATTGTGCATGTAAATAAAAAGGTATTGATGACTAAACGTGCCCAAATATTTTTGACAAATTTACAGATTAAAATGAATAATCCCAGAGTAATCATGGAATGTCCTACACCGAATACTAAATCATAGATGCCTAGTGGTGAAAAAAGATTAGAGATAAATACACCCAGAATAACCCCAACTGCAAAACGTGGATTAAAGGCTACTAAATGATTAAAAATTTCCGATACACGGAACTGCACCTCTGTAAAGCCAAACGGTGCGACTAGCATTGTAACAGCAATGTAAAGCGCTGCAATAATGCCACTAGCTGCTAAAAATTTTATTTTCATATTTTTTTCTCCTTAGTTTTTTTGCGTGGGATGGTTACGAACCACGGTGCTTTTCGCACAATTAAATATTTTAGTATAGAAGGTTAAATGAAGTCAAATGTAAGAATTAGTCATTTGTTATTGACGAATTAATTAATCAATAATAACATATTGTTAATTGATTAATTAATTAATAACAATAGGAGGTCTTGTATGTTAAGCGTAGAAAATGTAGTGAAAAGTTATCGAAATGGAAGTGAATTGCTTTATGCATTAAATTCAGTTTCATTGTCAATTGAAGATGGGGAGTTCGTAGTAATTCTGGGCCCTTCTGGATCCGGTAAATCTACACTTCTTAATGTAATTTCTGGGTTAGAGCCATCTGATTCTGGGAGCATTACGTACGATGATTACGAGATTATTGGGTTGAATCAGAAAGAATTAACATTATTTAGACGTGATAAAACAGCTTTTATTTTTCAAGCCTATTATTTACTGCCATTTTTAAATGTAGAATCTAACATAAAAATGGGTGCGGACTTAAAAGGGAATCCAAATATTACAGAAATAATTGATGGTGTAGGACTTAGTGGATTAGAAAAACGTCTTCCTTATGAACTTTCGGGAGGTCAACAACAACGAGTTTCTATTGCACGAGCATTAGCAAAGCAACCTGATTATTTGTTTTGTGATGAACCAACTGGAGCATTGGACGAAGAAACGAGTAAACAAATCTTAACTTACTTGAAGCAGCTTCAAAAACAACTGAAATTTACAATTATTATGGTAACGCACAATGTTAGTATTGCTCAAATTGCAACAAAAATAATTAAAATGACTAGCGGAAGAATAGTTGAAGTTATTAACAATGCTCATCCACGCAATGTGAACGAGATTACATGGTGAGGAGAGTTGGCACACTGATGAAATTAAAAAAACAATATCCGTTAGTATTAGTTGTTGTCTGTGCAATGTTTATTTGCGCGTTACTGGTTTTCTACCTTCAAAACGTAAGCTCTATAAAGAAGGCTCTAGAACAGCAAAATCAGCAGGACTTTACGCTAGTTATGCAGAGAGAGGAAATATCGGACCTTTCAAATAAGTATTCTTTTACGTTTGATCCTCTAACATATAAAGTGATTTATGCTGGGGAAAATGTATATCGTTTAATGCGAACTACGCGCAGCATAGATATACCAATGTACTCAGAGGGTGTTACACCTGAAAAAATGAATGAAATTGCGATAGATAAAAATTTTTCCCGTGAGAATAATCTGACTCTAGGTGATTTAGTTGCTATTGGCAATAGATCATATTCAATTAGCGGGATTTTTACCTTACCAGATGCAGTCACACCAGTAGTAGCTGATAATGGTATAACTTATAAACCAAATACTCAGGCATTAATACTATGTAGTGAAGAAATGTACTCAATGTGGGATGAACAAGAGAGGATAAGTTATTCAGGTCGATTTACTGAGCATTTGTCAGAAGAACAGAAGCAAACTTTTTTAGAAAAAATGCTTATGGATCCAAATGTAAAGTCAGTTGTGAGTAAAGAAGATAATCCCCAAGTACTTTCTGCATTAAACGCGAAAGAAAAAATGTTTAAAATCTGTCTTATAAGCGCTTTATGTTTCTTGGGCTTAACTGCAATAATATTGCTTATTATGACCATTATGCAAAGTATAAATGAGACAAAATCTGATATAGGTGTTTTCAAAGCACTTGGTTATACTACAGTACAAATTGCCAAAAGATATTTCATAATAGGCGCTTTTGTATTTATAGGTGGAGTAATAGGATATTTAATGTCCTATGTAATCAGCCCACTCTTTATTAATCGAATCAATGCTATATTTCTTGTACCGAATGTTTCACAGCATTTTGATACTGCACAATTTATACTGTTTACAACAATCCCAGCACTATTGTTCTCTATATTGGCTTTTGGAATTGCAGTATTTGCCTTACGTAAACCACCATTAGAAATGATTCATAATGCAGAGTCAGTAAAACTGAATGGTTTTGTGAAACGAAGTCAAAAAAATAGAAAAACTAAACCATTTATCAGAATAGTATTTACATCAATTATTGTTAATAACATTCTTTTAGTCTTTTTAACTTTGCTCACAGGCTTCATGGCTAGCGCTAATTTACAGATTGCTTTTTCTTTACAAGGAATGTCTGATAAGGTATCTTCATTAACACTTAAAGGATCCGAATATAAAAGTAACGTTCGATTTATTAAAGCGAAAGAAATGGAATTTTTAGACTCTGAAACACCTTATTTTTCAGAAGATTGTAAAATAGAGTTTCCAAACGGTAGAGTATTAAATAATGGGCAATTTATGGCGTTATCTAATAGTATGTCTCTTTTTAAACTTTATAGCATCCAGAAGCAGGAGAACATTGACATTTCAAGGCAAGAAGGCATCGTTGTGAATGATTGGATGCGCAAGAAATATGATTTGTCGGTTGGCGACACTGTGAAAATTTATTTAAATAATGTTGCTTATCAGTTACCTATAACAGCTATTGAACAATCAGTGTATGGAGAAGTAGTTTACAGTAATATTGATTTTGCAATCAAGGCTGGCCTTTTAGAAAAAGAAGAATATAATGGTGTATTTACTAATGATAATGTAGAGTTTGACAACCAAGAGCATATGTTTGTTTCAAAACTTGAAGATATATTATATTCAAGTTCCCAGCAAAAGAGGACGTATGTGGCACTTTCATTTTTATTTATCGCAATCGGTTTAGCTTTAAGTGTTCTAACGATTAGTATTGTAATGAAAATCATTATTTCCTCTAATCGTAAGTACTTGGCGATGATGAAAGCGGTTGGATATACAAACACAGAATGCAATCGCATCGTATTGTCAGGTTTTCGTATAATTGCATACATCGGATTTATGATTGGCACAATCTATGCGATTGTTTTGTCAAAACTTTTGTTTGACTCATTAGCTAAATCATCTACAATGGCAATACCGATGACACCAGATATTAAAGTGATAGCACTTTCTCTTGTAATCTTTGCTGTTTCATATGAGGTTATTATGTTACTCTATAAAAAAAGCATGAATGCAGTATCATTGCAGGAGGTTATGATGAAATGAATAAACGCCGCGAACAGAAGGAAGTTAGACGAGAACAAATTCTAAACGCGGGCTTGGATTTGTTTATTAGAAATGGTTATCAAGGGACAACAACAAAAGAGATTGGGGACTCCATTGGAATTAGCCAAGGATTACTGTTTCATTATTTCGGCTCTAAAGAAGAGGTATACCTTGAACTTTTAAACAGGGCTAAAATGGCTAATATTCATATTTCTGATGAGGAATTAGAACAACCTTTAGTGTATTTGAATGATATGGTTACGATGATACTGGACTCTTTTAAAACATATCCATTATCGGCAAAATTATTTATGCTAGTTGCACAAACACAAATTGCAAGTAACTTACCGGATACAATTCAACAAATGGCAAAGGATATCGCTGCATCAAAGGAATTTGAAGGTTTAGTAAAAGTAGGTCAATCTAAAGGGGTAATTCGAGAAGGCGACCCTAAGGCACTGGCAGGATGTTTTCACTCTGCAATTCAAGGTGTTGCTCAAACTTATGTTTGTTTCCCGGATATCCCTTTACCTCAAAGTAGTTGGTTAGTAGATATCTTGAAAAAGTAAAATGATAAATGACAGCCTGACATTTTCTACCGAAGATTGTCAGGCTTTTTTATATGGAAATCAAATGTCAGAAAAATAAAAGACTTTTATTCTACTTGTGCCCATAAAATAACTTCGCAAAATTGTCATAAAATATTTTGTTATGTTAGAAAAAGAAATCGATTTGTAAGAATAGCGTAGTTTAGCGGTTTAAAGCGACAAATTGAATGAAAAACTAAAATATTTCGTCAAATTTAAAAGTCAGAACATTCATAATGTTGTTGACGAACCTCGGTAATAACGATAATATAGCGATACGTTCACACTTCGTTTGGATGAAGTGTGATAGATATTAGAGATAATAATCGGGGGGATTATTTGTGAAGAGCAATTTGAAAAAGCTTTCGTTCCTATTATTTGGATTAGTATTAATGCTTGCTGCTTGTGGTAGCGGTGGCTCTAGTTCATCTGATTCAAAGGGAGACGAAAAGAAGAATGCAAGTGAGAGCGGCAACGTAGATGAGAAGACTTATAAAATCGGGATTACTCAAATTGTCGAGCACCCATCTTTAAACGCAGCCACTGAGGGCTTTAAAAAAGCAATCGAAGACTCAGGCTTAAAAGTTGAGTACGATCCACAAATAGCTCAAAGTGATAACAGTCTTAACACAACGATTGCCAACAATCTAGTAAGTGCAAATGTAGATTTAATCTTTGCTAATTCTACACAGTCTGCACAAGCAGCAGCAACAGCGACTAGTGATATTCCAATTATCTTTACCTCAGTAACAGATGCAGTTGGTGCACAGTTAATCGAATCGATGGAGAAGCCGGGGAAAAATATTACAGGTACGACTGATTTACATCCTGAAACGATTGCCAAAACAGTAGCGTTCTTAAAAGAACTTGGCGCTAAAAATGTAGGTATGGTCTACAACGCTGGTGAACAAAACTCAGTAGCGCAAGTAACAGAAGTGAAAAAATTGATGGCTGAGCAAGGTCTTGCGGTTAAAGAGGCTTCTGCAGCAACTTCTGCGGATGTAAAACAAGCGACTGAATCATTAATCGGTAAAGTGGATGCATTCTATATTATTACTGATAATACAGTAGTTAATGCTTTAGAATCTGTGATTGATGTAGCAAATGTCAATAAATTACCTCTAGTTGTAGGAGAGCTTGACTCTGTAGCACGAGGTGGTTTAGCTGCATTTGGTTTTGAATATTTCGACATTGGTTATGAAGCTGGTCAAATGGCTGTGAAAATTCTAAAAGGTGAAGCAACACCTGCTGACACGCCAGCGCAATATCCACAGAACTTAAAACTATTAATCAACAAAAAAGTAGCGGATGATTTAGGAATCGAAATTAAGGATTCTTGGGGAGCAGAGCTTTTAGAAAAGTAATGTCCAAAGTGGCATTATATTGGGGTGAAGCGGGGGAGGATTGTCCCCGCTTTCTCTTCATTTTATACGATAATTTTAGGAGATGATTCAACGATGTTTACAGCAATATTTGGCTCAGTGGAGCAAGGAATCATCTATGCAATTATGGCACTTGGTGTGTACTTAACATTCCGTGTGTTAGATTTTCCAGATTTAACGGTTGATGGAAGCTTTGTTACAGGGGCGGCCACAGCAGCAACGATGATTCTGCTTGGTTACCACCCAATCTTAGCTACTTTAGTGGCAATTGTTGCTGGATTTATTGCAGGATGTATGACAGGAATTCTTCACACAAAAGGGAAAATTAACCCGCTATTATCGGGAATTTTAATGATGATTGCTTTATATTCTATTAACCTACGTATTATGGGGTTAACTGCAGAAAATACGATAGGTCGTCCGAATATTCCATTATTGAACTCTGAAACTTTATTTTCAAAGTTTCAATCATTTTGGAGTAACTTAGGTATCGATGATGCATTAAATAACCTATTAAAAGGCATTGGCGTTCAGCAAGTACCATCTACATGGGGCACGCTGATTGTAGTATTAATCATCACGATTTTAATTAAGTTAATTGCAGACTGGTTCTTAAAAACAGAGGTCGGACTGGCTATTCGAGCAACAGGCGATAATAAGCGTATGATTCGTAGCTTTTCAGCAAATACAGATACACTTATTATCTTAGGGCTAGGGCTTTCTAATGCACTTGTCGCATTTTCTGGAGCTTTAATCGCGCAATACTCGAAATTCGCAGATGTAAGTATGGGGATTGGTATGATTGTTATCGGTCTTGCATCTGTCATTATCGGTGAAGCAATCTTTGGTACCAAAACAATTATGCGTACGACCTTTGCTGTCATTGCAGGGGCTATTATTTATCGCATTATTTTAGCATTAGCATTACGTGTTGATTTCCTTGATTCAGGAGATATGAAATTAATAACGGCTATCATTGTTATTATGGCGTTGATCTTACCTCAAATTATTAATAAGAGTAAGGAGCGTAAACGTAAGGCGAATCGCAAAGGAGGGAAAGGCCTTGCTTAAATTAAAAGGTATTAATAAAGTTTTTAATGAAGGCACACCTGATGAAAAAATTGCACTTGCCGAAATCGATTTGCATTTAATGCCAGGTGATTTCGTCACGATTATTGGCAGTAATGGTGCCGGTAAATCGACAATGATGAATATGATTTCAGGTGCACTAACGCCTGACTTTGGTTCGGTTTTAATTGGTGAAGATGAAGTTACAACCTTGCCAGAATACAAGCGCTCTCACTACATCGGTCGCGTGTTCCAGGATCCAATGGCTGGGACAGCACCAACAATGACGATTGAAGAGAACTTAGCGTTGGCTTACTCACGAAATAAGAGTAGAGGCGTGCGTATCGGTGTTGATAAAAAGCGTCGGGAGTTTTTCAAGGAATCATTAGAGATGTTGGGCTTGAACCTAGAAAACCGTCTCTCAGCAAAGGTCGGCTTACTTTCAGGAGGGGAGCGCCAGGCTTTGTCTCTATTAATGGCAACGTTCACGAAGCCATCGATATTATTGCTGGATGAGCATACGGCGGCGCTTGACCCATCACGTGCAGAGTTAATCACTCGTATTACGAAGTATTTAGTCGAGAAAGACAACTTAACAACATTGATGGTAACGCACAACATGCAGCAGGCATTAGACTTAGGGAATCGCCTTATTATGATGGATAAAGGTCAAATCATTTTAGAGGTTGGCGAGGATCGCAAGCACGAATTGACGATTCCTGATTTAATGGCAGAGTTTGAACGTATCCGCGGTGAAAAAATGAACTCCGACCGTGCACTACTAGGTTAATGATGTTAGAACGCTCATACATAGGTATGGGCGTTTTTTGCTTTATGTCGATATATTTTTAAAGTTGGGTGATAAATCTTTGAAGTTGGTCGATAAACAGGTGAAAAGTTTCGATAAATCTCTAAATTGTTTCGATAAAGTGCATTATAATCTAGAGAAAGGAGGTGAAACTGTGTTACTGAAAAAGAGGGAAGTTTCATCAAAGCAACGTATGTTAGAAATGATTGAGAGAAGATTACCGAAATCTCACGCTAAGTATGATTATTTTCAAGAAATGTTAAGGAGAACTAAAGCTGGGTATGCAGGTGAAAAAAGGGTAGATCAGGAATGGCAAGAAATTCATTTGCAGCAAGCATATTATTTATTGCATGATGTGGAGTTTAAAGCTGAGGGTGGATCAATCTATTAAATTGATACATTGTTAATGTCACAAAATTTTACCTTAATAGTGGAAATCAAAAATATCGCTGGACGCGTCGATTTTATGGCCGATAACCACCAGTTCATTAGGGTTACTTCTGATGGGAGAGTAGATGGCTTCAGAAACCATTCGATCAGGTAAAGCGACATGCTAGATTTTTGCATAGGCTGTTTCAGATGTGTGGGCATCATATACCTATTGAATATCTGGTCGTTTCTGCAAATCCAAATATGGTTATGTCGCCTCGTTTCTCGTCTCAGCCAATTCTGCATGTAAGTGGCCTGGCTGAAAGGATAGAGCAACTATTTAAGAAACATCAACAGGTGCATATAAGCGAACATGATTTTAGTGAATTCTTAGAGCATATGCTAGGGATGCACAATCCAACCCAATGGACTCCAAATATTAAGTTGAATGAACTAAAGAAGGGGCCTTATGCTCACGATGTAATTTTGAGCATACCTTGTGTTATACCCATGGAAAATGGCGTTGTAGTCATTGCCTATTAATTGATAATCAATCGATGCTTGTTGCATTGCACGATTTCCGATTAATGATGGGCACCAATATTTCAAATGCTCAATTTCGCGAATTTTTTGATATTGCTTCAGAGAAAGCGGCTTATTATTTATTGAAAAAGTTAAAATTTGAAGCACTAGGTGAAAATAAAAATAGAAAATATATAATTCCTGCCAAATTATTATTAAATGTAAGTGACTAAAACTATCGGAGCGGTCAGATAGTGTCGCTTGTAGGGTAGATGTCTATATTTTTTAAAAAGTGAGCGATAAATCGTTGAAGTTGGTCTATAAACAGGTGAAAAGTTTCGATAAATCTCAAAATTGTTTCGATAAACTTCTAAATCCACACAAAAAAAGCCACACTTACATAGATAGCAAGTGTGACCCTCCCTCTTATTATACTAATAAGCCAAACAATTGAATGTCGTTATTTACTTCTTTATATTTGAAGCCAAATTCATTCATACGTGCTAGTAATCCTTCGTATTCATCACGATTACCAAGTTCGATGCCGACTAAGGCAGGACCACTTTCTTTGTTGTTTTTCTTTGTATACTCGAAAGTCGTAATATCATCATCTGGTCCTAGAACACTTGTGAGGAATTGACGAAGTGCGCCTGCACGTTGTGGGAAGCTTACGATAAAGTAGTATAGTAAGCCTTCATGAATTAACGATTTTTCTTTAATCTCCTGCATACGTCCAATGTCGTTATTCCCACCACTAATAATAACAACGACTGATTTGCCTTTAATTTCTTCTTTATAATAGTCGAGTGCTGCAACTGATAATGCTCCGGCAGGCTCCGCAATAATAGCATGTTTATTGTAAAGATCTAATATCGTTGTACATACTTTTCCTTCCGGCACTAAGACAATGTCGTCTAAATAGCGACTACAAACATCATACGTGTGATGACCGACGCATTTTACTGCAGCACCATCTACGAACTTATCAATCCAATCAAGTGCCACTGCGCCACCCTCTGCAAATGCAGCTTTCATACTGCCCGCACCAGCCGGCTCTACACCGATAATTTTACTATTAGGAGAAAGATTTTTCACGTAGGCAGAAACACCTGACATTAAGCCACCGCCACCGATACTACCAAATACATAGTCGATAGGTTCTTCCATGTCATTCATAATTTCAACAGCAACTGTTCCTTGACCAGCAATGACATCGAAATCATCGAATGGATGAATAAAGATTTTATCGTGTTCTTCACAGTAGGCTAATGCACTTTCGGCAGAATCATCAAAGGTATCGCCTGCTAAAATAATTTCCACATAATCCCTACCAAACATACGCACTTGATCAATTTTCTGCTTTGGAGTTGTTTGAGGCATAAAAATGCTTGCTTGAATTTTCAATTGTGCACAGGCGTAAGCAACACCTTGGGCATGATTACCGGCACTTGCGCAAACAACGCCAGCCTTGCGAGCATCTTCCTCAATTTTTTTAATTTTATAGTAAGCCCCGCGAAGTTTAAATGAGCGTACATGCTGTAAATCTTCGCGTTTGAAATAAATATTAGCTCCGTATTTCTCTGATAAATAGTCGTTTTTTTGTAGAGGTGTGTGTACCACTACGTCTTTTAAGAAATGATGTGCAATTAAGATGTTTTCTACTTGCACAGTTCTAGTATCGGTAACTTCCATAGTATTCATCCTCCGTTTTACGTATAAAACATTTATCTATGATAGCATATTTCGTTAGACTTTTGTTATAAATTTTTAGTAAATTCTAAATTTTCGGTGTCTATTTAAATTTATAATTACATCAAGGAGAATATTTAAATTTCTTCGAGAATTTTTTGGGGAAAATAAAGTGGAACTTAATCTTTACGGGTAGTCAATTGTGGGATAAAGGATGTGCTCATTTCCTTCATAACAAAAATGGTCAAGCATATACTAGACTAGCTCAGGACAAGTAGGAGGGTATGTAATTGGAAATCATCCAAGGAATTCTATCTACATACATTCAATTTTTCGATTGGGAAATGTGGAAAGAAATTTTATCTGACCCCGTATCTTGGGGATTAATTTCAACACTCATCATTATTGAAGGCTTGCTCTCAGCAGATAATGCGCTTGTATTGGCAGTACTAGTCAAGCATTTACCAGGTAAGCAACGAAAACGAGCATTAATGTACGGAATGTTAGGTGCTTATTTTTTCCGATTCTTGTTTATTGGAATAGGCGTTTATTTGGTAGAGTTTTGGTTTATTAAATTGCTAGGAGCCTTATATTTGGGTTGGCTATGTGTAGCTCATTTCTTACAAATAGGGGAAGAGGACAGTGTAAAGGAGGTCAAAAAATCAGGGTTGATGGTTCGCCTTTTTGGAACGTTTTGGGCGACGGTCATATCAGTAGAGTTGATGGATATTGCATTTTCGATTGACGCAATTTTTGCTGCATTCGCAATATCCAATCAAATTTGGATATTACTGATCGGCGGGATGTTAGGCATTTTAATGATGAGAACCATTGCTGGCTTATTTTTAATCATTATTGAAAAAATACCTGAACTAGAGGCGACAGCGTTTATTATTATTGGAATTATTGCGCTAAAAATGCTAGCTAGCGTAGTTGATATTCATGTTCCACATTATATGTTTTTTGTTGTTTTAATTATTGTATTTGGGATAACTTTCATTGTTCATATTTTAAAAAAATTAAGAGTCGCTTAACAAAAAGCGGTTCTGACCTCTTTCCCAAACGAGGTCAGAACCGTTTTATCGTCATTCAGTGGGTGTCCAAACACCACTGAAATAGTGGAACTCGATCTAAGAACGCCACGTCCTGTGGTAATTTATCTGTGCGAAAGCGAAGCGACAGCAACAACAACAACAACAACACACGACTGAGTGACCAACATCACGTTGGCCCAAAGCCTTCGGACGCAATTACGCAAAGGCGAAATTGATTTTTATTTTACATACTGGTCAGGATTTACAATATAGAACTTTTCAACATTCAACCAGCTGTCGCTCATAGGCTCACCGTCGTCGATGCGTTTTTCAGTTTCTTGCATCATCCAGGCTGTTTGAGATGCATGTGCTTGTAATGCTTTTACTTTATCCATTTTCATTTCACGAATATCGATGACAACATGGGGTTCCCCATTTTTTTCGATGGTATCGTTTGCAAAGGCACATCCAAATACTTGTGGGCGTGCAGCTTTTGGCATACGGCGAACTGCTTCTACTACAGCACGAGCTGTAGCTTCATGGTCGGGATGCACGGCAAAGCCAGGTAAGAATGTGATGATAAGAGAAGGCATTAGCTCCTCTATTAAATCTTCAACAAGCTTTACCATTTTTTCGTCGTCTTCAAATTCAATCGTTTTATCTCGGAAACCAAGCATACGTAAATCTTGTATACCCATAGCCTCTGCTGCATCGACAAGTTCCTTACGTCGAACTTCTGGTAAGGATTCACGTGTAGCAAAAGGTGGATTTCCTAAATTACGCCCCATTTCGCCTAACGTTAAGCAGGCATATGTAACAGGTGTATTCAATTTCTTTGTATAGTAGGCAATTGTTCCAGCAACTGAAAAAGCCTCATCATCTGGGTGAGGGTAAACAATTAAAATATGACGTTGTGGTTGTAAATCCAAAAAAGTCGTCCCCCTTAATAAGTAAATGGCGTTTCGCTAATTTCTAATGCAATCGCCAATTTACCCGAGTAGTCTAGTCCAGCCATTAATAAACGGCCTAAATCATCTAATTCATAATGTGTAATGCCTTGAGCATAAACCCAGCCATGCGCCATTTTTAAACCGACACGATGGGGTGAATCGTCTACAACTTTTGCAAGCTCGTAATTGATTTTAGCATTACGAATAAAAGCACCTGCATTAAAAAATTTTTCATCAAAGTGTGCTGCATAAGAACCGTTCGTCGTCTCAAGATGAATATAAACGTCTTTGTTGGCGAAAGAATTCAATAATTCCTGTAACGTCTTTACTTGTACTTCTTGCATCTTAACACTCCTCTCGATTATTTCTCCTTTAAGTATAGTAAAAAAAATTCACAAAGGGAAATTGAATGCCCAAGTAATGTTGATAACCACGTACAAAACAAGCTAAAAAATTATACTCTATGTAATACAAAGGCTTGTTCATTATAAGGCATCATGTTAATAACCATACAGACTTTTTTCTTGTGGATACTTTACCTATAGTAAATATCAGGCATATTAAACCTATGAAGACTTTTTAAGCAATATTCTTGAAAAAATTATTGTAATGTATCAATATAGGAGTGTGAAAACAATTTTGTACAAAATGTGTCGTTTTGTATTGTAACGGTTTCACAAATCTAAAGATACTGTAACCATGTCTTCTTCCTAAAATGCCGAATAGACAGCACATAAATGTAAAAGGGAATTTAACTTCTTTCAGCAGAAGCCTTCACCTCTATAGGGTGAGATGAATGCGGGGTTAGACTACTTTTCAGCGGGTGTCTAAACACCTGTTGAAAGAAGTTAAAGCCTCCGGCGGATGTCACGAAATCGGCTTTGTGCAAGAGCACAAAGCCGATTTCGGACGCGATTATGCCGGGCATAATTGATTAACATAACGAATTCTATCTTGGTACAATAGAGTGACGTTCCTTCTGCATCGACAAATTATGTGTAGCTGTGAAAGGAAAGAAGACTGAAAGTTCATTATCATAGTATAGTAAAAAAGCCGCGATTCTCTCTTATGACGGAGAAGCGTGGCTTTTTATTTATAGTAGTTTTTTGGGGTATGTATTTGTTAATATCGGTTGAGTTTTCGTTCAATGGAATCTAGGCGATTGTTGAGATTTTGTAGTTGCTTATGCATTTGTCTAAATTGTAAATTTTGATTTTGTACGTCTGATGTTCTTGCTTGTTCATTTTCCTCTTCTTCCTGCAACGCTAAGATGGTGGAGAGGGTTGCTAATGAATACCCTATTGTTAAAACCATTGAAGATATTAATTCTACTTTGGTAGAGGTTATATCTCCATTTAAGATACCTGTGTCTTCACCTAGGAGACCTGCTTCTTCACCGCCTAGGAAGCTTGCTTCTTCATTTGTGTTTTGTTGTTGTCTACGTTTTTTCATTTTTCTCCCTCCCATATACAGCTAATATATGGCATATGAAGTAGTAGCGTATCTTGTCCTATGCTATTTGAATTTGGAGCAATCATTCTCTACGTTCTTAAGTTAAGAATTTGTAATTTTCTAATAGTTTAATTGATTTTTATAGAAAAATAGAGCATTATAGTGGGAATAAACACTTTGATTTTAGGGGGAATTGATGTGAAAAAGGGCTTTAAATATTGTAAAGAATCAAGAGTCATGCGTACAAGTCGAGTTTTTCCAAACGATGTTAATAATCATAATACATTATTTGGCGGTCGATTAATGAGTGATATCGACCAAGTGGCCTCGATATCTGCTGCTAAACATAGTCGCAAAGACTGTGTGACAGCCTCAACGGATTCTGTCGACTTCTTACATCCTATTCGCCCGACTGACTCTGTTTATTTTGAATCTTATGTAGCATGGACGGGAACGTCTTCAATGGAGGTTTTCGTAAAGGTCATTTCAGAAGATTTGAAAACAGGAGAACGCAAGGTAGCGGCAACCGCATTATTAACCTTTGTCGCATTAGATGAAAATAATAAACCAGCTCCAGTTCCACGCGTTATTCCTGAAACAGTAGAAGAGACTAAACTACATGAAACAGCTTCTGAACGAGCAAAGGCGCGTGCAGAGCGTAAAAAAGAAAGCAAGGCATTAGCCCAATTCATTTCGATGAATGATCCATGGGATTATCGGCTCGAAATGATGGAGAACTACTATATGTAAAGGGGGCATCTGATTAGCAGTAGGCGCTAATCAGATGCCTTTTCATTTTATATTTCTGTCACCGTTACTTGTGGTGCTCCAAAGCGGGATTTTGCACCGTGCATAACTGGTCCTACATAATCATTTAATGCCCAACCGTGAGCGATTGCAGCTGAAACGAATTCTTTTGCCTCAATAACAGCCTCTCTCACAGAAAGACCGTTTGCTAGGTTTGCCGTCACTGAAGCAGCAAATGTACAGCCTGCTCCATGATTATGAGTTGAAGCGACTTTTTCAGATTCTAATAAGTAGAATTTTTCACCATCAAAGAATAAGTCTGTTGCTTTTTCTGTAGCTAATGCTTTTCCGCCTTTAATCACAACAGCTTTAGCGCCTAGCTCATGAATTTTACGTGCTGCTGTCTTCATCTCTTCGATTGTCTTTGGTGTGCCAGTACTAGCTAATTGTCCAGCCTCAAACAGGTTAGGTGTTGTGACTGCAGCTAATGGTAAAAGATATTGAATCATCGCATCTGTGTTACCAGGATTTAACACCTCATCTTCTCCCTTACATACCATTACAGGATCAATAACAACATTTGTCGTGCCAGATTTTGCGATAGCATCACCGGCAATACGAATAATTTCCTCAGTTGAAAGCATACCGGTTTTTATGGCATCAATGCCTGTTGAAAGGGCCGTATCGATTTGTTTTTGTAAAAGATCTGATGGTAATGGTGTTACATTATGTGTCCAACCGTTTGGATCCATTGTTACGACAACCGTTAAGGCCACCATGCCATATGTGCCATGTTCTTGGAAAGTTTTAAGATCGGCTTGCATACCTGCGCCGCCTGATGTATCTGAACCAGCAATTGTTAAAGTTTTTTTAAGAACCATATAATAGATCTCCTTTATTAGATGAAAGTTTAAAATTACCATTAGTATAGTCTGATTCTGGTTCTATAAAAATAGTCAGAACGTGATATTTTTACAAGGTCAGTTTTTCTAAGGGCGTCCAAACATCCGCTAGAATAGAGGAACTTAGGCTAAGATCTTTACATCCTGTGAAAAAGCCTGAATGACCAACATCGTATCGTCCCTCCTAGCACAAAGCCGGTTCCGGAAGCAATTATGCCAAGGCATAATTGATCTGATGCTTGAATTCACCAGTAATTTTTTGTACCGTTGTAAGAAGAGAAAGGGGCTTATGGTACGATGAAACAAGTATTTCCGAATGACTGGCAAACAATACTTACAGAAGAATTAGAAAAACCATACTATAAAAAGCTACGCCACTTTGTAGCACATGAATATTCTACAAATACAATTTATCCACCAATGAATGACGTCATGAACGCTTTTTGTACAACTGCTTATCATGATGTAAAAATCGTCATTTTAGGCCAAGACCCATACCATGGTCCAAACCAAGCACACGGCTTAAGCTTTTCGGTAAAGCCTGGTATTCCACATCCACCAAGCCTGCGCAATATGCTACAAGAATTACAGGATGATCTTGGTTGCCCAATCCCTCGGGATGGCACATTAACAAAATGGGCACAGCAGGGTGTTATGTTATTGAATACTGTTTTAACTGTGCGAGCAGGTCAGGCTAATTCCCATAAAGAACAAGGGTGGGAGCTATTTACAGATGCTGTCATTGATAAATTAGCATCAAGAGAAAAGCCAATTATTTTTGTTCTTTGGGGCAAACCAGCACAGCGGAAAAAAACATTAATTTCTAAATATCCAACACCTCATGTCATTTTAGAAGCACCCCATCCGAGTCCGCTTAGTGCCTATCGAGGTTTTTTTGGCAGTAAACCGTATTCGAAGATCAATGCACAGTTAATAGAATGGGGAGAGCAGCCGATTGATTGGTCTCTAGCGTAGATTGGCACAAATCGTTTACTTTATACACTTATAGATTCATGATACAGTTAATAATAGAAGAAAGTGAGGGGCAACGATGAAGGTAAATTGTTTCAAATGTCAATATTTTAAAGTGACATGGGACCCACAAACGCCACGGGCCTGTGTAGCATACGGCTTTAAAACAAAGCAACTACCCTCCGTTGTCGTTAAACAATCCTCTGGCACGGACTGTTTAAAATTTGTGCCGAAAGTAGAAAGTGGGAGAATGCAATGATTCCTTATCAAGCCGTTATTCAACAACTTGAAAAACAATTATCTGGCGTTAAAAATGCAGGAAACGAACAGCAAATTCGCGAAGCCTTAACAGCGATTCGAGCATTATGTGATGTAGTATTAGATTCAGCTGAAGGCATATCGAAAGTACAGTCGAAACATATACCACAAATGCTCGTATCAGAGCCAAAGCAATCGAGTTTATACTCAGCAAAAATTGAAGAAGAAGATGGGGCGAATGGTGATTCCATTTTTGATTTTTAATCATTATTAAAGGTAGGGAAAATGATATGAAGAAATTTATTGTGACAGGTGCACTCCACGGTTTTTTAGCAGTGGCATTCGGTGCATTCGGTGCACATGCTTTAAAAGAAGTTCTAGATGATTATGGTCGTGGTATTTGGGAGACAGCTGTACAGTACCAAATGTTTCATGCCACAGGATTACTTATCATCGGCTTGTTAATGAGCTCCAAACTATTGGGAGAGGTAAAGCAGTTAAATTTGGCTGGAATTTTCTTTAATCTTGGTATTGTCTTCTTTTCAGGAAGTTTATATGTACTGGCCATCAGTGGCGTTAAAATCCTAGGTGCTATTACACCGATTGGTGGTGTACTGTTTTTAGCAGGATGGATTCTAATTATCGTATCTGCCCTAAAACATGCTCGATAATAAAATTTAATGAAGTAGATTAATAAAGTACTCTCTCACTATAAATGTGGGGGAGTTTTTGTTGCTATAATGTGAATTTTAACTCCTTGTCTGCAATATAATTTCTATAGGATATTAGTTTTTAATTCTTATTGTTATTGTAAGGATTTATAGTACACTATTATTACCAGAAGAGTTCGACAAATAGGAAAGGGGGCTATGTGATATTGGAGAAGCTATTTACATTATTAGATCATTATTACGATGAAATGGTTACCATTCGTCGTCATCTACATGAATACCCAGAATTATCCTTTGAGGAAGTTGAAACACCAGCATATGTAGCTTCTTTTCATCGAGCTTTAGGACATGAGGTTCGTGAGCATGTAGGCGAACGTGGTGTAGTTGCGATATTACATGGTGGAAAACCAGGAAAAACAGTGGCATTGCGAGCTGACTTTGATGCATTAGCCATTCATGAAGAAAATGATGTCCCTTATAAGTCAAAGATAGATGGAAAGATGCATGCATGTGGACATGATGGTCATACTGCAACATTACTTGGGCTCGCTAAGGCACTCAATGCAATAAAGGATGAAATTTCAGGTAATGTGGTATTTATTCATCAGCATGCGGAGGAACTTGCACCTGGTGGAGCTAAGCCGATGATAGAGGATGGCTGCTTAGATGGAGTAGATGTTATTTTCGGAACTCATTTATGGGCACCGACGCCACTTGGGGATATTTTGGTTAGAGATGGAGCAATCATGGCAGCAGCTGATAAAGTGGAAATCATGATTCAAGGGAAAGGTGGACATGGTGCGGAGCCGCATCATTCTATTGATGCTGTCGCCCTTGCTTCACAATTTGTTGTCAATGCTCAACAACTTATTTCTCGACGCATAGATCCTTTGAAGTCAGCTGTTTTAACGATTGGTCATTTTGAGGCGATTAATCCTTTCAATGTGATTGCTGAGCGGGTGGTACTAGCTGGAACCGTCCGCACTTTTGAGGAGCAAGTGCGTAAGCAGATGGAGCAAGAGCTTGAAGCTGTATTGAATGCAACTTGTTTGGCTTTTGGCGCTAGCTTTGAGTACCGTTATACGAGAGGTTATCCGCCTGTTTATAACCATGTGAAAGAAACAGAATTTATTGCACAGCTTGCAGCAGATGTACCAGGAGTAGAGAATATTATAACGTGCCCGCCATTTATGATTGGTGAAGACTTTGCGTATTACCTAGAGAAAGTACCAGGTACATTTTTCTTTACAGGTGCCAAAAAGCCAGAATGGGAAGTGGCATATCCTCATCATCATGCACGTTTTGATTTTGATGAACGTGCAATGTTGATAGCTGCCAAAACATTAGGAAAAGCAACATTACAATACTTACAAGAAAATCAATAAGCGTTTACCGTTTCGAAAAGTAAAATTGGCATGCTAGGACACTTCCTAGCATGTCAATTTTTTAATCTAAATGAATATAGACTCCTGCCAATCATATTTGTGGTAAGGAACTTTTTTTACTTCTACTATTATGGGTTTTGATTAAAATAAGACATTTCCTCATCATATTCAGCAAAATCAAAGTAAATCATTGGGAATAGGAAACGATGATTCGATTTAAGCTCACGAATAATCACATGATCTCGACCAGCAGCTTCAACAACACCCCGAACAGTTTTTGTGTTTTTCCCTTGCTCAATGGCATGCTCGAAAGAGAAATGGAATGTAGCGGGTTTTCCACGATTCAAGCGAAAAATGTTTTCAATATAGGATTCCTCACGTCCAGGTGGGCGTCCGCCGCTTGGAATTGTTACTGGTGGAGGAGTCATTTGTTGCGTTGTTGGTGTCCAATAATATGGCATCATAAGTTATCAACCTTCTTCCTTTTAAATTTGAGGGCAAGCTTCTTCCGTTGGTGAGAAGAAGCAATGCGCTTTGAATCTTCCTGTGTTCCACTGACCGTACCATTGTGCAGGACAATCTCCTGGAGGTCTGAAGAACCATAGGGAACGAGTGGCTGGATGAAATCTTTCACCTTGAATTACTCTTCTGGCTAATCTAATGTCTTGATCACGTGCTCGCTGATAAAAATAACTCTTTGTTGTTGCTTCAAAACCTCCTGGACGCTGAAAAACCATCTGTTCAATTGTTCTAATATCAGAAAAATCTAAACAATCTGCTCGTACACGATTGACGCCAACATTGCCGACCATGAGCATTCCTAAGTCTCCATCGCCCTCTGCCTCAGAGCGCATTAGCCTCGCGAGCAGAGCTGTTTGTGCATCATTCGTCTTTATAACAGCGATTTTCATTCCTCCTCGCAGACAGTATATGCATGGAGGTGATGTAGACATGTTAATTTTGAAGAGAAAGATATCACATTTAAAAATGATTAAGCATATGCTAGTAATAACGAGTAGTAGTCTGTAAAAGAGCGTTAAAATGCTCAAGTTTTTATATTTGATCCATAAAAACGGGTAAATAGAGAAGAGAAAAAATATAAGTAAATTTAGTGGGAAAACTGAGATAGGAAATTGCATGTGTATTGAATACATGTGAGGTGACAGCGGATGGAGATTGGGATTTGGATTGCAATTTTATTGAGTGCTGTACTGGCATTTTTGCTGGGGGATTTTTACGGACAGCCACTGCATTGGTATCTCTTTATTTTAATAATCGTTGTGGGTTTTTTTATTCATACGATTATATTAATTTTAAAAGTTAAGGATGAAAAATCTTGAAGTACCCTGTGGCAAATGAAAATAAGAAAGTGTCATCGTAGTGGGGTGACGCTTTCTTATTTTTTTGTTATATTTTTGTTATAAAAGAGGCGGAATCTTATGTTTTGCAAGTATATTGAAAATAAACTGTGACATACTAAAATGGAAAATTATTTTTTGCTTTCATGAAGGAGTGTTACAATGCGTATTTTTGGTATGTTTGTAGCAATTATTGTAAGTGCATTTATTGCCACTGGTATAGCAGAATACTATCATCAACCTTATAATTGGTATTTAGTTTTCCTAATGATTCTAACTGGTTTTTTTATTCATACAATTATTTTGATATTGGAATCAGAGACAAGTGAAGAAAACGAATTTTAAAAATGCGAGCCCACTAGTAGGACTCGCATTTTTTATAGTTGTATTAGACAGTTAATAATTTCACTAGTTTTTCATTATCAAGAAGGTTACCAACGAAGAATGCACCGAATTCACCGTAGCGAGCAGATACTTCATCGAAACGCATTTCGTATACTAATTTTTTGAATTGTAATACGTCGTCTGCAAATAAAGTTACGCCCCATTCATGATCATCGAAGCCAACAGAACCAGAAATAATTTGTTTCACTTTACCAGCATAGCCACGACCAATCATACTGTGAGAACGCATTAATGACTTACGTTCGTCCATTGAAAGCATATACCAGTTATCATTACCTTGACGACGCTTATCCATTGGATAGAAGCATACATACTTAGAACGTGAAAGTTCTGGATATAGACGTGCACGTACATGTGGATTTTGGTATGGGTCTTCGTTTGATTCGCCAGCTAAATAGTTAGAAAGCTCAACAACAGATACATAAGAATATGTAGGAATTGTAAAATCAGCAATCGCCAATTTATTAAATTCAGCTTCAAGTTCTTGTAGTTCATCCATTGTTTCACGTAATGTCATAATCATAAAGTCAGCTTTTTGACCGACGATTGCGTAAAAGGCATGAGCACCTGTTTTTGCGATATCAGCTTCATTTAATTTTTCTAAATAAGCAATAAATTCTTCTACTGCTGCTTGGCGTTCTTCAGCAGAAACTAGTTTCCATGAAGCCCAGTCGATTGAGCGAAAATCATGTAAAGCGTACCAACCATCTAAAGTAATTGCTGCTTCATTCATTATTTAAAACACTCCTTTATAAGTGAATAATATTCAAATTTTAGTTTATCATAGTTTGTACAAAATCCCTAAGTTCATGATTGTATTTCACCAATTTGACACCTTCCATAGATAATGTATTCTAAAGAGAAGAGATGTAAATAGAGGAGTACCAATCATGAAAAGTATTTTACAACAGCCGATTTGGCGTTTTTACGATCAATCCATTAGCGCGAAGCAAAGATCGCCACTTGAATCCTTTGCAACAGACGATACATTATGTCAGCTTGTTGGACAATTAGCCTCTCCACCAACTATTCGTACATGGGTGCATGATGCATCTGTTGTGCTTGGTATTCAGGATCACCGTCTACCATATGTGCAGCAAGGTATGGACTTGCTCAAAACACGTGGCTATCATCCGATTGTACGTAACTCTGGGGGATTAGCGGTTGTCCTTGATGAGGGTGTACTTAATATTTCTATTGTTTTATCTGAACAAACGCAAGCGTTAAGTATTGATGATGGCTATGATGTAATGGTAGCTCTAGTAAAGGGAATATTCCCTGAAGTGGCAGATAAAATTGAAGCCTATGAAATAGTAGGCTCCTATTGCCCAGGCTCCTATGATTTAAGTATTGAAGGAAAGAAATTTGCTGGTATTTCTCAAAGACGTTTACGTCAAGGAGTAGCAGTGCAAATTTATTTATGTATTGAAGGAAGCGGTTCAGAACGAGCGGCTCTAATTCGCGATTTTTACGAGGAAGGTTTACGAGGAGAGGAAACAAAATTTACGTATCCTAACATCGTCCCCAATGTGATGGCATCATTATCTGAACTTATTGATGCAACATTAACGGTAGAGGCAGTTGTTATTCGATTACAGCAGCTACTTAACAATATGACAGAAGAAATTCGATTTCAGTCTTTTCGTGATGAAGAACTAACATTATATGCGTTTTATTTACAACGTATTTTAGAACGTAATACAAAAATGCTTGAACCAAAGTGAATGAATGATCAAAGAAAAAAGCGATGCTACTAACTAAGCGCATCGCCGTTTTCTTGTTGATAGTTTGAACTACTTACAACAAGATTTCCGTTTTTCTCCATTTTGAATACAGGTGCAATTCGTTCTTCCTCTTCATCTAGCGTTACTAATCGTCTAGCACGATTCATAATTTGGACAAATTGCTCGTAATCTTTTCGAATAGCTCGATTTTCCTCTTCTAGCTGTGAAATGGTCTTCTCTAGTTTTTTATTTTTCTCAGATGTTACGTGTACTAGTTGTCTCCATTTTGAAGACTCATTCCCTATTTCACCAGAGTGCTGTAAACGTAGTAAATAGGCTATGACAATATCAAGAGATAATGCAGATAGAGGAATCGATTTGCCCTCTGCAGCACTACTATTTACCGTAAACATACTAGAAGCGCGACGTCTTGCTGGAGCACCTAACACTCGCATTCTCTCTTTTCTTTCTTTTTTCGCTTCTGTTAATTGTTCCTCATATTCTTTGCGAACAACAGCATTCCATCGAAAACCACAGGCAGCTGCAGTACGGTTCAAAGCATCTCCAGCCTCTTCGAAGGCATTTAACTGTGTACTACCTTCCGTTACATGGCGAATGACCGCCTCTGCTAATAATTCATCATTTTCTTCTAACCAAGCATCTTGTCTTAGTTTACTCATATAAAAATCCTCCCACCTTTATTTGGAACTTAATTATTTACAACTAGCATGACCAATCTTTTAACCTTTTATTCATCTATGTGGAAGGAATTATGCTTGAATACAAGGGGAAAAGTGCGATACAATACCCGATGTAGGTTTGTACGTATGCTACATACTTAAATATGTGAAGGTCATACGTTCAATAGAAACGATTTTGTCTGAAAAAATACTATATAGAAAGGGTTGTTGACAAAATGGCAAACGAATTTAAAGTTTGCGATGAATGTCAGGCCGTTAACTTAAAAACGTTAATTCCAAAATTAAAGGAAATCGATCCTGATGCAACCATCGAAATTGGCTGTCATTCCTATTGTGGCCCAGGACGTAAAAAAACATTTACCTTTGTAAATAGCCGCCCTGTTGCTGCATTAACAGAAGAAGAACTAATGGAAAAGGTTTTAGCAAAGTTAAAGAAATAAATAACACAAAATGCTATCTTCACTTGTTGGAGATAGTTTTTGTTTTTTGTGCATTTTTAATATCAATGTATAGAGGTGTTAGAGCGACGGAAAATCCTTGAGATGACGGATGGAAGAGCTAAAGCGACGGAAAGTCCTCGAGATGACGATGGAAGAATTAGAGCGACGGATAGTCCTTGAGATGACGGAAAGAAGAGCTAAAGCGACGGATAGAATCATTGAAGTGACGGAAAGAAGAGCCAGAACGATGGATAGTCCTCGAGATGACGGATGGAAGAATTAGAGTGACGGATAGAATCATTGGAGTGACGGAAAGAAGAGCCAGAGCGAAGGATAGTCCTCGAGATGACGGATGGAAGAATTAGAGTGACGGAAAGAATCATTGGAGTGACGGAAAGAAGAGCCAGAGCGAAGGATAGTCCTCGAGATGACGGATGGAAGAATTAGAGCGACGGATAGAATCATTGGAGTGACGGAAAGAAGAGTCAGAGCGAAGGATAGTCCTTGAGATGACGGAAAGAAGAGCTAAAGCGACGGATAGAATCATTGAAGTGATGGAAAGAAGAGCCAGAGCGACGGATAGTTCTCGAGATGACGGATGGAAGAGCTAAAGCGACGGATAGAACCTTCGAAGTAGCGGAAAGAAGAGCCAGAGTGACGGATAGAATCATCGAAGTGACGGAAGGAAGAGCCGGAGCGACGGAAAGTCCTCGAGATGACGGATGGAAGAGCAAAAGTGACGGATAGAATCATCGAAGTAGCGGAAAGAAGAGCCAGAGTGACGGAAAGATTCACGTTCGCTTCATCTCTTGAAAATTAGGTCAATAGAATCCTAAAATTAGACAAGAATACATCGAGTTTGGTTGATAGTATCTTTAATTAAAGTGAATTATGTATGCTAGTCCTCCATTTATCGCATATAATAGAACAAATATGAAACGGGGGTGCTGTACAGATGACACATTATGCAAAAGCTAAATTACAAGAGGAAAAAGTATTTAAGGACCCAGTGCATCGCTATGTGCATGTACGGGATCAAGTGATATGGGATTTAGTTGGTACCAGAGAATTTCAGCGATTACGTCGAATTCGCCAACTTGGTACTACGTTTTTAGTATTCCATGGAGCTGAGCATAGCCGCTTTAGTCATTCACTTGGCGTTTACGAAATTGTACGTCGTATAGTAGATGATATATTTGTAGGCCGTCCTGAGTGGGATGAAGGCGAACGACTGCTAGTGCTTTGTGCAGCCCTATTACATGATTTAGGGCACGGGCCATTTTCACATGCTTTTGAAAATGTCTTTGAGCTTGACCATGAATTTTATACAAGGCAAATTTTACTCGGTGATACGGAAGTGAATGCAGTATTAAAAAAAGTATCTGCTGATTTCCCTGAGAAAGTATCACAAGTTATTGAAAAAACATATCCGAATAAGCAAGTCGTTAGTTTAATATCAAGTCAAATTGACGCAGATCGGATGGATTACTTACAGCGAGATGCTTATTTTACTGGCGTAAGCTATGGCCATTTTGATATGGAACGAATATTAAGGGTGATGCGTCCACGGAAAAATCAGGTGGTGATTAAGGAGACTGGTATGCATGCGGTCGAGGATTATATCATGAGCCGCTATCAAATGTACTTACAAATTTACTTCCATCCAGTATCTCGCAGTGCAGAGGTTGTATTAAATAATATTTTAAAGCGGGCGAAACAATTAAGCTTGGATGGCTACCAGTTTAAGCATGAGCCTACACACTTTTTAGCATTTTTCCGCAACTCCATTACGCTTGAGGACTATCTTGCATTAGATGAGAGTATTCTTTTTACATATTTTCAACTTTGGATGCAAGAGGAAGATGCAATATTAAGTGATTTAAGTCGTCGCTTTGTCAACCGAAAGCTGTTCCAATACATCGATTTAGATCCAGGTGTGGAGTTAGACAAATATCAAAAACTACAAGAGCTTTTCAAGCAAGCTGATTTAAATCCAGAATATTATCTTGTTCATGATACGACGGCGGATTTACCTTATGATTTCTATCGACCTGGAGAGGAAGAAGTACGCGTTCCTATTTTCTTAGAAATGAAAAACGGAGAACTACGGGAGCTATCTCGTGAATCTATTATTGTGGATTCTATTTCTGGGCGCATGAAGCGGGACCATAAAGTATATTTCCCACTAGATTTCTTAGAGGATAACAGTACCCACTCTATTATAAAAAAACAAATATTAACCTTGCTGCAGGGAAATGGAAGAAATTAAATAAAAAATTTCTTATGTATAAAAATTGAATGATATTCCAATATAACAATGGTGGAAAACAGTGAAAGTACTCTGTTTGAGTAATTTTCACTGTTTTTTGCTGTTGTATAAAAATAAATAAAATGGAAAATATATAGAAAATTTTAGGGCTATATAAGCGATAATCCTAGAATTGTTCAGAATTTGTTCAGTAGCCTTCTTTATAATGAGACTAAAACCCTAAAGGGGGTGAGGTCCATTTTAAAAGGCGTCACAAAAGTAATACGAATACACTCAAATTTGTACATCGCACATTCATAAGTCATCATGATCATGTATCTATCACGTGAAGTACTTATTAGAATGTATGCAGCTATGACGACAAGTTAATTGAAGGAAGAGGGAAAACCTATTGTTTGTGTCATACCTTTCCGACATGAAGAAAGGATGCAACGTCGTCAGCAAACACCAACAGGTATCTCTCTGGACTAGAAAAGGAGAGAAACATGAGGAAATTAAAAAAATTAAACATAGCAATAATCTTATTGCTACTCGTATTCCAAACAGTGCTTTCACCGATTTCGGTGTTTGCAAGCGAAAACACTTCTACAACAACGTCGGAGCAATCAGAAGGCACTATACAACAAGCTGACACAGATATTGGAGACGAGGGATCTAATGAAAATGACAATGCCATCAATGAAGAGGAAGGCACAGGTCAAGCTCCTGAAAGCGATACTGAAGAAGCCATAGGAGAAGATGTAGAAGAAGATATAGGTGAAGAGGTAGATGGGGATAGTGAAGAAGCAGAAGCAGAAGCAGAAGCAGCAACTGATGACTTGGAGAAAATAGTACCGTTGAGTGTGGGAACATTAGCTGCTCAACAAGTTCCAGCTATATTAACATCATTTGAGATGAAAATTGATGGAAAAACAGTTGAAGATGGTGTTTTTGAAAGAGAATTACCTCAAGATACATTAGCTAACTTTACTGTTAAATTCTCAGTTCCTATGCAAGATGATCAAGGAGAAGCTTGGGGAGACGGTAGCTGGTTTGAATTCCAATTACCTAAATCATTAATTGACTTTGAAGAAGCATTTAAAGGTAGGAAAACAGTAAATGGTATCACATATGATTATACAACTACTGATAATAAAGTAGTTGTAGAGTTAAGTGGTATGACACTAGAATCAGCGAGCTCTCAACCAGAAGAATTGACAATAACATTCACTTCTGGATTTAACAATCTTTCTGATGAAATTGAGCAAGAGCTAGAAATTCCAGGACTTATTGGAGGTAGTCAAACCATTAAAGCCACATTTACTTTCTTACCTTCAACTAAAGATAAAAAAGTAAGTAAGTCAAAAGTAGGTACTCCTACACCAACAGCAAGTGGTAACCATGAAATGGAATGGCAAGTTTGGGTTAACGAAGCTGGTAAAACATTAAATAATGCAACTTTAACGGATAAGGCAACAGGAGGACACGTCATTGTTGCTAATTCTGTGAACGTGTATCAATATGAAGTTGGTTTAAGCGGTGTTAGAGATCAAACAGGTCCTGGGAAGCCGGTTCTTACAGATGGTGACTGGGATGATATTGCAAGTAAGCTAACTGGTAAATACGCATATAAAATTACGTATAAAACTGCAGTTAATTTAGAAGCTGATGAGCGTGATGATGTAGTTAACTTCAATAACACAGTTACATTTACTAATGCTGGACAACCGAATGAAACTTCTAATCAAGCAACTCATACAATTACGTATGGTAAAGCTTTAGAAAAAAAGTTAATCAGTAATACAAACTATAAAACAACGTGGCGTATTGATTACAATCATAACCTGTTAAATATCGATCAAGCTAATGCAAAGATTACTGATACAATTACAGGCCCTCACGAAATTGACGCATCAAGCATTAAAGTATATAAAATGAATGATGCAGCTGGAAATGTAGCTACTGAGGTGACGAGTGGTCAATTAGTAAATACAAGTGAATATAGTATTGAATCAGTTACAAAAGAATCTTTCACATTAGCATTTAAGAATAATATTTCAGATGCATATACCATTGTGTATGAAGCGAACTATAATAAACAAGATTTCTATGAAACGGAAACAGGTTCGTTTAATAACAGCGTGACAAGCGGTTCAGGTAAAACATTTACTAAGCCATTTACACTAACTGAAAATTTACTTTCAAAATCACATAAAGTTGACTTTGATGAAAAAGTAATTTCATGGACAATCGAAATTAAATCTGATAATCCAAAAAAATCGATTAGTAACTTAACATTAACTGATACATTTACAGCAAATGGCGCTGATGGTACACATTCGTTAGTTCTCGAAAGTATAAAAATTAGTGGAAATACAGGTGCACCAACAATTACACCTGATGCAGATTTAACTAAAGGCTTTACAATTACTGGTATTAATGTACCAGCAGGTGGAACAGCGAAAGTAACTTATCAAACAAGCTTTGCAATTGAAGATGATGGTCAAGTGCAAAAAAATGGGTATGGTAATACAGCTGCTACAGAGTGGACAAGTGGTGATAAAACATACAAGAAATCAGAAACATCAAGCTATGTTCCACAATCAACTACCGTTAATAACGGTAGTAAATCAGGTACCTTCAACTACTCAACACAGGAATTTACATGGGATGTAAAAGTTAATATTAATAAAAAAGATATTAATGGAGCAGTGTTAGTTGATACAGTTGGAGCTGGACATAAGTATGTAGAAGATACTATTGTTGTACTGCCTTTAACTAACTTAGGTGGTAGTGATACAGGTGGGACAATTGGGACAACACCAATTGATCCGAGCAACTACACTATCTCAAATGAAACCGATAAAGGCTTTACATTAACATTTAATATAGCAGATGGTTTAAACTACCAAGCATACGTTGTTCGTTATAAAACGATTGATGATGACAACATTTTAGGTATCGGTTCTGATAATGAAAATGAAAAAGGAAATGTTTATACAAATGGTGCTACATTTAAAACAAAAGGTACTCAAGAGTTTACACTTGATTCAACTCCAGTAATAATTGATGGAAACGTAGCGAATAATTTAATTACGAAAAATACACCAACTCAAAATGCGACTACAGAAAAAATTACTTGGACGTTAGATGTAAATAAATCTCATTCTGATTTAGGTAACAACGTAACATTAACAGACCTACCAGGAAACAATTTAATGTTATTAGAGAATAGTATCAAAATAGCACCATATACGGTAACTTCAACAGGTATTACGAATGGTACTACATGGAAAACACCTGCGGAATTAGGATGGACTGTAACGTTCGATACAGTAGGTGGCTTTAGCATCGTTTTCCCTGACTTAATTAAGAAGGGCTATCGAGTACAGTATGAAACAGTGGGCTTCGGTAAGAAAAATGATCCTTTAGAAAATACAGCAACATTGAATTATACTGGTCAAACAATGGCTAACCAAAAAACGGAAGAAAAGTTTACTGGTCAATTTAACTTTAGTAGCTCAGAGTCAGACTTCACTTCTACACGTGGAAGTGCGAAATTCAAAAAAGTTGGTATTGATTCAGCTACGGGCCAATTTAAAGAAAATCTAGCTAATGTTACATTCCAACTTATTAAAAAAACAGCAACAAATGAATATATCATTAAAACGGCTACAACAGATGAAAATGGCGAATTTACATTTGAAAATGTACCGTACAACGCATATCTAATTCGTGAAGTAGCAGCACCAACTGGCTACGATAAAATGGAAGATTATCCATTTAAGTTAGATGGAGAAACTACACTAGATAGTAATCCAGATTTAGTAACTGAACTTGTAAATACAACACCAGTAACTGGTTGTACACAATTTAAAATTGCTATTAATGATGTTGATGGTACGCCTATTACAACAGGCACAGTTACATTAAAAGATAAAAACGGTGTAGAAACAGGACCATACACAGTAACAAGTGGTGAAGTAACATTACCTAATAATTTCACAGTTGGTGAGTATACAGTAACTCATTCAGTTGAAGGTGATCTTGGTAAAGTTACTGTGAAATACGATGGTACATGTGAAGCGCCTCCAATTCAACCAGAACCAAAATGCGACAACTTCACAATTGTAGTTGAAGATACGGAAGGAAATATCCGTACAAACATTCAAGAGTTAACTTTAAAATCAGGTACTACAGAAATAAAGGTATCACCTGATGCAGCAGGTAAGTTTATTGTTGAATCTAACAAAAATAACCCTACAAATGGTGTAAAACCAGGTACGTATACTGTATATGAGGGTAAGCAGTATATAGGGACGGTACATTTAACATACCAGAAGGCTTGTGGTTTTGAATTTATCATTCAACAAGCACCAAAATGTGAAACGTTTGAATTAACTGTATATGATGTTGATGGCAAATTAGTTGCTGACGGCACTTCAGTGACAGTTAAAAATAAAGATAATGATAACGTTGTAGCTACAAAAACTACAAACAACGGTGTTATTGAATTAATCGATTTAGAGCCAGGTGTTTACACAGTTGAAGTGGGTGGAGAAGAAATTGACGAGTTCGAAAGCAATATCAACTGTAAAGCTGAAGCTCAGCCAACACCTAAATGTGAAGCCTTCACAGTAGTTATTAAAGATGATAAAGGTGTAATTAAGCCAGGTAAAGATGTCATCATTAAAGATAAATCTGGTAATGAAATTCCAACGAAAAAAGACGGCAATGGTAACTTAACATTTGAATCTAAAACAATTCCAGCAGGTAAATATGATGTTTATGACAAAAATGTTTACTTAGGTGAGATTGAAGTTTCTTATGCACAAGAGCCTTGTGAAACTACATTACTAACTGCACCAGTTTGTCCAGACTTCACTTTAACAATTAACAATATGTACAGTCAGCCACGTGTAGGTGTGAAAGTTACCATTACAGGTGAAGATGGTACAGAAGTTGAAGATAATGGTTCAACAGAGTTTACAACAGATAGTAAAGGGCAAATTACAATTAGCAATTCAATAATTAAGCCAGGCAAGTATATTGTAAGAGAGAACGGTAAGACAATTATTGGTACAGTTATAGTAGGGAATACTTGTGAGGCTAAAATTCAGCCGACACCACCTACAACAACAGATCCAGGTGAACCAACAGATCCAACAACAAACCCTGGTAATCCAGGTGGACCAACAGATCCGACAACAAACCCAGGCAAGCCAGGAAAACCAACAGATCCAACAACAAACCCAGGTAAACCAGGTGAGCCAACAGATCCAACAACAAACCCAGGCAAACCAGGTGAACCAACAGATCCGACAACAAACCCAGGTAAACCAGGCGAACCAACAGATCCGACAACAAACCCAGGTAAACCAGGTGAACCAACAGATCCGACAACAAATCCAGGCAAGCCAGGTGAACCAACTGATTCAAATAATTCAACGACTCCTGGGAAAACAGAAACGTCTAAACCATCTGTACAAAATGTCATTGATCAAGGGAAAAACTTACCACCGTATGATTCTACTAAAGCAACTAAAGACACACTAGATGCGTATAAGGATTTCCTCAATAAATATAACAACTTATCAAAAGAGGAACAGGCAGAGGTAGCAAAATCTCTTGATATCGATAGTATAAAAGCAGATGCAAAACGATTAGAAGCACAATTAAATGCGAAAGGCAAACTACCACAGACTGATGGAGCAGATCAAACAGCTCTTACACTAATCGGTGTAGCTCTTGTTTTAGGTGCATTATTGTTATTGCGTCGTCGTAATGCTGAAATAAAATAATCTTCAAGAAGAAGAACCCCAAGACCATGAAATCTTGGGGTTCTTCCTATTTTAAAAGGTTTTTGATAACTTTGCTGGTGCTTCATCGAATGGATACTGCTCGACAAAATCTGCTTGAATGGCAAGGCGTTTCGTACCCTTATCAGCGCATGTAATGAGGGTCAAAGCAGTCTTATTAGGGATATCATCAATCACATAAACATCCGTTGCAGCGATAATTTTCTTAATCGTTAATTTGTACTCGTAAATATTTGTTAAATCTGTTAGATAAATCGTATCTCCGATGCTCGCTTTGTATAAGGGGCTAAATAAAATATCTTTTTCCTCAAAATAATGGCCTGCTAATGCATAGTTTCCTTGTCCAAGCTTTTGATTAGGCTTCATGGTACCAGCTCCGACGGCAAGGGCGACATTCCCAACTCCTTTGACGATAGGAAGCTGCATATTAACACTAGGAACAGCAATACTACCAATGACAGGCATTTTATTTGCCTTAGTTTGTGCTTTTAAAACCTCCGCAATGGATAATGATTGTACATCTTCAAATTCAAAATCGGCGTCCGCTTTATTGTTCTTTTCAATGTCCTTAGTACTATAATCAGTTGTATTTAATTGGTTACTCAAATGAGCGATAATAGCATTTTGAATGGGATTAATAAATATAAATAAAAGGCCAATGATGAGCATACAAATAAGTAGGGACAGTCTAAGTTTATTCATTTCAACATCACATCCTAGTAGTGAAATTACGAATCGCCAATAAGGTTCCTTATAATAATTTAAAAAATGGGTAGAGCGCTAGGCAGCTCTACCCGTTCTGATTTTATTTATCACTGAAGCGAACGCCTGCAACACCGTAATGATTTTTAGACATTTCTTCGATGAAAACTGTTACGTTTTCTGCAGGTGCGTTAACTGTACGAGAAACGGCTTCTGTTACTTCCTTTACTAGAGCACGTTTTTGTTCTTCTGTGCGACCTTCAAGCATTTTCACTGTTACATATGGCATAATATTGCCTCCTTTATTGAATAATGTTGTATAGTTAGTTTATCTCCATTCAGTAGAAGACTTCAACCTCTGAAGGTGGTAAGATGAACCCGGACATGGTTCCTTTTCAGTGGGTGTCCAAACACCTACTGAATGAAGATAAAGCCCCCGGCGGATGTCACGGATTTTCAAAGGAATGAATTGTGCAGCCACAATTCAAAATCCGTACGCAATTACGCCAAATCGAAATTGATAAGAAAGTATAAACTTCTTACTTGAATTTAGGCATTTGCGCAATGCCAGTGTCACATACAATTTGGCATCAATGCGCGTAACTATGCTTTACTTTATAATAGCAGAATGGAGGAAATTAAAGTATGGCAAATGAAGAAAAACCAAAACAAAAAATGGGCTTTACCATTATTAAAAACGATCCAACTGACGGACATAAGGGATTTGGAATCGGTTCGCTTTCACTTGAAAACGTGTCACCAGTCATTATCGATATAGAAGAGGGGAAAGCATCAGTTGAAATCGGTGCTATGCATGCGCGCAGTGATGTTGAACGAGGCATTAAGTTTACGACGGATCGTTCTGATTCAGAGGGTGGAAAATCATATTGGTTAGTATGGGTGACAATAGATCATAAAGAGGATGGACCTTACTATGCAGGTGTAACAGCTTGCGAAATGGTGGTCAATCGTGAAAAACGTCGTGGCTATAAAATTTTAGCTGATCATGTTAACAAAATGGATAAATCGATGAAGCGTCAAATTATCGTAGATCATATGGATGCACCATCTAAAAAAGTATTAGCTACTTTCCTGGAAGAGCTCAATCCGGACCTGTGGGAACGTAGTGAGGAGCAATTGCGTCAAGACTTATTTGTATAATAGACCTACAATGATTGAACAATCTGTGACATTTTGCAATCGCTTTCGATATAAGGTTGAAAGTGGGTTTGAAACAAAGTAAACTTGATGCATAGCTTACATTTTAGTAAGCTAGGACACTTGGTTCCGCGAATGTGATGAGCGCTATGCGGCATTTGAACAACCCAAACCCAAGCCAAATGCCCCATGATGCTCATCTACTTCGCGAACCATAAATAAGAAAAGCTTTCTGTTCCCACGGACATGTCTCCGGGGAAGAGAAAGCTTTTCTTTTTCGTATATATCTATTTCTTTGTCGAGAGCCTTCAACAATAAGAACGTCTATAGCTAATGAAGGTTCCATAGTATTAGTTAATCTTTAAAAATAGAGAATGGCAACATATTCCAAAATTCACCCCATGTGTTTTTATCTAGAATATCGAAGTTTGTACATTTTTCAGTCGGTACATCCTTAGCATCTAAATAGACGAGACGTTGTTTAGGACATGCATCTGTTGCCAGCTTACCTGTTTCAATATCGATGACAACACCTTTAACGTTTTTAGGTTTTGTGAAATCCTCGTTCTTTGTTCCTTTATTGACAGCCTCCATAAAGTCAATCCATATGTGCTTTGTAGCTGCAGTATCTTCTTTTGCCGTTAAATTTTTCCCTTGGTCATAGCCGTTCCACACACCAGCAGTTAAGTTAGGTGTAAATCCAATTAGCCACTGATCACTATTTGTAGAGCCAGATTTAGCTGCATACGTATGCGTCATACGAGAGCGAATGCTAATCCCTGTAGCTGGAGAATAATCACTAAATACAGGGTCGAAAATACCTGTCATCATTTCTGTTAAGATATACGTATTTTCTTTTGAGAGAACTGATTCAGCTTTGTTATCAACTTCTTTATTTTCATAGATGACATCACCATTAGCATTTTCAATAGAAATAATAGTCGTTGGCAGTGTTTTCTGACCCTGTGATGCTAAAACATTATAGGCATTCGTCATTTCATATAAAGTTGTTTCAGTCGTTCCAAGCGCTATGGATGGATTGTCCTTAGTGCCAATATTCACGTTGAAGCGATTAGCCATATCGTGAAATGCTTTAAATCCAATCTCCTCTAGAGTCTTAACTGCGTAAATATTATCGGAAATAGCGATAGCTTGTGCCATAGACATATCATGATTTGCAAATTGACCATTAACGTTTTTAGGTGCGTATGTGGCACGTCCATTATCATAAGTGAAAGTTGTCTCTCCTACGTTTAAAAAAGTTAATGGTGAATAGCCATTCTCTAATGCTGCTGCATATAATATAGGTTTAATAGTTGAGCCTGGTTGACGCTTTGCTTGTGTAACCCTGTTAAATGAACTTGCAGAATAGTCCCTGCCTCCGACAAGCGCTGTAACGGCACCTGTATTAGATTTCATACTAACAAATGCGGTTTGGAGATCATCAGCAGGCATATTTTTGGCTACAGCTTCCTCTGCAGCTTTTTGATGACCAATGTCGAGTGTTGTCTGAATAGTCCAGCCACCCTCGCTTATGTCGAGATTTTTTGATTTCAGAATTTCACTTGCTTCTTGCCATGCTACATCAAGGAAATATGGTGCCACTGATTTTGTAGCCACCCAGCTGTCGTTCTTTAGGACAAGCTGTTCACTTTCCGCACGTGATTTGTCATCTTGCGTAATAGCACCTTGATCGGCCATCAGTTTTAAAATCACATGCTGACGATTAGTTGCCTTTTCTAGATTGGCAATAGGTGAGTAGATGCTTGGTCCTTTTGGAACACCTGTTAACATGGCTGCTTCTGCTAGTGTTAAATCACTTGCAGATTTTCCGAAATAAAATCGACTAGCTGCTTCTACACCGTACATTCCATGTCCGTAATAGACAGTATTTAAATAGCCTTCCAGTATTTCATCCTTATCATAAAAAACTTCTAATCTATAAGCATACAGTGCTTCATTTAATTTCCGGGTCCAAGACTTTTCATGAGAAAGATATAGATTTCGCGCATATTGTTGCGTAATTGTACTTGCACCTTGCACTTTACCTCCAGCCTTAAGATCAATTAATAATGCACCAGCGATACGTGAAAAATCAAAACCCCCATGCTTATAAAAATCTTTATCCTCAACAGCGACCACTGCTTGCTTTAAATAGGGTGACATCTCATCAAGACTAACCCAATAACGTCGTTCATTCGTAAAGTGATCCCCAATCTGGTTCCCATTTTCATCTAAGAAAATAGAGGCTTTAGGTACGGTTAGAGGCGGAGCACCAGCCACTTGAACATAGATGCGTATTGCTACAAATGCTACTACAATTGCAGATGTAAAGGCGACAAAAAGGGTAAGTGTTTTGCGTGTACGCTTCGCACGTTTTTGCTTAAGTTGATAGCTTTTTCTCTTCATCCGACTTCACCTCGTTTTCTCACACTTAGTCATAGTATGTGTCTGAACATTCATCTTTAATCGAAATTCTAGGTAAAAACTATTGCACTTTATTCAAAAACATCTATACTTTTTTTGTACTGTTTGAAATGCTAGCATTCGACATCTTGTAGATTTTAATCGAATTTTGCTAGATGTTCCAATAATGTATACGAGGATGGAAGGATAGAGGTTTCATTACAATCCTGTAAGTCCTTCATAGTGCAATGGTAAGAAGGTTCATCATCGAAAGAATATTAAAATATATTTTACGTGGATAAGTTGATTTTCGTTCCGCCTGAACGGAAATCAACCCCACGTTATAATGATTAGCCGATAAAAATGAATTCAATAAAAATAATTCTAATAAAAGTGGAGGGCGAGTAATGAGATTTGATGAAGCTTATTCAGGAAATGTTTTTATAAAAAGTCATCCTACATATGAGGATGCTCAGGCAGTCATTTATGGTATGCCAATGGATTGGACAGTTAGTTATCGTCCAGGCTCACGTTTTGGTCCGCAACGTATTCGAGAGGTATCAATTGGTCTAGAAGAATATAGCCCATATCTAGACCGTGAGCTAGACGAAGTTAAATATTTTGATGCGGGAGATATCCCATTGCCATTCGGGAATGCGCAACGCTCATTAGATGAAATTGAAAAGTTTATCGAAAAGCTTTTAGCAGATGGCAAAATTCCAGTTGGTATGGGTGGCGAACATTTAGTGTCATGGCCTGTAATGAAGGCTGTTTCAGCAAAATACGATGACCTAGCAATTATCCACTTCGATGCACATACAGACTTACGTGTAGAATATGAAGGGGAGCCACTCTCTCACTCAACACCTATTCGCAAAATTGCCGAACATATCGGACCGAAAAATGTATATTCATTTGGTATTCGTTCAGGTATGAAGGAAGAATTCGAATGGGCGAAGGAAAACGGTATGCACATTTCAAAATTTGAAGTATTAGAGCCGTTAAAAGAGGTATTACCATCATTAGCAGGACGTAATGTTTACGTGACGATTGATATAGACGTACTTGATCCGGCACATGCACCAGGCACTGGTACTGTAGATTGTGGAGGTATTACGTCGAAAGAATTATTAGCGTCAATTCATGCGATAGCAGCAAGTGGTGTCAATGTTGTTGGCTTTGACCTAGTTGAAGTTGCACCAATCTATGATTCATCAGAAATGACTGCAAATACAGCTTCAAAATTATTAAGAGAAATGATTTTGGGTTGGGTAAAATAAGTAGGGCATAATAAATGCTGATATGAAGCGGTTTAAATGGGGTTTAGCTATGAGCTAGCCCCATTTTTCTCTTAGAGAAAGTAGGATGCTCTAGATGCTGTTATCAAGCTGCTGCAAGTGATGCCATTCATGTGATAGATACCTTATTATTCTAAAAAGGAAAACGCCATCCAAAATACATTGGACAGCGTCTTGATATTTTAGATAGTTCTATTAAGGGTTCGTTGACCAAAGTCCAGCATGTTTTAATACAACGCGTGGATGAAGTTTTAGCTGTGCAACCATTAAATCTGCTAAATCTTCTGCTTGCATCACTTTTTCTGGATTGCCGTCTGTTAAATTTAGCTCAACAGCCATATCTGTTGCAACTGTACTTGGCGTCAATGTTGTAACGCGAATATTTTTCTTACGTACTTCAAGCATTAATGACTCACTTAGTCCGATAACAGCAGCTTTTGAAGCTGAGTATGCACTTGTAATTGGTGCACCTTTTTGACCAGCTGTTGATGAGATATTAATGATGTCACCCGTATTTCGCTCTATCATCTCCGGTAAGACAGCACGTGTTGTGTAGTACACACCTTTTACGTTGACATCGATAATATTTGTCCATTCTTCAGGCGTTAAGTCCATGAAGTTACCGAATTTTGAAATGCCAGCGTTGTTTACTAAAATATCGATTGCACCAAGCTCGCCACGAATAGATTCAACAGCTTTGGTAATAGAGTCTAAATCCGCTACATTTGCCGCAGCGATTGCTACTTTCACATCATACTGTTTAAGCTCTTCTGCTACTTGTTGTAAATTTTCAAGAGTACGGCCCACAAGACCTACGTGAATACCTTCTTGCGCAAATGCTACTGCTGTTGCGCGTCCTATTCCGCGCCCTGCTCCTGTAATTAACGCCACTTTTCCTGCGATTGTTTGCATGTTTTTGCTCCTTTAGGATGAGATAGTTTTATTTTAGGCTAAATAAAGCGTATTTAACTAAAACATTTAGTGAGTTTGATAAAATTACCCTGGTAATCATAAATGTTTGCCGCCTAAAAAGATTAAGATTTGTCTTTAAGACTAACCTCATTCTACTACGTTTTTCTACAATGTGAAGAGTGCACTTTTTGGTGCGGAGGTTACTAAAAGTTACTTAGATGAAAGGGAGCTAGCTCAGTGTCGGATAAATTAAGAGACGAGATAAAAGATAGAATATTAAATAATGATTATCATTGTGAAAAAGAACTTACATTATCAATTATTAGTGGGAAATGGAAAGTTGTTATTTTGTGGCATTTAGGTGTAGAAGGACCGCATCGTTTCAGTGAGCTTCAAAGACTCTTTCCGAAAATATCGCATAAGATATTAACAAACCAATTACGTGAACTTATGGAAGATGAGATTGTTCATAGAGAAGTGTTTCCAGAAGTTCCCCCGAAAGTCGAATATTCAATGACTGAACTAGGGATGACGTTATTACCAATCGTCGAGATGATGTATGAATGGGGAAAAAAGAGAATCAATCAAATTAAACAAGAAAGCCATCAGGAAAATAACTAGGTCATTTCCGATGATTTAAATTGCCAGAGCTGTTAGCAAATACATCCAGTGGTTTTGGGCTAGGTATGGGGATAAAAGTGGGGTTTCGTAATGAGACACTTTTATCCCCTTTGCTTTTTGAATTTAGCTAACATAATCGTTCCGGGATTCATCGCTATAGGAGTTCACCGTTTACATAGTGAGCTTTTTTCATTTCTTAGGAATCTTTTCGATTACCTTATTGACAAAGATAGGAAAATGTTGATACATTATAGGTAACGGATGTTACCTATCGAAAGGAGGAGGAATTTTTTGGCACCAAAAGAACGGTTTACAGAGGAAATTTTATTGGATTGTGCTTTTGAAATGGCTAGAAAAAGTGGCATTGATAGTATTAATGCAAGGGATTTAGCAAAAGAGTTAGGTTGTTCGACAAAGCCTATCTTTCGATTATTCTCGAGTATGGACGATTTAAAGCACGCAATCTATGAAAGAGCTAGCAATCTTTATAATGAAAGAATGTTTCATGGCTTGCATGAAAGTTCTTTTTTAGGAATGGGGTTAGCTTATATTGACTTTGCTCGCGAAGAAAAAAAGCTTTTTGAGCTATTATTTCTATCCAATAAATATAAAATCTCCAGCTTTTCGGATTTACTAAGTGACGTAGAAAACCAAGGGATTATAGCGATAATTTCCAAATTAACAGGATTAACTCAAACCTCTGCTAAATCTCTATTTATAGATGTATGGCTAACTACGCACGGTATTGCGACAATGTGTGCGACGAATACTTGTGATTTAGATAGTTCGGAAATTGAGAGCATTTTAAAGGACGTTTTTGAAGGCGTCAAACAAAAATTATTGAATGGAGAAAATAAATGAAAATAAAAAATTCACCTATTCTTTTATCGATATTATTTACTTTACTTGCACTTGTTTTTCCTTTCATAGCTGGTGCAATTATAACTGTCAAAAATATAAGTAGCTTAAGTTCTATAGATTTAATTCGATTTATTGCCTTTGCAGTTGGTGCACTAGTTACTCTCTGGATCATGAAAAAAAGTAAATTTTCTTTCCAAGATTTCGGTTTTAGAAAGTTTAAAGCAGAGGCATGGATGGCTGTTATCGTTATTTCTGAGTTGATTGCATTCTTTAGTGGTATTACAGATCGAGATGGTTTTTCTGCGCAATATGTATTTATTTTGCTTCTATTTGTTATTGCCGTTGGTTTTTATGAAGAGTTTATTTTCCGGGGCCTAATTTTCAAATATTTATCAGCAAAAGGGCTTAAAACAGCTATTATAGGTTCTTCTATTTTGTTTGGGATTGGACATCTTGAAAATTTATTTGCCGGTCAAGATTTCTTATTGACATTACTAAAAGTAGCTTTTGCATTCCTCTTTGGGCTAGTTTGTGCAGAAATTGTTGCAAAGACAAAAAGTATTATTTTCCCGATTGTCTGGCACGCTTCGCATGATTTTATTGCTTTCTTGACTGATCAAAGTGAGCCTACGGTTCTTGCTACTTCTCTTTATATCTTTCATGTTCTAGTGTTAATTGGTCTCGCAATTTATTTCTGGAGAGCTTTATTTCCTAAAAAGGACGTTATGAATTTAAAAAATCCTGAGAGTTACGTTTAAACTCGACAAGCAAAAAAAGCATCTACTCGTTAAATTTGAGTGGATGCTTTTTTTGCTAGTACCTTAATGGGCTTATTGTTGTAATGCAACATTGCCTCCTGAAATAAGGAAGCACACTTTTTCGTTTTTACGAATAGGCAAAGCTCCTTGTAGGGCAGCGCCAAGCCCGATAGAAGAGGAGGGCTCCGCGATGATTTTACCCTCGGAGAGTAAGGTTTTCATCCCATGTTGGATCAAAGTCTCATCCACATTTACAACCTCATCGACAAGCTGTTGAACAATTGGAAAATTCCTTTCTCCAGGCTGTAAAGTTAGTAGAGCATCAGCCAAAGATTTTTGTTCCGCTAAAAGCAATCTTTCGCCAGCTTTTAAGCTTTTGCTATAACGCGAAATGACAGCAGGCTCCACACCAATTATTTTGATATGAGGGGCCATAGACTTTACAGCAGTTGCAACGCCACTAATTAATCCACCACCGCCAATAGGAACAACAATAATATCGACATCAGGGAGCTGTGCTAATATTTCCAAGCCTACTGTTCCTTGTCCGGCCATAATATCGTAATCATCATAAGGGTGTATGTTGCAATAGCCATGATCACGACTAAGCTTTTCTGTTAGTACATGTCTTTCTGCCAGCTTACATTGTACAACCTCTGCACCTAAGGCACGTATTCCATCAACCTTAATGGTAGGAGCTGAATCTGGAAGAACAATTGTCGCCTTACTATTTAATAACTTGGCAGCATAGGCAACACCTTTGCCATGATTACCTGAGGATGAAGCAACTACGCCTTTTTGTAATTGTTCTAACGACATGGAAAGCATTTTATTGAGAGCCCCTCGAAGCTTAAAGGAGTTTGTTTTTTGCATATTCTCGGCTTTTATATAGACGTGACATCCTAAAAGTTGATCGAGCCCATTTAAACGAATAATAGGTGTTTCATATATATAAGATGAAATTCTTTGTTTAGCAGCATGAATTTGTTCAAGTGTTAACATATAGCAGCCCTCATTTCGATAAAATGATTGAATATTCCAACTTATTGATATAACTGTAATTTTATAGACTATTTATGTCAATCATTAAATAATGAGCAAATTACTGCCACATCGGATAGAATACTCACTTCTACCTTGAAAAAATATGAGGATTCATCCTATAATAAAAAGGTTATAGTAAAAACAATAAAAGGGAGCGTCCATAATGGCGAACGAAGCAAGATCGCAGGTGAACATTAAGCTCATTTCTACGATTCGCCCGATTGAAGGGGAGTTCGAAAGTTATGAAATGTGGCTTACAGGGCAGCTACTTGAAAAAGCAGGAAGCATGTATTTGAAGTATGAAGAGGTGCAGGAGGGTAAAACCATCCGCACAACGATGAAGCTAGGCAATAAACGGGCACTAATTATGCGTGCCGGAGCAGTTAATATGCGATTACCACTTAACATAATTGAACAACAAACGGGTCATTATGAAAGTGAATTTGGTTCAATGCCACTTGTCATACAGACGAAGGAAATGACATTTATAAAACGGGCAGTAAGCGGAGATTTCCATGTACAGTACGATTTACTAATGGGTGGGCAATCCGTTGGCAATTATACATTAGACATTACATTTACGGAGGTACAATAATGAACGCAGTAGAACAAGTACAACAAGCCATTAAAGCAGCGATTGTGCAGGCTGTTGAAAAAGCTGGCTTAGTAGAGGCTGGCACAGAGTTAAATATTCACCTAGAAACACCGAAGGATAAGGCAAATGGAGACTATGCCACAAATATTGCTATGCAATTAACGAAATTAGCAAAAAAACCACCGCGTGCAATTGCAGAAGCGATTTTAGAAAATCTTGACATAGCAGGTACAGATATTGAGAAAATCGATATTGCTGGCCCTGGCTTCATGAATATTACTGTGCGTAAAGATTTCCTATCAGGTGTCGTAAAAGCAGTGCTTGAGCAAGGTGCTAATTATGGCCGTTCTAATGCTGGCGCTGGAGAAAAAATTCAAGTTGAATTTGTATCTGCCAATCCAACAGGTGATCTTCATTTAGGTCATGCACGTGGAGCTTCTGTAGGGGATTCATTATGTAATGTGTTAGATATGGCAGGTTACGAAGTATCTCGAGAGTACTACATTAACGATGCAGGTAACCAAATTAACAACTTAGCTTATTCACTAGAAGCGCGATATAAACAAGCTCTAGGCTTGGATGCTGAGATGCCTGAGGATGGCTACCACGGTTCAGATATTATTGAAATCGCTGGTAAACTAGCTGGAGAGCATGGTGATGCCATTTTATCGAAATCTGATGAAGAACGTTTTGCATTCTTCCGTCAACATGGTTTAGCGTTAGAATTAGACAAGTTAAAAACAGACCTTGCAAACTTCCGCGTAAACTTTAATGTATGGTATTCTGAAACTTCATTATATGAAAACGGCAAAATTGAAGTAGCGTTAGATAAACTAAAAGCTAATGGTCATGTATTTGAAGAAGACGGTGCTACTTGGTTCCGTTCAACAACATTTGGCGATGACAAAGACCGCGTATTAATTAAAAATGATGGTTCTTTCACATATCTAACTCCAGATATCGCCTACCATGAGGATAAAATTGTACGTGGCTTCGATAAATTAATCAATATTTGGGGAGCTGACCACCACGGCTATATCCCACGTATGAAAGCAGCGATTCAAGCGCTTGGCTATGACCGTGATACACTTGAAGTAGAGATTATCCAAATGGTTCAGCTATATAAAAACGGTGAGAAATTCAAAATGTCAAAACGTACAGGGAACGCTGTTACAATGCGTGAACTAGTAGAAGAGGTAGGCTTAGATGCGGTACGTTATTTCTTCGTGAAAACTGCAGGCGATTCTCACATGGACTTTGACCTTGACCTAGCTGTGTCCCAATCAAATGAAAACCCAGTGTATTATGCACAATATGCACATGCACGTATTTCATCTATTTTACGTTCAGCCAATGAGCAAGGCTTTGCTGCAACAACAGATCATTTAACGCTGTTAACTGCTGAAAAAGAGATTGATTTACTGAAAAAAGTGGGTGACTTCCCGAAAGTGGTAGCTGACGCTGCGAAGCACCGTACACCACACCGTATCGCCAACTATATTCAAGAAACGGCAGCTGCATTCCATAGCTTCTATAACGCTGAAAAAGTGTTAGATGCTTCAAATAAAGAGCTAACAGAAGCTCGTTTAGCCCTTATTACTACTGTGCGTACAACTATTGCAAACGCACTACGTTTAATCGGTGTATCTGCACCAGAAAAAATGTAATGATAGTCTTTTTAGCCCCCGGCACGATAATGTGTCGGGGGTTTTTTGTGTAGATTTGGCTTAGTCGGATAGGGAAGCCGAAGTGACGGGTAGAAAAGCTGGATCGACGGATAGAAAGGCTGAAGCTATGGATAGAAAGGCTGGAGTGATGGATAGAAAGCAGGAACGACGGAGTGACGGATAGAAAGGCTGAAGCGATGGATAGAAAAGCGGGAACGACGGAAAGAAGCAGGAGTGACGGATAGAAAAGCAGGAACGATGGATAGAGAAGCCGAAGCGACGGATAGAAAGGCCGAAGTGATGGAAAGAAGCAGGAACGACGGATAGAGAAGCCAAAGTGATGGATAGAAAAGCTGAAGCGATGGATAGAACAATGAAAGTAACGGATAGAACTCCGAACTTTGCCTTTCATCTCCTTTATGTAATATTTTTTCTGTTAATTCCGATTATTTTGTTGAAGTTTACGTTAACGTCAATGGTATACTGATGGAAATTGTGAAGGGGGAGATGACGATGAAGACGATTCATGAAGTGGCGAAGCAGTTTAATGTGTCTACAAGGACAATTCGCTATTACGAGGAGCTTGGGTTGCTTAATCCCAATCGTTCGTCTACCAATCAACGAACCTTTTCCAAGAAAGAGTTAGCCAAGCTTATTTTCCGTGGAAAGCGCTATGGATTTTCGCTTGAGGAAATCAAGGAGATGATATTGCTGTTTGATTTTGATCGTACGGGCATTCAGCAATTGGAGCGTACGGTCGAATACGGAGCACAAAAAATTCAAGAAATTGAAAGCAGAATGGCAGAGCTTACGCAAATGAAAAATGAATTACAGCAATTGCATGGCATGTTTAGTGAGAAATTAGCGACTTTAAGGGGAGAGATGCACGTTGAATAGTTCGAATTTGTTAGCACGTAATGCCCGAAAGTATTCTATGAATGAAGCGATTGTCTGTCAAGGTAGACGAGTATCCTATCGTGATTTGGACGAGCAAGCGACGCGCCTCAGTCATGCTTTGTTAGAGCAGGGAGTACGGCAAGGCGATAAAGTAATCATTTTTATGCCTAATGTTGTCGAGTTTGTTGTTAGCTATTTTGCGATTCAACGCATTGGAGCTATTGTCGTTCCGGTAAATGCGAAATTTACGTTGCAAGAGGTAGAGTATGTAGCGCACCATGCTGAGGCAAAAGCGATCCTAGCACATGAAGCTATTTTCGCAGCAGTCGAAAACATCACAGTAGTCCCTCTAAAAATTAAAACAGGTCAAGAGCAGGCTGGCTGGATAAACTATGAAACACTTATTCAACATGCAAGCACTCAAACCATTGATTGCCAACTCAATGAAGATGATGCATCAACGATTTTATATACCTCAGGTACAACGGGAAAACCAAAGGGTGTGCTGTTTAGTTATCGTAATATTTTAACCGTAGCGCAAATGATTGCGGTAGAAATGGAAGTAAAGCCTGAAAGCCGCATACTTCTAATGATGCCGTTAACTCATTCGGCTCCATTGCATTTATTTTTAATGTCAGGAGTACTTGTAGGCTCTACAAATGTGCTAACGCCAACCTTTACGCCTGATTTGTTGATTGATTCGATTGAGCAAGAAAAAACAACACATTTCTTTGGTGCGCCTGTCGCATATTTGTTAACTGCTCAAATGCCTAGGTTGCTATCAGCGGATTTATCATCAATGAAATGGTGGATTTATGGTGGTGCACCGTTATCGCAAAACGAAATTCGCTTTATACAAAAGGCTTTCCGGACAGATGATTTAACTTGTGTTTATGGGTTAACAGAGGCTGGTCCAAGCGGCGCGCTATTGTTTGGCAAAGAGCATGAAACAAAGGCAGGAAGTATTGGTCAGCGTGCACCACTCGGAACAGAGCTACGTATTATTAACGACCTTGGAGAAGATGTCATTGGTGGTGAAGTCGGAGAGATTGTGTTATTTGGTGAAGGTAATATGCTGGGCTATTACAAGGACGATATTGCGACGAAGGCTGCATTTATAGATGGCTGGCTGAAAACAGGTGATTTAGCTCGAGTAGATGAGGATGGATATATTTGGATTGTTGATCGGAAAAAGGATGTCATTATATCGGGTGGAGTGAATATTTATCCCAAAGAAATTGAAGACAGCATTTTAAGCTATGAAGGGATTTTTGAGGTTGCTGTAATTGGTGTACCACATCCACAATGGGGAGAAACGGTGAAGGCTGTTTTTGCTGCTAAGGCGGAGATTGATGAAAGTACACTTAAAGCTTATTTGGAGGAGCATCTTGCTAAATATAAAATCCCGCGGGTATTTGAACAAGTGGAAGCGCTACCACGAAATGCAGCAGGGAAAATTTTGAAGCAATCATTGAAGGGACAAGAGGTGAGGTAGGATGAAGGTTTTACAGCAGGAAGAAATAAGAACAACGAATTTTTTTAAAGATGATGATACACTTCATAAAGTTTTAGAAATGATGCTAGATAAAGAGTTTGTAGAATATGCAACGCGTGAGCTCACAGATTTTGGTGAGCTTTGTGCTGGGGATATTGATGTTAGAGCGAAATATACAGATAGAGAGGGTGAACCTCGATTACAACGGTATAATGCATATGGTGAAGAAGTGTCAGAGGTTTGGGTCAACGATGGTTACAAAAAAACCATTGAAGAGACGTACAATACAGGCATAGTAGGCTATGTGCATAAAAATATTCCACAATTAGGACGAAAGGGCAACTATGTGTATAGCTTTGCTCAAGGGTATTTACTGTCCCATGCTGAGCCTGGCTTTTATTGTCCTGTAACTTTAACAATGGCAACGGCTTATTTACTCGATCATTACGCAAGTGATGAGGTGAAGGAGCGCTTTTTACCACATGTTTGTGCAACAGGCGATACTGAGCTTTATGAAGGAGCGACATTTTTAACGGAGCGTCAAGGTGGCTCAGATGTTGGTGCGAATGTTGTAGAGGCAAGACTGGAAGGAAATCAGTACCGTTTATATGGCGAGAAATATTTTGCATCCAATGCAGGGATGTGTGGAGTTGCCATGGTATTGGCACGTCTGAAGGGGGCACCGGCTGGCTCAAAAGGCTTAACTTTGTTTGCGGTTCCTTGGCATAAGGAGGATGGTACTGTTAATCATCTTCGTATTCGTCGTTTAAAAGATAAACTTGGCGTTAGAGCGGTACCTTCTGGTGAGGTTGAATTTGATGGTGCAGTAGCATATGTTGTAGGCGAGCCGAATAAAGGAATTTATTACATGCTAGAGGCACTTAATTTATCAAGGATTTGCAATGCTGTTGCCTCTATAGGCATTATGCGTCGAGGTTATTTAGAGGCAAAGCATTATGTAACAAATCGTTTTGCATTTGGGAAGCCTTTAACACAATATCCTATGATTCAGGACACACTAGGGAAATTTGCTGCCAAGCTTCATGTAGAAGTTGCCACAGTTTTTGATCTTATTCAGCTGTACGATAAAGTAACAACTGGACAGGGCAATGAACAAGACATCATTATGAATCGCTTAAATATTGCTATCATGAAAAGAGAAACGGCAGAGCAAGCTGTACATTATGCTAGTGAAGCCATTGAATTACATGGTGGAAATGGCTATATTGAAGATTTCGTTACACCTCGTTTATTAAGAGATGCACAGGTGCTTACTGTGTGGGAGGGAACTGCCAATATTTTGGCATTAGAACTAATTCGTTTAGTTGATAAGTTTCAGGCGCATGAATTATTTGTTCGCGTAATGCAGCAACGTTTAGAAAAACTTACGGACAGTCGACTGGTTAAAATTGTTGAGAAGCAATTAGTGAAACTAGAATCCACATTGCAAACATTTAGCTATTTAGATGAAGCAACGAAAACGTTTGAGGCAAAAGAGATTGCTGAAAAAATGGCACATTTATATGAAAGTGTTGTAGCAGTCGAATGGGCTCATAGATTTGGTGGAAAATATGATAAGCTAGCAGATATTTATTTAGAGCACACATGGGCATTACGAGAAATGGGTGCACCGATGAAAACGGTACAGTATTTTTTAGATATAGTTTAACTGTTTAGAAGTCGTCTCGAATGGAGGCGACTTCTTTCATTTTCATGTATAATACAATCAACTGAATATTATAAAGGTTCTTTACTTATGTAAAGTGAAAAGGGAAGTCGGTGAAACTCCGATGCGGTCCCGCCACTGTATGTGCGAGTTTTTTCAATCTACGCCACTGAAAATTTTCGGGAAGGCTTGAAAAAGCGTATGGAGCACGAGCCAGGAGACCTGCCTTTATAGAAACACGTTGCAGCCTACGAGGATAGGGTGGTGGATTTTGTATACATATTTTTGTGCAAATTTGCCCCCCTCATCTTATTGTGATGAGGGGTATTTGTTTTGTAAGATCGCTGTCGATAAATTTGAAAAAGTGGGCGATAAATTCACAATGTTCGTCGGTAACTAATCGAAATGTATCGATCAATCAGAAAAACAGGTCATAAAGATATACTTACAGATATACGAGGAGGATTAACATGAAGAAATTTTGGAAAATAGGATTATCAGCATTTTTAGCTATTGGCTTGCTTGCTGCATGTAATACAAAAGAGGCAACAAATGAAAAGCCGTTATCTTCTGAGCAACAAAAACAACAAGAGACATCAAAAGTGGACGAAGCAACATTCCCAATCACAGTTACGGACGCTACTGGCAAGGATATTACGCTTGAAGCCGCTCCAGAAAAAATAGTCTCTCTTATTCCAAGTAACACAGAAATTTTATTTGGACTTGGCTTAAATAATGAAATAGTTGGTGTAACAGACAATGACGATTATCCAGCGGAGGCAACTAAAAAAGAAAAGGTTGGCGGCATGGAATATAATGTTGAGCAAATTATTGCCCTAAAACCAGATATCGTTTTTGCTCATGAATCAAGTATGTCATTTTCTGAAGGAGCAATTGAACAGCTCGAAGCTGCGGGTGTGAAGGTTTTTGTTGTTACAAATGCGAAGGACTTTAATGAAACGTACACTACAATTGAACAACTTGGTCGTGCAACAGGGAAATTACCTGAAGCTGAAAAAATTATTGCTAATATGAAAGCCAAAGTGGAAGAGATTCAAGCAAAATTAGAAGGTGTTGAGCCAAAGAAAGTGTTTGTAGAAGCATCTGATGAGCCAGAAATTTATACTACTGGTAATGGTACATTTATGAATGTAATGCTTGATATGATTCACGCAGAAAATGTAGCTGCAGATTCAAATGACTGGTATAAAATCGATGCTGAACAAATTATCGTAAAAAATCCAGATGTCATTGTAGTGACATATAATTATGTACCTGATATTTTAACGAAAATTCCACAACGTGCAGGCTTTGAGACAATTAATGCCGTGAAAAATAAAGCAATAGTGCAAGTAGATGAAAATACGACAAGTCGTCAAGGTCCTCGTTTAGCAGATGGTCTTGAGGAATTAGCGAAAGCCATCTACCCAGAGGCGTTCAAGTGAGTAGAATAGTTACTGCCTATGTAACAGCCATTACGCTTCTTATCATAAGTATTTGGTGTGGCGTAGCTATAGGCTCGGTCCATATTCCACTAGAAGTATTGTGGAATAAGGCGGCTGATGAAACAGCTGCCAATATTTTATGGAAAATTCGTTTGCCACGAGTCTTGTTGGCAGGGCTTGTTGGGGCATCTCTTGCCATTGCAGGAGCAGCATTCCAAGGCCTATTAAAAAATCCTTTAGCTGACCCTTATACTTTAGGTGTTTCCTCAGGTGCATCAGTTGGCGCAGTAATGACGATTTTCTTCAGCATATCTATACCCGTAGTTGGCCTGTATGCACTACCAACGTTCAGTATGATAGGTGCAGTATTAACGATGGTAGCTGTCATGAGTTTTGCAAGAATGGTGGACCGTTCATTGAAAATGGAAACACTTATTTTAACAGGGATCATATTTAGTTCATTTTTAGGTTCTTTAATTTCCTTAATGATAGCATTATCTGGTGAGGAGTTACGACAAGTTATCGGATGGCTGCTCGGCTCAGTATCGATGCGGGGCTGGCCTTTTGTTCAGATGATTATTCCATTTGTAATAATTGGCTCTATTATACTTTGGACACAAAGAAGAGAACTGAATGTTCTGCTATATGGAGAGGAACGTGCAAAGCATTTAGGTGTCAATGTGAAGCGCAGTAAATATTTGATTTTAGTAGGTGGGTCAATGTTGACAGGAGCGGCGGTAGCTGTTTCTGGAACGATTGGTTTTGTGGGTTTAGTTGTACCGCATATGACAAGGATGATTTGGGGCTCAGATCATCGTCATTTATTGCCATTATCATTTTTAAATGGCGCAACTTTGCTGATTATATGTGATTTAATAGCGCGAACAATTATTATGCCAAGAGAGCTACCTATTGGTGTAATTACTGCATTTATTGGAGCGCCTGTCTTTTCCTATATTTTTTATCAGCAACGTAGAAGCAAGGGGGTACGGGCGTGATTGTTGTTGAACATCTTTCTGGTGGCTATGAAAACGTACCAATCGTTAAGGATATAAGTTTTACTGTTGAAAAAGGAAAAATACTAGGTATTTTAGGGCCTAATGGTAGCGGGAAATCCACATTGTTAAAAGTTATGAGCGGCATACTGCCAGCAACCACTGGCACTATATTAGTAGATGGTAAAAACATTAACACATACAATGCTCGGGCATTGGCAAAAAAAATGGCAGTATTGCCACAACTGCATGCGAATGCCTTTTCAAACAGTGTACGTGAGGCGGTATCACTTGGACGGTATCCACATCAAACAGGCTTCTTCTCTAGCTGGACTGAGCGTGATGAACAAGCAGTACAACATGCAATGGTTCAAACAGGTGTAAAACGCTATGAACAAGCACCAATGGAATTTTTGTCTGGTGGTGAGCAACAAAGAGTTTTTGTAGCACAAGCTCTTGCGCAGACAGCGGAAGTATTGCTGCTAGATGAGCCAACGAATCATTTAGACATTGCCCATCAGCGTCAGATTTTAGATATGGTGCGAAAGGAAGCAATAGAATGTGGCTTAACCGTTGTTATGGTGTTACATGATATGAATTTAGCCTCCCTTTATTGTGATGAATTATTACTAATGGAGAGCGGACAAATGCGAGCTTTTGGAGCGCCACATGAAGTTTTAATTGCCTCTCAAATTGAAGAGGTATATCAAGCGCGTGTAGCGACTTATGCACATCCTGAAATACCAAAGCCTCAAATTACTATGATGCCAGCATCAAGCGAATATCAGCAACGCGCTGTTATTGAAAAAGAAAATTTCACTGTCACAGATAATTATATCCAGCTAAAATCAGCGTTTCCTTTAAAAATAGTTTCCTCAGCTGTACATAATCCAGGTATCGGCTGGTATGATTGCCTATTAAACCGCTCTGTACCAGCAGATTATGTGATTAATGATGTTAAGAAAGAGGTCGCTGAATTTTTACAAAAGGAGCACTTTTCATCTACAAGTACAGTTGTCATGCTAACAGCTGTCCCAACAAATCTTGTAGCTATTAATGAATTTAGCGCTTCCTTTGGTAGTATCTTCGTTGTAGTAACGGCTGGTGTCGGTAATGCTGTTGATGTGTCACATGCACATGAAAGACAGGATGATCTATATATCGGTACTATTAATACATGGGTTATTATTAATGGATGCTTATCAGAAGAGGCGTTTTTCCAAGCAATGATGACAGCTACCGAGGCGAAAACGAAGGCATTACAGTCAGAAGAAATTCGTGATAAGCTTAGTGATACAATTGCAACAGGTACTGCTACAGATAGTTTATTGATTGCAGCGACACAAAAAGGGGAAGAAATGCTGTACGGCGGTCCAATTACAGAGGTAGGCAAGATTATTGGTAAAGGTGTTTTTGAAACAACTGTGCAGGCAATAAAAAATTATAAGAATAAACTATAGGAGATGAGAGGAATGAAGCTTTACACGAAAACAGGCGATACAGGGAAGACAAGTCTTATCGGAGGGCGTGTTGACAAAGATAGCTTACGCGTGGAGACATATGGTGCAATCGATGAATTAAATTCTTTTATTGGCAAGGCTGTAAGTGAATTGGATCATGAGCTATTCAAGGATATTCTAATGGACTTAGAAGCTATTCAGCATGAGCTTTTCGATGCAGGTGGGGACCTTGCTAATGTCATGAAGGAGCGACAATATAAGCTCACGGAGAAGCCAATTGAAGTGTTAGAATCTCGCATTGATGCAATGTCAGATGAAGCACCACCATTACAGCGCTTTATTTTACCAGGTGGTGCACCAGCAGCAGCAACCTTACACATTGCTCGAACAGTAGCACGTCGAGCAGAACGTCAAATGGTAACACTTATGAAGGAAATTGAAGATGTACCGACGATTGTACAAAAGTATTTAAACCGTCTGTCTGATTATTTATTCGCAGCCGCACGAGTTGTTAATTTTAGACTCAACGTTGCTGATGTTGAATATATTCGCAGCGGTAATGTCTTTAAAAAATAGCCTGTAACTTATCTTCATCCATTAAATGTTTACTGTAGCGAAAGCAAAGAGGCAGCTACAAGTATGCTAATGCAAAAAGAATTTATGGAAAATTGCACTCATCTTCAAAAGTTGAGGATGAAATTTATTAAAGTTTTTACCATGCAAATAGGTTGATTGGAGTGGAGACTGGTCGGCTCCTTGGGGATCATCAGCGTTTCAGATGAGACCTAGCGAGTAGGGAAACGAAGGCTATAAGCATCACGTCCTTTGATAACGCCTTCGTGACCAACATTCGGTCGATGCCGCTACGTTAGTACTGCTCGAAAGCGAAGCGACAGCAACATAGCTCCCAGTCGGAATGGAAATCTTAGTGAAAGCACATATAAAAAGAAATAGCTACTTTGAAATTTGAGGCACTGAAAAAGTCGATTTGTTATTATCAAAAACATGATACAAATCGACTTTTTTGAGTATCTAAATAACACCAAAGACAAATTTATAATATAAAAAATAAATTTATAAAGTGTTTTAGTGCCCTCTTCAAAATTCAGGGTGGCTTTTTTTCTTGTAAAATGTAAGAATATAAAATTATCAGAAATATTTCCGTTTTATGTTGACTGAATGCTCACTCATTTATTAGAATAGGAATATAATGATGAAATGACATACATTTACGTATGAGCTAGCGAATTTATCACAAAGAGAGAAAATTATGACGAACTAAAGGGGGGACCAACCATGAGTCCATTAGTAATTGCAAACATTGTTCTAGCAGTCGTGGTTGTGCTTTATGCAGTAGGATTGTTCTTTTATCTGTTAAAAACACGCTATAAGTTTGTGCAATTGGGGAAAAAGGTTGAGTTTGATGAAAGTGTTAAAGAACGAATTCGTTATCTTATGGTCAATGTACTTGGCCAAAATAAGCTATTAAAAGATCCAAAGAGTGGTTTAATCCACGTCATGTTCTTCTATGGATTTTTGATGGTGCAGCTAGGTGCCATTGATCTAATTTGGAAGGGGTTAGCACCTGGATCACATTTGCCGCTTGGCATTTTCTACAGTGTGTTTACATTCTTCCAAGAGCTTGTGGTATTAATGATTTTAGTGGCGGTTGTGTGGGCATTTTACCGACGCTATGTAGAAAAGCTAGTACGTCTAAAACGAGGCTGGAAAAATGGTCTTGTCTTAATTTTTATTGGCGGATTAATGGTATCCACATTGCTTGCAAATGGTATGGGAATAATTTGGCATGGTGAAGAGCTTACTTATACTGAGCCAGTTGCTTCTGGTATTGCAGCGATTTTTGGCTTCCTACCTACATCAGCTGCTGCTGTAATTTTCTATGTAATGTGGTGGGCACATTTATTAATTCTATTAACATTCTTAGTTTATGTACCACAGTCGAAGCACTTCCACTTAATTGTAAGTCCGATTAATGTGTACATGAATCGTTTAGATCGTACAGGTACTCTAACACCAATCGACTTTGAAGCATTAGAGGAAGCGGGGGAAAATGCTGAAAGTGAAGATGATATCCCATCAATTGGCGTAGGACGTATTCAAGACTTTACACAAAAACAAATGTTAGATTTATATTCTTGTGTAGAATGTGGACGTTGTACAAATATGTGTCCAGCAACAGGGACAGGAAAAATGCTATCACCGATGGATTTAATTGTGAAGCTTCGTGATCATTTAACATTTACGGGGGCAGTTGTTACAAAGCAAAAGCCGTGGGTACCTTATCAATTCTTTGCCAATACTAAGGGGAATCAACTAGCGATGGCAGCTGGTGCTGAGGGGGCAGTAATTGAAGATATCTACAGCCCATCTTTAATCGGAGATGTCATTACTGAAGAAGAGATTTGGGCATGTACGACTTGTCGTAACTGTGAGGATCAATGTCCCGTTATGAATGAGCATGTCGATAAGATTATTGACTTGCGTCGTTACTTAACAATGACTGAAGGGAAAGTAAACCCTGATGCACAACGCGCGATGACAAACATCGAACGTCAAGGTAATCCTTGGGGCTTAAACCGTAAAGAAAAAGAAAATTGGCGTGACTTAGATCCAACAATTCAAATTCCAACAGTGAAAGAGCTGAAAAAATCAGGCGAGGAAATGGAATATTTATTCTGGGTAGGCTCAATGGGTGCATTTGATAACCGCTCACAAAAAATTGCATTAGCTTTCTGTCGCCTATTAAATGAGGCAGGCGTGAAGTTTGCGATTTTAGGAAATAAAGAGAAAAACTCAGGGGATACACCTCGACGTTTAGGAAATGAATTTTTATTCCAAGAGCTTGCAACAGCGAATATTGATGAATTTGAGAAAAATGAAGTGAAGAAAATCGTGACAATCGACCCGCATGCCTACAATATCTTTAAAAATGAATATCAAGACTTTGGCTGGAAGGGCGAGGTCTATCACCATACTGAATTATTAAATCAGTTGATTGAAGAAAATCGATTGACGCTAAATTACGAAGTGCATGAAATGATTGTTTTCCATGATTCTTGTTACTTAGGTCGTTACAATGATGTCTATGATGCACCACGCGAAATATTACGTGGTATTCCAGGTGTTAAACTTGTGGAAATGGAACGTAATCGCGAAACAGCAATGTGCTGTGGTGCAGGTGGCGGTTTAATGTGGATGGAAGAGCATGTCGGTAACCGTATAAACGTAGCACGAACAGAACAAGCTTTAGCAACGAATGCATCGGTTATTTCTTCAGGATGTCCTTACTGTTTAACGATGCTTGAGGACGGGACAAAAGCCAAAGAGGTTGAGGATTCCATTGGTACATTTGACATTGCAGAATTATTGGAGCGTTCAGTGTTTGGTGAAAAAGTGAAGGTTGTTGAAAATTCTGTTGAAGAAGCAGCAGATGAAATGCTTGAAGAGGTAGTAGCTTCTGTAGAAAGTGTCGAACAAGACGAGAATACAGAGATGAACGCAGAAAAATAATAGTTTTTGTAGAAATATTTTAGTTATCTGAAAAATATAAATTGCACAATAAATAATTGTTTTGTAGAATAAGATTAAATGGAGATGGGAGTTGAGCGAGCGTTCAGTCAACAAAGATGCTCTGATACTTCATCGAGAACGTAAAACAAAAGGGGTGTTTTACTTGAATAGAGCTGTAATTTTAGCAGGAACAAGAACTGCATTTGGTAAGTTTGGAGGTTCATTATCAGCATTGAGCGCAAGTGATTTAGGTGCTATCGCTATAAAAGGCGCATTAGGGAAAGCGAATATTGCACCTGATGAAGTGGATGAAGTGATTCTAGGCTCCGTTTTACAAGGGGGACAGGGCCAAATTCCTTCGAGACAGGCAGCGCTGAAAGCAAATTTACCAGTAGCAGTAAAAACAGAAACAATCAATAAAGTTTGTGCGTCGGGGATGCGCGCGGTAACACTAGCGGATCAACTAATTCGTTTGGGGGACGAAGAAGTGATTGTAGCTGGTGGTATGGAGTCAATGTCTAACGCACCCTACTATCTACAAAATGGTCGAACAGGATTACGCATGGGCGATTCAACAATAGTGGATGGCATGCTATATGATGGCTTGACATGTGCGTTCGATAAGGCAAGGCCACATATGGGAAGCTACGGAAATGCAACAGCTAAAGAGTTTTCGTTAAGCCGTGAGGAGCAGGATGCTTGGTCTGCTCGCAGTCATGAACGTGCACTTGCAGCAATCGAGAAAGGTTACTTTGCTGAAGAAATCGTGAATGTGGAAATTCCGCAACGTAAGGGAGAAGCGCTTCAATTTGATACAGATGAGGCACCAAGAGCTGGTACGTCAATGGAGGTACTTGCAAAGCTGAAACCAGCCTTTGACAAGGACGGGACGATTACAGCAGGTAATGCACCAGGAGTAAACGATGGGGCATGTGCTTTAGTGGTTATGAGCGAGGAGCGTGCAGCACGTGAAGGCAGGGAGCCACTTGCTATTATCATCGGCCATGAAGAGCTTGCCATTGAGCCGGAGAACTTCCCGCAAACACCAGGGCTTGTGATTAACAAATTACTGAAAAAGACAGGGAAATCATTAGCAGACATTGATTTATTCGAAATCAATGAAGCCTTTGCGGCAGTAGCTCTTGTTAGCAAGCAATTGGCTGATCTAGATGCTGAAAAGGTCAATGTGAACGGTGGTGCAGTTGCACTAGGTCATCCAATTGGCGCATCTGGTGCACGTATTATTTTAACACTTGCTCATGAATTAAAACGTCGTGGCGGTGGCATCGGCATTGCAGCTATCTGTTCAGGTGGTGGGCAAGGCGACGCAATCATGATTGAAGTACCGAAAACAGGGGGACATGAATGATGGGAATTCAAAAGGTAATGGTTATTGGCGCTGGGCAAATGGGTTCCGGCATTGCGCAAGTTTGTGCGCAGGCTGGCTTTGATGTCAAACTGAACGACATGGAGCAAGAATTTTTCGAGCGTGGTTTAGGAGTTATTACGAAAAACTTGACACGTGATGTCGAAAAGGGGCGTAAAACAGAGGATGAGAAAGCGGCTATTTTAGGTCGTATTAGTATGTCACTAGATTTACAGGATGCTAGTGCTGTAGATATTATCATCGAAGCAGCTGTAGAAAATATGGAAGTGAAGCAATCCATCTTTAAGCAAATAGATCAAATTGCACCAGCACATGCCATTTTAGCTACGAATACATCATCTTTACCAATTACGGAAATTGCAGCTGTCACAAATCGTCCAGAGCAAGTAATTGGTATGCACTTTATGAATCCTGTGCCTGTTATGAAGCTTATAGAGATTATTAGAGGATTGGCAACAAGTGATGAAGTCTACAAAGCAGTTGAAGAGATGACAGTAAAATTATCAAAAACGCCAGTAGAAGTAAACGACTTTCCAGGTTTTATTTCAAATCGAATTTTACTACCTATGATCAATGAAGCCATCTACGCATTGTATGAGGGTGTAGCGACGAAGGAAGCGATTGATGATGTGATGAAGCTCGGTATGAATCATCCGATGGGCCCGTTAACATTGGCAGACTTTATTGGTCTTGATACATGCCTCTACATTATGGAAATTTTACATGAGGGCTTAGGTGATAGTAAGTACAGACCTTGTCCATTACTTCGTAAATATGTGGCAGCAGGCTGGTTAGGTAAAAAATCAGGAAGAGGCTTCTACGTTTATGAATAATCCTATGGGGATGGGACAATTCAAGAAAGAACGTAATGCTACGGGACAACATTGTGGGGTGAAATTATAGATGCATTTACAATTTACAGATGAGCAAAAGATGATGCGTGATATGGTTCGTAATTTCGCTCAAGATAAAATTGAACCATGGGTAGAGCGTATGGAGGCAGGAGAGTTTCCACGTGAGCTCCTTACACAAATGGGGGAATTAGGTTTAATGGGCATAACGGCGCCAGAAGAATTAGGCGGCTCTGCGATGGATTTTACATCGTACATAATTGCGATCAATGAACTATCGAAGGTTAGTGCAGTCATGGGTGTTATTTTATCTGTGCATACATCGGTTGGTACTAATCCAATTATTTATTTTGGCAATGATAAACAGAAACAGCGTTATGTTCCGAAGCTTGCAGCCGGCGAATATTTAGGGGCATTTTGTTTAACAGAGCCAAGTGCTGGCTCTGATGCCGGCTCCTTACAATCAAAAGCGGTCCGAGATGGTGATGAATATGTCATCAATGGCTCCAAAGTGTTTATTACAAATGGTGGAGAAGCAGATGTTTATATTGTTTTCGCATCTACAAATCCTGCTGCAAAAACCCGTGGTATTTCAGCGTTTATTGTTGAAAAGGGAACACCTGGCTTAATTGTAGGAAAAGATGAACATAAAATGGGCTTACATGGCTCTCGCACAGTGCAATTAACATTCGATAACTGTCGCATTCCAGCCGCGAACCTTCTTGGAGAAGAAGGAGAAGGCTTTAAAATTGCAATGTCCAACTTAGATGTTGGACGAATTGGCATTGCTGCACAAGCTTTAGGTATTGCCGAGGCAGCACTTGAGGCGGCTACTGCTTATGCAAAGGAACGTGTTCAATTCGGAAAACCAATTGTAGCGCAACAAGGGGTTAGCTTCAAACTTGCAGATATGGCAACTGCTGTAGAATCAGCAAAATTACTAGTATATCGTGCAGCAGATTTACGTGCAAAAGGGGTGCCATGCGGAGCAGAGGCATCTATGGCGAAACTCTTTGCCTCACGCACAGCTGTACAAACAGCAATAGAGGCTGTCCAAATTTTTGGTGGCTACGGCTACACGGAAGATTATCCAGTAGAGCGATATTTCCGCGATGCGAAGGTTACAGAAATCTATGAAGGCACAAGTGAAATTCAAAGGTTAGTTATTAGTAAACATTTACTGAAATAAAGTCTTATTGTATGTTGCAAAGTTGATATTTGGCTCAGGTAAATTAGAGAATCGCTCAGGTGGTGCGGCGAATTGCTCGGGTAGCCAAGGAAATCGCTCAGGTGGGACAGAGAACTGCTCGGGTAGAAGAAATCAGGTGGTGCGGCGAATTGCTCGGGTAGCCAAGGAAATCGCTCAGGTAGGACAGAGAATTGCTCGGGTAGCCAAGGAAATCGCTCAGGTGGGACAGAGAACTGCTCGGGTAGCCAAGGAAATCGCTCAGGTAGGACAGAGAATTGCTCGGGTAGCCAAGGAAATCGCTCAGGTGGGACAGAGAACTGCTCGGGTAG
>NZ_JBIWDH010000005.1:0-6782 GCF_044761885.1 Lysinibacillus sp. NPDC097231 | reverse complement strand
GTAGCCGGAAATCGCTCAGGTGGGACAGAGAACTGCTCGGGTAGCCAAGGAAATCGCTCAGGTAATGCAGAGAACAGTTCGCTTAATTCAATAAGCTAATTACTAATGTCGCACCGAAATTCCAATCGATAATAGAATGACCAAGATAAAAAAGCAATCATCAAAGAAGCGTAATCACCTAGAAATTAATAGAGTCTAACTAAAAAGGGGAAATGGACAATGAACTTTCAATTAACAGAAGAGCATGAACAATTACGTGAAATGATTCGTGATTTTGCTATTAATGAAGTGGCACCAACAGCAGCCGAGCGTGATGAGAACGAAGAGTTTGATCGAGCTATTTTCGATAAAATGGCGGAGTTGGGCTTAACAGGTATTCCGTGGCCAGAAGAATATGGTGGTGCAGGCTTTGATTATCTTGCATATGTCATTGCTGTAGAGGAATTATCACGTGTATGTGCTTCAACTGGGGTAACTTTATCCGCACATACTTCATTGGCAGGCTGGCCAATTTTTAAATTCGGTACTGAAGAACAGAAACAAAAATATCTTCGTCCAATGGCGGAAGGTAAGCATATCGGTGCATATGGTTTAACAGAGCCAGGATCGGGTTCTGATGCTGGTGGCATGAAAACATATGCAAAACGTGATGGCGATGACTATATTTTAAACGGTTCGAAAATTTTCATTACCAATGGTGGAGTAGCAGATACATATGTCGTATTTGCAGTAACAGATCCAGAAGCAAAAAATGGCACATCTGCTTTTATCGTGGAAGCCGGATATGAAGGTTTCTCAGTAGGTAAGAAGGAGAAAAAATTAGGGATTCGCTCATCTCCTACAACTGAAATTATTTTCGATAACTGTCGTGTTCCGAAAGAAAACCTGCTTGGAGCTGAGGGAGACGGCTTCAAAATTGCGATGATAACTCTTGATGGAGGACGTAACGGTATCGCGGCTCAAGCTGTAGGGATTGCACAAGGAGCATTGGATGCAGCGGTTGACTATGCAAAAGAACGTGTTCAATTTGGAAAGCCGATTACTGCCAACCAAGGTGTATCCTTCAAACTAGCCGATATGGCTACTCAAATTGAAGCATCTCGACTTCTTACATACCAGGCTGCTTGGTTAGAGTCGAATAGTCTCCCTTATGGTAAAGCGTCTGCTATGGCAAAATTAATGGCTGGTGATACGGCGATGAGTGTAACGACTGAGGCAGTTCAAATCTTTGGAGGCTATGGCTATACGAAAGATTATCCGGTTGAGCGCTTTATGCGTGATGCGAAAATTACACAAATCTATGAAGGTACGCAAGAGATTCAACGTCTTGTTATCTCGCGTATGTTGACAAAATAACGTATGACAGAAAGAGATAAGAGACCCCAAGTACAGTCAACAGTAAAAGATGAAAATCTCATCGCCATTCGTCGAGAACAAATGATACAGGGAGCCATTAAATTATTTAAAGAAAAAGGTTTTCATCGTGCCACGACGAGAGAAATCGCAAAAGCTGCAGGCTTTAGTATTGGAACATTATACGAATACATTCGTACGAAAGAAGATGTCCTTTACCTTGTATGTGATAGCATTTACCATCATGCAATGGAGCGACTTTCAAGTTATGAGATTAAGGCAGGAACTATAGAAGAGTTAAAGGAAATGATTCGAGAGTATTTCTTGCAAATTGATAGTATGGTTGATGAACTGACAATCATGTATCAAGAAACAAAATCATTGTCAAAAGAAGCACAACGTTATGTATTCAGTAAAGAATTTGAAATGGTTGCGACTTTTGAGCGATTACTAAAACGCTGTGTGCAGTCAGGTGAAATAACGATGACGGAAAAGCAAATCCATTTGGCAGCCAATAACTTAGTTGTTGCTGGGCAAAGTTGGGCGTTCCGTAAATGGGCGCTTCATCGTCAGCATTCAATTGAGGAATTTATTGATATGCAAATTACATTGTTTATTTCAGGCATAAAGGGGTTCAAATAAGTTTCACTAAGGGGTTGTCGGTAATTGCATAAAGCGACATTGCAATTGCCGACTTTTTTTGAATGAAAAGGCTCATTACCGAAATATAGGGGTGACATTTGTTAAAAACGTATGTCATGTAAATAAGTTGATTGGAACGAGCACAGCGAGTGAGCGCCCAGTCGGAACGGAAATCAACCCCACGTTATGATGGTGAGCCGACAAAGAACATTAAGGGGAGAAAGTGGGGATTTCATATGACAAAGGTAGAAGTATATCGTCCAAAAAATCACGTACGTTTTGTAACAGCATCGAGTCTTTTTGATGGGCATGATGCTTCAGTCAATATCATGCGACGTATTTTACAATCGAGCGGTGTGGAGGTCATTCATTTAGGACATAATCGCTCTGTGGAAGAAGTCGTAAATGCTGCGATTCAAGAGGATGCTCAAGGTATTGCCATATCTTCTTATCAAGGCGGGCATATGGAATACTTTAAATATATGTATGATTTGCTTCGTGAAAAAGGTGCGCCACATATTAAAATTTATGGCGGTGGTGGTGGCGTTATTTTACCACGTGAAATTAAAGAGCTACATGCTTATGGGATTGCAGGGATTTTCTCGCCAGAAGATGGGCGTGTCTTAGGTTTGCAAGGGATGATCAATGAGCAAATTAAAGGTACTGATTTCCCAACTGCAACAGGTAACTATCAAGAAAAACTGGATGCACTATCAACAGAAACACCAGAAATTTTGGCAAATTTATTGACAGCGGCAGAGTCGAATAACGATGAAGAAACGAAAAAGATGTTAGAAGAAGCTCGCAAACGCTCGAAAGGAACGCCTGTATTGGGTATTACAGGAACAGGTGGAGCTGGTAAATCTTCATTGACAGATGAGTTAATTCGTCGCTTCTTGAAAGAGTTTCCAGATAAACGTGTAGCAATTCTTTCAGTAGATCCGACAAAGCAAAAAACTGGTGGGGCATTGCTTGGAGATCGAATTCGTATGAATGCGATTTTCAATAATCGAGTATATATGCGTAGTCTAGCAACTCGTGGATCTCGTACTGAGCTTTCTGCTTCGATTGGGGACGTATTAGATGTAGCACGTGTAGCGGGCTATGATTTAATCATTGTCGAAACAAGTGGGATTGGTCAAGGCGATGCGGAAATTACAAAATATACGGACCTATCTATGTATGTCATGACAAGTGAGTTCGGTGCTCCAACTCAGCTTGAGAAAATCGATATGATTGATTTTGCGGATGTTATCGCTATCAATAAATTTGAACGTAAAGGCTCTGAGGATGCACTTCGACAAGTGCAGAAGCAATACCAACGATCTCGGGAGCTTTGGGATGAACTAATTGATAATATGCCTGTTTACGGTACCATTGCTAGTCAATTCAATGATAAAGGAACGAATGCTTTATTTGCCGCACTAGTAAATATTATTAACGAGAAAACAGGATCTAATTGGGAAACAGGCTATGAACAATTTGCAAAAACACAAAAACAAGATGTGATAATTCCGAATGATCGACGTTATTATTTACGTGAAATTACAGACACAGTTCGCGGCTATCACAAAAAATCAGAGCAACAAGTAGCCTTTGCACGGCGTCTATTCCAATTAGAGGGAGCTATTACAGCAGTTCAGGAAAAAGCGCCAGATGATGCACTTGTCGCATCCCTTACTTCTTTAGCAAAAGGTGTTCAAGACGAATTAACAGCAGAATCTAAACGTATATTAGATAATTGGCAGGCTTTAAAAGAAGCGTATGCAGGAGATGAATTTGTAACGAAAGTTCGTGATAAGGAAATTCGTACAATTTTAAAAACAACAAGTCTTTCTGGTACAAAAATTCCTAAAGTTGTCTTGCCGAAATTCGTGGACTACGGTGAAATTTTACGTTGGGTATATAAAGAAAATGTACCTGGAGAATTCCCATACACAGCGGGTGTGTTCCAATTTAAGCGTGAAGGTGAAGATCCGAAGCGACAATTTGCTGGTGAGGGTACGCCAGAGCGTACAAATAAACGATTCCATTATTTATCGAAGGATGATGATGCAAAACGTTTATCAACGGCATTTGATTCGGTGACATTATACGGTGAGGACCCAGATTATCGACCAGATATTTATGGGAAGGTTGGAGAATCTGGTGTATCTATTTGTACGCTAGAGGATATGAAAAAGCTTTATGCAGGCTTTGATTTATGTGCACCATCTACATCAGTATCAATGACAATTAATGGTCCGGCACCGATTATTTTGGCAATGTTCATGAATACGGCTATTGATCAACAAGTGAAACTGCGTGAGAAAGAACTTGGTCGACCTTTGACAGTTGAAGAATTTACGGAGACACGAGAGAAAACTGTACAGGTAGTGCGTGGAACGGTACAAGCGGATATTTTAAAAGAAGACCAGGGACAAAATACATGTATTTTCTCTACAGAGTTTGCATTGCGTATGATGGGAGATATTCAACAGTACTTTATTGACCATAAAGTTCGTAATTACTACTCAGTGTCTATCTCTGGTTACCATATTGCAGAAGCTGGAGCGAATCCAATTTCACAATTAGCATTCACTTTAGCAAATGGCTTTACGTATGTGGAATATTATTTAAGTCGTGGAATGAATATCGATGATTTTGCACCAAATCTATCATTCTTCTTCTCTAACGGACTTGACCCAGAGTATACAGTAATTGGACGTGTTGCTCGTCGTATCTGGGCAATTGTGATGCGTGATAAGTACAGTGCAAATGAACGTGCACAAAAGTTAAAATATCATATCCAAACATCTGGACGCAGCTTACATGCACAGGAGATAGACTTTAATGATATTCGTACAACGTTACAGGCTCTAATGGCCTTACAGGATAACTGTAATTCATTGCATACAAATGCCTATGATGAGGCCATTACAACGCCTACTGAGGAATCTGTACGTCGTGCGATGGCCATTCAAATGATTATTACAAAGGAACATGGTTTAGCGAAAAATGAAAACCCATTACAAGGTGCGTTTATCGTGGAAGAATTAACGGATCTTGTAGAAGAAGCGGTACTAGAAGAATTTGACCGAATCAATGATCGTGGTGGTGTGCTCGGTGCAATGGAAACGCAATATCAACGCGGTAAAATTCAAGAAGAATCTATGTACTACGAAATGCTAAAACATTCTGGAGAGTTGCCAATCATTGGTGTAAACACATACTTAAATCCGAACCCTCCTTCAGATGACGAAATTGATAATATGGAAATTGCTCGTGCATCGACAGAAGAAAAAGAGACGCAAATTCATAATTTACATGCCTTCTGGAAGCAAAACGAAGAAGAAGCGGGAGCTGCTATTGCTCGTTTGCAGGAAATAGCTGTTAGCAATGGAAATATTTTTGCTGAACTTATGGAAACAGTAAAAGTAGCTAGTCTAGGTCAAATTACGAAGGCTTTATATGAAGTAGGCGGACAATATCGTCGTAACATGTAATTCATAAATGTCACAACTTCTTACCTTTTAAGTATTTATGCTATTTTATACGAAATGCTTCTGTAGTTTTAAGTGTCTAGTCTTAGGATTAGGCACTTTTTTTCATTTTCGTTATAATTGAACTGTAAAAAAAGGGGAGGCGTAGTAGAGGATGAAATCAATTATTCACTACATCATTGTTTTAGCTTTAGTGTTAGGAGTTATTTTCCTGTATAATAAGCAAGTTGGCGCTATTCCTTTACTATTACTATCTGTATATTTGTTTTACCTAGGTATAAAAAAAATGCGTAATATAAAAAACAGTAATTGAAGCTAGCAAAGAGGCTAAAACTTTGTATATAATGGGTATTATGCTTATGATATGGAATATTACTTTTGTGCGGCCTTTTTTGCTGCATTCCGAAAATAAAGCTCCATGTAATTTTAAAACGTCCATTGTGATGAGGGAAAGGAAGTGCACGAATTGAATTTTCGTGAAATGACAAAAGAACAATTAATGGAAGAATCGTTAATTAACTTAGCTTATGCAATTTTAAATGAAAAACGTGCCTCAGTGTCTTTTAATGACTTACTAACAATAATCCAAGAGCTTGTAGGCTATAGTGATGAAGAAATAAAAGCCCGCCTACTACAATTCTACACAGATATTAACGTAGATGGCCGCTTCTTATTCAATCAGGAGACAGGTTGGGGCTTACGTGAATGGTTTAAAGTTGAACAAATTGAGGAAGAAACAGCACCTTCTGTTAAAACCCATAAGAAAAAATCTAAAGCTACTCTTGATGGCGAAGATGATTTAGAAGAAGATGTAGATTTAGAAGAAGACGATATCGACTTTGATGAAGACTTTGAAGAATTCGTTGAAGAAGACGATGTTGATGACGATGAAGATGATGAAAAAGAAGACATTGACTTTGAAGATGAAGATTTAGAGGACATCGATGACGAAATCGACGAAGACTTTATCGAAGATGAAGAGGATGAATTCGAAGAAGATGAGGAAGAGGTTTAAAATAATTACTCTTTGAATTTTCTTTCTTTTATCCATGTAGTAAAAAATCTTGACTTCTATAACGGTTAAGTTTAATCTTTTACTTGGGCTCCTTAAAAAAAGGAGAAAGACCGTGTATGTAATACGCTCCCCCTGCAAACCTATGCAGGAGGAGCGTTTTTTTGTTTTTAACTTCTGGAAGAAGTTAAAGCTTTATGTGCGCCCGGCATGCGTATGAACTATAGGGTGCAAGTCCCGAACCCCGAAGACAGAAGTAGAGGTTAGCCAAGAGCAAGGGTGTCCGTGGTGAC
>NZ_JBIWDH010000004.1:103677-162879 GCF_044761885.1 Lysinibacillus sp. NPDC097231 | reverse complement strand
GATGATGGGTCAATTTGGCGTTGACACTCATGCATCATACAAGAGGGCTTTTTCTTTTTCAAGCCCCTGAAAATCCTTCTAACAGGAATGCTCCTTATTAAAAATGGGTATAGAATTGTTCCTCTTTATGATTGATTGGAGTTAATTGTTTAATAGAGGCATTGTTATGAAGTAGCTCTACTAATATTCGATCTGTATCTTCTGCATTGATAACGGTCATGAACTCATAATAGCCATTATTTAAAATACATTGTTGTTGGATATCAATAGAAAGGGATAGGTTATCCAATAATTTCTGACTGGAAATTTCAAAGGTTAATTTATTCCTCTGTATTTCATTTTTATGGAATGAATCAGCTTGAATGACTTTATTATTTTCAATAACTAGAACTGTATCAACAAGATGCTGGAGTAATTTTGTTTCATGACATGTCAAAACGATACTTAACCCTTTGTTCTTTAAAACTGAGAGGGTTTCTTCTAAATCGCTTTGTGCCTTAGGGTCGAGTCCTGATAATGGTTCATCTAAGATTAATAGATCGGTGTCTTCAAGCATTGCCTGCATAATCATAACCTTTTGCTTCATACCTTTTGAAAAATTAACTATCCGAATGTTCCGAGCTTCCTGTAAATGAAATAATTCAAGTAAATCGTTTATTCGTTGCTGTAGTTGATTCTTGTTCATTCCTCGAATGCTACCCATATGATAAAGATATTCTTCAGGTGTAAACAAAATATGTGAAGGCGTCACTTCTGGCACATATCCAATTTTTAAAGACTGTCGATGTTTCACAATAGAACCACTGTCAGCATCGGCTAATTCCTCAATGATTTTTAGTAGGGTACTTTTACCTGAACCATTCTTTCCTACAAGGGCAATAATTTGATTGGCACAAATAGAAAATGTAGCATTCTCTAAAATTTTCTTACCTCTATACTGTTTAGAAATATTCTGTATTTCCATAATCGTATTCATCTTTACACACCTTTATTTTTAGGCTTTTTAACTTACGATGTAAAACATTTAACCACTAACTGTAAATTTAGTATAGATGAATAGTAGTTCCTTTGCTAATAAAAAATTGGTGTTATTTTCTATTTTTGGGTAGTTTGTGACCTATCAGCATAACGTGGAGAGTTGATTTCCGTTCCGGCTGGGAGCTTCGCTTTCGTACAGACAAAACCCAGTTGCTGTCGCTACGTTAGCGCTACACTTTCGCACAATAAACATCCGCTGAGCTGCATGGTCTCGTCTGTGACGCTAATCCCCAAGGGGGCGCCCAGCCTCCACTCCAATCAACTTATAGAATGACTATGTAAAAGGTTCTGCCCAATTTTTGAGTAGAACCCCTATGTTTTAACACTAATTAATTAAACTAAAATTTAACTTGAAAATAAAAATAAAGGAAAAACAGGCGAAAATACCAATAAAGGTATAATATTTATTACTTCTTTATTTTTAATAAATTATATTTTACTGTGTTACAATTAAGAGCGTAAATACCAGATTATTAAGAGATTGAAATTATTTTATTCTTAATATTGAATGGAGTGAAATCTATGCAACGATTTCTAAATGATTTGTTAGGAGCAATAAAAGATAATTTAAAACTTATTGGTTATTTTTTTTGGGGGTATTTTCAGTAGGAGCTTTCATGTATGCTGTTACTTTTGTTATAAAATTTATAACTGGAGATTCTTTTTTAAATTAAATAACCCCTAGAAAAAATCTAGGGGTTAAGTATGAAATAATATAATGTCATACATCCGAATTAATTTAGCTCAAAATAAAAAGGCCAAAACGTCGTCATAGTAAACGGTTTAAACGTTAATTCCGCTACTTCTGTATTTAGAGGTAGTTTTTTTGTAGCAATACCCTTCGATTATAATGATCGATATTTTTTTAAACTTATAATATTTAATGTTATAAATACAAGGGCGAAGCAAGCGAGAATCACTAAATCCGCAAAGATTTCACTTAAGGAATATCCCTTATACATAACCCCATTCAATGCGTCAGCGGCATAGTAAAGTGGCATGATTCGTCCGATATTTTGCAGCCACTCGACCATATTATCCAGTGGGAAAATACCTGAAAAGAATACTTGCGGAATAATAACAAGTGGAATAAACTGCATCATTTGAAATTCAGAAGCAGCAAAGCTCGATAGTAGTGCTCCTAATGATAATGAAACAAGTGCTACAACAATATTAATGAGCAAGACAAGCCAAATTGAGCCAACATGTACAATATCCAAAACGTAAATACCAAACAAAACAATGATAATCGTCTGTAGTAAGGCAAACAGTCCATAGCCAATCATATAACCTGCAACAATTTCGGAGCGTTTTATCGGTGTCGCAAGTAAACGTTCCAATGTCCCAGAAGTTCGCTCTTTTAACAACGCTATACCTGTAATTAAAAAGACGAAAAAGAATACAAAGAAACCAGTAAGCATGGGGCTAAAAATATCAAAGATAGCGGTATTTTCATCACCGTAAACATACTCAGTCTTCAAGTGTAGCATGGAAGATTGCTCTGGCTGTAATGCTTGAGAAAGCTTCATCATGAGAGCCTTTGCACTAGAAGGGTCATCATTTAATAATGTAAGCTTTACTTCGCTTTGCTCAATAGCTAACCAGCCATCGTATTCTTTTTCCTTTAACTTGGCGATAGAAAAATCATTATTTTCTACTACCTGAAAATCTACTTCTTTAAGTTTCTCGATGAATGGTGTAGAACCATTTGATACGACTAGCGTCATCTCCGATTCATTACTATTGAAAATAAAATACATTAAGGAAAGAATAAGTAATGGAGCAACAAATAATAAAGCAAGCGTACGTTTATCACGCTTCATCTGCTGTATAATTCTTGTCACAATTGCACCGATTCTCATAGGACTTCACCTCCAGCCTTTAAAAACACGTCATCAAAATCATTTGCCTGATATTGCGTTTTTAATTCTTGCGGTGTACCATGAGCTATAATCTGTCCACTTCTTAGCATAGCTAATTGATCACATCGTTCAGCCTCATCCATGGCATGTGTCGTCACCAAGATTGTTTTTTGTTCCTCGTTCTTTAAACGAATTAGCTCCTGCCATATTTCTTTTTTTAATACAGGATCAATACCGACTGTTGGTTCATCAAGTATTAAAAGCTGAGGATTTTGTAGCAATGCAATGGCAAGTGACAACCTTCTCTTCATGCCTCCAGAATAATTCATCACTTTAGTATTCAATTCATCTGTCAAACGAACAAGATGTGCAGCATATTCTACACGCTCAGCCCGTTCCTTTTTTGACAATCGATAAAGCTTTGCAAAAAAATCAAGATTCTCTTTACCAGTTAAGTCCAAATAAAGTGCGTCAGATTGTGCCATATAACCAATATCCATTAGCAACTGCTTATGTGGGACGGTAAGATTCAATACTTGAATACTCCCGTTATCGGGTTTGATCATGCCCATAATCATTTTGATTAACGTCGTTTTTCCGCAGCCTGAAGGACCTAGTAAACCAATAAGCTGACCCTTTGGAATCTCTAAGGAAAGTGGTGCAATCACTTGCTTATGATGAAAGCTCTTTTCAATGGAATTTAGTGATATCGCAATGTTTCCCATATTTCCATCTCTCCTTTACTGAACACAGTGTTGATACCTGAAATTTTAAAGTAGTGTGCAAGTAATTACAATAAACAAATTAGTAAAAAGTGTTAAGTGATTTTTCAACACAATCAGTTAGGTTTTAAGTAGAAATGGAGTGTATGACATTGAATAACAAAGTGCTAAATTGAACAAAACGCCATGCACAATGACTCTCCTTTAAGTATAATGTTAAGCCATAGAGCACAAGTGAAGCAGCCCGTCGAGTTGGAACGGAAAATACCCCCCGTTACGCTGATGAGTCAGAATTTCTGAAACTAAAAAGTAATTGTAACGTCTCTAACTTCAAAGGTTGAAGGGAGAAGAACATTGTTTAAATATGTGATACAGCTAATTATTGGTTTCTTGACATTATTGATGTCAACGGCTATTTCTTGGTATGAGGGAAGTGGTATCATAGAAAATTCACTGGAATGGAAGCATTCAACTCCATTTTCTCAGTTATTTAATATGGAGCTAAACAATGGTCAGGATATTAGCCAGCTTGATTACTTTGTTTATGCGGCTAAGTTTCAACCATTTTTCCCGACTATCATGATAGTAAGTGTTATTTATATTTTTATTGTACTTACTTTTTTCATTTATCGACTAAACCGTCAATCAGCCATTATCCTGGCTGGAATTATAAGTTGTGTATTTATTGTTATTAGCGGTATATTTTTTAATTCTTCAACTATTGGAGGGAATGTATTCTTTTGGATTACAGCTGTTAGTGCAATAATTTTTATGTGTCTTGCAATAAGTTTAAGGTACAAGAAAAAAATACAATGTTTATATTTCAGACAGAATAATTGATTTTTGCAACATAAGCGTGCGAGCTCAAGTACAAACTTGGACAAGAGTTCGTACTTTTTTAATAATATGAACGAACTTCAATGCGGAGGTAGGAAATGTCTTTCCATAAAATGATGAACTTTGAAACTAAACAAACTATCAAACAAGCATTAATTATACAAATAGAGGAAGTAGGTTTTGAACGGGTAACGGTAAAAAATCTAGCATTGACTGCAAATATCAATAGAGGAACTTTTTATTTACATTATAAGGATAAATTTGAAGTAATGGAGGATTTGCAGAATGGAGGATTTGCAGCAGGAGTTATTAAATGAACTAGAAAGCTATGTTAAAAATGTTCAACCATTAGAAGCCTTCCATACAGTTAAAACAGGGCAGATTTATCAGCCATTTGTCGAGGTGTTTACATGTATTAAAAAGAATGCTAAAGGATTTCGAGTTATTTTAGGGGAGCAGGGGAGTCCAGCCTTTACTAATAGAATGAAGAAAGTCTTTAGTCATCATCTTTTAAATAGTCTATCTGTCATTCGAGAGGAAGTGCTTGACCCAGAGTTTCAGCAATATTTTCAGGCTTTTTTAAGTTCGGCGATTTTAGGTGTTATTCAGGAGTGGCTTGACAGGGGAAATGAAGATTTAAGTGTGGAGGAAATGGCAACCATTCATTTTCGTTTAATAAGATTCTTTGGTAATTTGGTATCTTTACAACAATGAAGTCTTTAGTAAAGAGATAGCGTCTATATCTCTTTACTTAATGAAGTAATTTTTAATCCATTGACAAATATTGTATCAAACAAAATGGTTGAGTATATTGTATACAACTTTATTTTTTGTACTAAGTCATCCTTTAATGTGGGGAGTATTTTCTATTGCCAGTAAATCCTATCATTTGTATGTTTATTTAAGTATAGTTGGTGTTGTTTGGGCAATTACATATTTTAAAACAAAGAGCTTAAGGTGGGTCATATTCTCACATTTTATTGTAGATATCGGTAACTTAACGGTTTTAACCTTTTTAAATATTTATTTACCACCTACAATGTCATAATTTCTATGATCAGAAGCACTAGTGAATTTAAGCTACCTTAATCAATTATACCTCTGCAACAACATGATGCAGGTCAGTTAGCCGTTATTGCATGGATGCGATGATTTTAGGCTAACATCCTTTATTAACTCCTTTCCGATTCCGCGACATCCTCCAGAGGCTTTAACTTCTTTCAGCGGGTGTTTGGATACCCGCTGAAAGAAGTTAAAAATCCAGGCTTGGCTTTAAACTTCAAGTCAAGCCTATTATCTTGTACATACTACGTTCTATAAATATAAATCACGTTTAACAAAAACACGAACAGCCAGTATATAGCATAACACGCCAATTAAAAATAATGTCCCTAGCATCCAAACGGACGAGCTATCTTGAGCCATTAATTTTTCTGGTGCAAATAGCGAATAAATGGTGAAATATTTTAGTTTTTCTAAAGAGCCGCCCATATTGCTAAGCGCCTGAATTAAATAAAATAGAATGGGCACCCCCGTACTATAAGCATAAGAGGTTCTTAAATCCTTGCTACTACAAGAAACAAGAAAACAGTAGCCACTGATGGCAAAGTGTAACAAAAAAAGACCTAAATTTAGCATGAGAAAAGCAGCTATATCTAATTTATTTGGAAATAGAATCTCTGAAAATAGGATTGCTACCGAAGTTGTTAAAGAGAGAAGTATAACAATGCTAGCCATTAAAAAAAATGCTTGCGTCAAGACAATTTTAAAACGTGTATTTGGTGTTGCAATGAGGTATGCCATTGAACCATTATCTATATAGCCCATTATGAGTTTATTCGCTAACATTATGATGAAAACTAATGGAAGAATAAGTAGTAAAAATCCATATAGGTAACTAGATAAAAAGTCCGCTAACGTATTACCTATTGTACTCATGCCAAATGCTGCCATCATTTCCGGCATCGTCTCCATAAGCTGTTTAAGGGTGTTACTCATTTCAGGGTTATACATGTAGACAATACTAATAATATATAGCATTAATACTGCGATAATAATACTGAATAACTTTACAGTAGCCCGCATCTCATGTTTTAGCAAAGTAAAGTTCATGATTCTTTACCTCCTGTTTCGTAGTAATGCATGAATATATCTTCTAGAGATTGTGAAATGACATCGAGATCGATAATTTGATAGTTTGCTAATGTTGGAAGCAATGTTTGGACATTCCCTTGAACTTTTATAATTGCTTTTGTTGGTCCAATTTTTTCAATGATAAATTGTTCATTCAAGAAGCGAGATAGCTCTTGTTCACTTTGAAATTCAATTATAAACTTCTTAGATTTGCGTTTTTTTAAATCAGCAATTGTGTCAGTAGCAACAATTTTCCCGGCATTGATGATTGCTACACGATCACAGGTTTTTTCTATTTCTTCAATCATATGAGAGGACATGAAAATCGTCGTCCCTTTTTCTTTTTCAGCTAAAATAAATTCAATAAACTTTGTTTGCATAAGAGGATCTAATCCACTTGTTGGTTCATCTAAAATAGCGATCTCAGGGCTATGCATGAATGCACAAATTAAACCAACTTTTTGCTTCATGCCTTTTGACATTTTCTTGATAAGCCCTGTAGCATTTAATTCAAAGTATTCCATTAGTTCATAGGCTCGTGTTAAATCCTTTAATCCTCGTAATTGAGCGATAAATTTAATAAATTGCTGTCCGGTCATTTTATCGATAAAGGCTATTTCACCAGGTAGATACCCAACAAATTTTTGTATGTCAGCTGTAGATAGACGACAATCCATGCCTTTAATGTAGCACTGGCCTTCTGTTGGCTGTATAAAGCCCATTAAATGTCTGATTGTTGTAGATTTACCTGCACCATTTGGGCCTAAAAAACCGAATACCTCGCCTTTTTCGATTTGTAAGTCCACATTCTGTATACTATAGAAATCCCCAAACTTTTTAGTTAAATTATTGACCTCAATCATTGTCATACAATTCACCTCTTTCTCTATTCTTTATAATGATTATAAGACTAAGATTAAAAAAAACAATTCCCATAAAGTGAAACTTCAAAAAGTGGGGATGTTCCTTATGCCTACTTATTGTTGTAGAGGAACACAAGCTAAGTATGCAGAAACGCTTGTGTGACCAACATCGTGTTGGCCTCAATCGGGCTTTTACGGGCAGTTGATCGCCCGCTTATATTTTTTGCTTCACTTAAATCTTGAAGTGGGAGTCATGTACCTGACGCTTCATAGTGCCCGTTAAAGCGGGATAAAAAAGAACATGAATAGCTTTTTCAAAAGAAGCATTCATGTTCTCTGCCTAGTGGTTACATAGTTACATGTAACCTCAATTAGTAGATATTTATTTTCCATAATAACTATTCAATGCTACTTCTAAACGTTCTTCTAGATGCTTCGAAATATAGCTCAAGACAAATTGCTCTTTTTCCATCTCAATTTGAGAGGAGCGGAAAATTTTCGTAAAAAAGCCTGCCTTATTTACCTTAGAAAATTGTTGTAACGCTTCTGTCCTCAATGTTGATACAATTTCATTTTCAATATGACGTTCACGAATTCTTTGGACAATGTCCTTGACGCTACCCTCTTGTAGCTCCGAAATTTGCCTTTGTAGATTGTCGTTTTCTTGTTTAAGTTCGGCTGTTTCTTTTTGAATTTCTTCAACTTGAAGAGTAGATGTAGAGGATAATAATTGAATTTTCTGTGCGAGAAACTCTTGATTAATGGTTACTTGTAATGCTCCTCGATTTTCATCTGGAAGGATATTAAAGAGCCCCGTTTGTATCATTTGCTGTAGGACGTTCCCAAGAACATCGACTTTATTGGCCAAATCATCATCAACCATAGTGGTTGCAGTTATTTGATGTTTGAGAAGTTGACTATTATCATCAATTCCTAGTAAAAGTTTCAAGCCTCTGACACGGTACTTATCCTTTAGTAGTAATATCATACGAAGTCTTAAAATGGCAGGAAGATTCAAGCGAATATTGGTGTTTGGGCTATTTGTAGCATTATCAAAAATGTACTGCTCAAATGGTTTGATGTAATAACGAAGCATTGCATCCGTTATGTCAAACCAACCAGCGACTTCTGAAATGGAATAATGATTTGATTCCCCAATATGAGCTAAGTAGCTATCATTATACATTGTTTCCTCTAAAGACGAATCTTGTATTACGACAAACAATGGGTCATGTTGCACAATTCCGAGTACCATTTCTTTTGCATCATTTAGTTTCAGCATCCTTTCACACCCCACTTTATTTTTCCGTCACTTCTACTGTAAGAAGTTAAATGTTCTCTATATAGGTTTCTATTCTATAAGAAGCAATTGTATGACTATTTTATGTAGGAAATAATAATTAGAACCAATGACCTGAAAACCTTTTATGACTATTAAGAAAAAGTTAAGAATTCTCCCCGCAAATCTTTAAGAAATGCTCGTTATATTAAAAGCATTCAAATATTACACAGATCGGGGAGAAAATTCATGCAATTTATAACCTTCCTTACCGAATTTATAAAACACCCAAAAAATATAGGTGCCATTTCACCTAGTTCAAAAAAATTAGCAGAAAAAATGGTCAAAACGATTTGTTTTGAAAAAGCACAATGTATTGTTGAACTAGGTCCAGGTACGGGCTCCTTTACAAATGAGCTGATGAAAAGAAAAGAGAAGGCAACGAAACTAATTCTTATTGAAAATAATGGTGTTTTTTGCGAAAAGCTACGTAAACAATTTGCAAATCAACCAAGTGTTACGGTGATATATGGCTCAGCAGAAAATTTAATTAACTATATGAAGGAATTAAATATCGAGAAAATAGATTATGTAGTTTCTGGTTTACCTTTTACATCCTTAAATCCTGCCGTGTCATCACGTATTTTACGAAATGTAAAGGATTGCTTAGAGGACGGAGAATTCATTACATTCCAATATTCACTTGTAAGGAAATCCTTCATCCAAAGATATTTTGAGGATATTTCACATGAAAAAGTATGGATTAACATTCCACCAGCTTATGTGCTTAGTTGCAAACTTGGAAATAAGAGGGAAAGTTAATGGATTTACAGGATCTCCTATCATTTATTGAGCAGTATGGTTATTTTGCTTTATTTTTTAGCTTATGGCTAGGAATCGTCGGCATGCCCCTTCCTGATGAAATGATCGTAATGAGTGGTGGATTTTTATCCTCGTTAGAAAAAATGAGTGTATGGAGTGCCTTTGTATTAACGTACCTAGGTGTAGTTTCAGGGCTTTCATTAGGATATATCCTAGGTAAAGTATTTGGTTATCAAATACTTGATAAATTGCTGAAGAAGAAAAAGGCAAAATATTTATTGAAATCAAAAGAATTATTAGATAAATATGGACCATTTGCGTTAGTCATAAGCTATTTTATCCCAATCGTTAGGCATATACTTCCTTATTTAGTTGGCATGAATAATATGTCATTTAAAAAATATGTTCTGTATTCGTACACGACGGGATTTGTTTGGACATTGATATACTTTACACTTGGTTTGTTTTTTGGAAGGCATATTGAATATATTCCCACACTTGCAACTAGATATGGAATATACTTTGGGGTCTTCGTCGGTATTATAGGGTGTTTTTACTATTTTTATCTTCATTCAGCAGAAGACTCCCACCTCTGAGGTGCTGAAATGGATACGGTTTTGATTCCTTTTCAGTGGGTGTCCAAACACCTACTGAATGAAGATAAAGCCTCCGGCGGATGTCACGGATTTTCAAAGGAATGAATTGTGCAGGCACAATTCAAAATCCGGACGCAATTACGCCAAGGCGAAATTGATATACGAAAAATAAAAAAATAGTTAAAATTAGGAACTATAATTATTGATAGGAAGTAATATAGCAATGAAATAGGTCGAGTGGAGTGAACGCCCCAGGAAGGCTAGTAGGAGCAGAAATCAACGCTACGTTAATATAATTTGAAATTGGGGGGATTCGATGACTAAAGAAACAATACTTATTGTGGACGATGAAAAAGAGATTAGAAATCTTATTGCTATTTATTTAAAGAATGAAGGATACGATGTACTAGAAGCAAGTGATGGTGAGCAAGGTTTAAGCCTGCTAAAAAAACATAAAGTACATTTAATAGTCTTAGATATTATGATGCCGAATGTGGATGGTATTGAGATGTGTATGAAGGTCAGAGAAATAGCTGAGATGCCAATCATTATGTTGTCAGCAAAATCACAGGATATGGATAAAATTGTTGGATTAACATTAGGGGCAGACGACTATGTAACAAAGCCTTTTAACCCATTAGAGCTTATTGCCCGCATTAAATCTCAGCTTCGTAGATATATCAAAATGAATCGGCTTGACCTGATGAGCGACAATGAGATAGAGATTGGTGATATGCGAATCAATACCGCAACCCATGAAGTAATTGTTAACAATGAAAAAGTGAAGCTTACGCCAAGGGAGTTTTCAATTCTGGAGTTACTTGCTAGAAATCAAGGGATGGTGATGAGTGCTGAGCAAATTTATGAAAAGGTTTGGAAGGAAGAGGCTATACAGTCTGAAAATACGGTAATGGTGCACATTCGTAAAATACGAGAAAGAATTGAGACAAATCCAAGAAACCCTCAATATATAAAAACAGTATGGGGAGTAGGTTATAAAATTGAAAAAGATCATTAATCTAATTGAATACTTACTAGACAAACTAAAAATGCTTATTGTAAATGCCATTACAAAGGTTCGACAGAGTATTAGAATTCAACTTTTAACCACTTTTATTTTCTGTGCATTTCTTGGTCTAATTGTCGCAAGAGCTACACTTCCGTTTTTGGGAAATATCAATGAGACAACGACTATTGACTATAATCCAGGTATGCAGCAAATTAACTTTCAAGTGCAACGTGCATTAGATATGACTGTCTATGAAAATAATATAGAAGCTTTACAGCAAATGATTGAAACGGAAAATATAAAGCTTGAAATGAAACAGAGTGCATTGAAAGTGTTAGTGACAGATGAGAGTGGGAAGGTTTTGTATAAAACAAAGCAAGCGGAAGAGGAACAAATCAATCTTCATAATAAGATTGGTCATGTAATGGATTATGCCATTAACCAGCCACTTAATGAACCGACAGTCGAGCAATCCCGGCAAGAATATATTGCCTTTTATCCGTTAACAATTGATGATAAAAACTTATATTTGTTTGTCAGTGGTATTCCAGAGGGGGTTATAATTACAAGTACGACAGAGGGGCCTATCCCTTCATTAATAGCCATTGCTGTTTTTACCTTTTCATTCTTCTATATAACAAAACGAAAAATGAAACAGATTGAGGCGTTGGCGAAAGGGGTTAAGGAAATCGCAAAAGGAAATTTAGGTTATCGCATTGAGAAAAAAGGGCAGGATGAGATCGCTTTATTAACAGATAATGTAAATCATATGGCTGAAGCAATCATGACCAATATAGAAACGGAACGAAGGATTGACAAACAAAAAAATGAATTAATCACAAATGTATCACATGACTTACGGACGCCACTTACCTCGATTATGGGCTATTTACGACTGCTAAGAGAAGAGAAGTATGACACAAAAGAACAATATGATGAGTATCTTAAAATAGCATTTTCAAAATCAGAACAATTAAAAAACTTGATTGATGATTTATTTGAATATACAAAGATAACAAACGAAAGCATTGTTCTTGAGCAACAAGAGGTGTGTATCAATGAGCTTCTCGACCAATTAATAGAGGAATTGGTTCCACAAGCAGAGGAAAACCATCGTTCATTTGTAAAAAGTTTTTCAGAGGAGCGGATTTTTGCTACGCTTGATTCCGAAAAAATGGTAAGGGTTTTTGATAATTTATTAATGAATGCCATTAAATATAGTACAGGTAACGGTAAGATTGAAGTTTCCCTTGGAAGAAAAGCTGGCAATGTCCATATTAGTGTTGCAAATAAAAGTGATGAATTTACATCCGAGGAGCTAATGAACTTATTCGAGCGATTTTACAAAAAAGATCAATCTAGAACAAGTGTAGCAGAAGGCTCGGGGTTAGGACTTGCAATTGCGAAGAGCATTGTAGAATTGCATGATGGCAAAATTGACGTAAACTATACAGAAGGGATATTGCAGTTTATCATCGTGCTACCAGCGACAATCAAGCAAGCGTGACTTAAAGTTTTTGAATAGTGATAACGTGATTGGTCAATATATTATTCATAAGCATCTCTTGCATGTTAGCAAAAATACTCGTGTCTTTTATTATTAATATTTCAATTTCTGTCTGTGTGTACTGTCGTTGAAATTCAAAAATATATTCCGTTATTGTTTGTAAATTATGGGTGCTTTTAATTTCCACTTCAACAAAAAATGGTAATGTTAATTGGGGATGTTTCGTACAGCCACCGCGACGAATCCAAATGGCTTCATTGACGTAATATCGAATTGGTAGTTGACGATTACTGGCAATAAATAAGTCCATTCAATACTCCTTTATATTCATTCAGCGGAAGACTCCCAACTCTATATGTGGTGAGATGAATGCAATTTTGATTACTTTTTCCAAACACCTACTGAAATAGAGGAACTTAGTCTAAGAACGCCACGTCCTGTGGCAACGACTGAGTGACCAACATTATGTTGGCCCAAAGCCTCCGGCGGATGTCACGGATTTTCAAAGGAGGCCTGCACGATGTAGGTCAGTTAACCGTTGTCACAGGAAGTGACGGTTTTAGGTTAACTTCCTACAAATGACACAATTCAAAATCCGGACGCAATTACGCCAAGGCGAAATTGATACAAACGATGATTTAACAAAAGCGTATAGGAAATTAGATAAATCGTCAAAAGATATACTACTCATGAAGCCTCGATTATAGCAGAAAAAAGAGCTGTTCAGCGTTTGAACAGCTCTTTCTATTTAGAGTGAACGGATAGAATCCTGGAAGTGACGGATAGAAAGCTTGAACTGACGGATAGAATCCCGAAAGTGAAGGATAAAGCCCTTGAAAGCGGATAGAACTCTCCAATAGACGGATAGAATCCTGGAAGTGACGGATAGAATCCCAAAGCTGACGGATAGCCCCCCTTAAATCGACGGATAGTCGTATGCATCTATCGTTGCTAAAAAATATTTAAGCGCAGGTGACTGCACTTCGTCATTGCGATAAATAAACCAAGTGGGGATTTGAGTCTGCTTTGTCGCTAAAATATGCAGTGACAGCGATTGGGTTTTCATATATCTTTGGGCAATTGCTCGTGGCAGTAATGTTGCACCAAGCCCCGCGGCAACACAGCCAATGATGCCATCAAGTGTACCGAATTCCATACGCTTTTGTAGTCGCACACCGTCTTCGTGTAACCAATGCTCCAATATCGCTCTATATGAGCAGCCGTGTTGGAAAGTAATAAGTGTGCAGTTTTCTAAATCTCTTAGGCTATCAATTCGTTTATGCTTACTAGATGTAATGACAACAAGCTCCTCACAGACAAATTCCTTGGCAAGGATATTTTCTTGATAAACAGGCCCGACTACAAACGCACCGTCTAGTTCATAGTTTTCTAATCGTTCTATATTTTGCTGAGATGTGCTTGTTTGTATTGTTATATCCACCTGTTCATGAGCTTTATGGAAAGCAGTTAACAGGGAAGGTAAGTGCAGTGCTGCGGTAGTTTCCATTGATCCGATACGTAAAAGCCCTCTATGTTCCTCTGTATCCTGAAGAATTTCAAAGGATTTTTCATAGAGATGTAGCATTTTTAAAACTATCTCATAAAATTGTTCTCCTTTGGGTGTCAATCGGATGCCTCGATGTCCTCGGTAAAAAAATGTTGTATGATATATGGCCTCAAGATTTTGTATCTTCATGGAGATGTTGGATTGAGAGTAGTTAAGCTCTGCAGCTGCCTTAGAGAAGCTACCTGTTTGCACGACTGTCCGAAAAATAGCAAGATCATTTAAATTCATATTTTCTCCTCCAGCCATCAGTTTATTTGATAGTTATTATAACGAAATTGTACTATTTATGATACCTACATTTTCGTTATAGTGAGAATGAGGGGAGGGGAATTATGCACAAGCAAACGGTTCAATATATTATAGGGGGTATTTTTGCATTAGTGATTGCTATGGGTATTGGTCGTTTTTCTTATACGGTTATATTGCCGTATATGCAAGATACATTTGCCTTTAGTCGTGCTACAGCAGGTTTTTTAGCAACGAGTAATTATTTAGGTTATTTAGTAGGAGCGTGGATAGTTGGTCGTTTACAAATTGGAGATAAGCGTATTCCGTTTTTACGGATAGCGCTTGTTATTAGTATTTTGACAACAGCTATGATGGGCCTTACAGATGCCATAATCGTCTGGTATGTACTTCGTTTTATTTCTGGTGTGATAAGTGCATTTATCTTTGTGGTTGCAGCTAGCCTTGTGCTCGATCGGTTGGCTGGGGATGGAAAGGCTCATTTATCAGGAATTTTTTATAGTGGAGTAGGTACGGGAATTGCCCTAAGTGCAATTATTGTGTCACCAATTTATGCTGTTTTTGATTGGAATGGAACATGGATTGCTTTGGCGTTGTTTAGTGTCATATTGCTTGTATTCATCGTATTTTTCATAAAGCCAGATATTCAATCTACTCAACAGAAACCAAGTCAAACAGTAGCACCGCAAAAAGTCCCGCCTTCAACATGGATGAAGTGGCTAATTATTTCCTATAGCTTAGAGGGACTTGGCTATATTGTCACTGGGACATTTATCGTATCAATGGCGGAAGAGTCAACAAGCTTTCATGGAGATGCAGCCTTTGTATGGTTTGTTGTTGGGATAGCAGCGATTCCATCGTGTATGGTTTGGTCTAAGCTGGCACAGCGATACGGCTATGTGAAAACATTATTGATATCTATGCTAATTCAAGGGCTTGGCATTGTTTTACCAGCATTTATGGCAAATACGCTGACACTTTACGCAAGTGCCTTTATTTTTGGCGCAACCTTTATGGGAATTACAACAGTGGCTACCACGTTGGCAAGACAAATATTGCCAGTGAATAGTCATCAAATATTAGGGTATCTAACTGCATGTTATGCATTTGGACAAATGTTAGGTCCCTCACTTGCTGGAGCATTAGCCAATTATACAAACAGTTATCAGTATGCATTATTTGGTGCAACAGCTGTTGTAGTAGTTGGAGCTTTATGTTTAATTAGCGGATTAAAATATGAAAAAGTGAAAGTCGGAGAGCTAGAAGCCTTACGTGAATATTAAGAAGAAGGCAAAACTAATTGCAGAAATGCTCTAACAATTGAGTTGTAATTATCGTAATATAATTTGATAAAAATACCTCTTGAATGACGTTCAAAGAGGTATTTTTTATATAGAGATTTCAAGGATAAGAATCACTTAGAATTACTTTTCTAATTACGTCAATACTACAAGTACTATCTCGCTGTAAAAAGGGGAACTGTTGGTGAAGAAAATAATTCTAATTACATTACTAACACTCGTGACAGTTAGCTTTAGTTCGAAAATTGTTAAAACGCTAACGACAACCAGAACAAAGACTTAATGGAGATTGTTAGCAGATTTATGCCATCGAACGCGTCACTTATAAGTCCCGAAAATCCTTTCTCCACACAGCCTATACAACTCTATGATTTTGACCACGATGGACAGAAAGAAATAATTGTTACTTTTAAAATTGATGCAAAAGATCAATTTACCCAGTTTGGATCAATAGTGCTGAAAAAAGACCATACTGATTGGCGAAAAATTGGGGAAACAAAAAATCAAGGAGTTGATTTGGATTTTTCAGGTTTGGCAGATATTACTGGGGATGGTACGAAAGAATATTTATTCGGTGTGACAATCGGTGCAGCAATAGGAAGCAAACTTGAAGTGTTGCAATGGAGTGATAACTCATTGAAAAAGATTGCGGATGTTCCTTATCATAAAATTGACTTTGTGAATGGAAATCAAAAAGTTGGTCTAGCAGTTTGGCAAATGTATATTGGTAATAGTTATTTAGTAGATGTACTAAAATGGAATGGTGAAAAGTTGGTTTATGATGAAGAGTTATATGCCAAATACTATCCAATCATCGAAAAGTTTTATAACGAAAAAATTGCAGAAATGAATGCCTGGTTTTATCTTCATTCAGTAGAAGACTCTCACCTCTATAGGTAGTGAGATGAATGCGATTTTGATTACTTTTCAGTGGGTGTCCAAACACATACTGAAATAGAGGAACTCAGTCTAAGAACGCCACGTCCTGTGGCAACGACTGAATGACCAACATCTTGTTGGCCCAAAGCCTCCGGCGGATGTCACGGATTTTCAAAGGAATGAATTGTGCGGGCACAATTCAAAATCCGGACGCAATTACGCCAAGGCGAAATTGATTGGTATTGCCTTGCAGATGCCCAAATCAAAGCACATAAATTTGATGATGCTTCTAAATCTATTCAAAAGGGGATTGCATTAGCTAAAAAATTATTAATGCAAGAAGTAGTCCAAGACTTTAATGATTTAAAAGAAAGGTTCAACACCGAAATCTGTTCTTGACAGAAAACTTTAAAAAGTACATGGAGCGAAGGGTGGCGACTCCAGCGGGAACAGCACGAGCTGAAAGCCCCGCAGGAACGTAGTGACGAGGAGATTGAAGCCGTGCCCGCGGAAAGCGTCCACCCGTAGCGGAATGTACGGTCAAGCACATGTTTTGGTGAAGAGCCAAAAGAAAGGCTAGAAAATAAACGAAAGCTTTTGCCAAAATAAAAATGCACACTACTAAAATTTATTTTAGCAATGCACATTTTCTTTTTCTTGAATGTTAACTAGTGAATATCACGTTTTTTGAAGTTACCACCGCGTACCTCTGATACATCAGAAATGACAACGAATGCACCTGCATCGATATCTTTAATGATAGAAACAAGTTTTGTTTCTTCCATACGGTTGATAACACAGTTTAAAATGTCAGTAGGCTCATTTGAGAAACCGCCACGTCCATGTGTATATGTAACACCACGACCTAGACGAGCTTGGATAGCGTCACCAATCTCCTCAGATTTTGCACTGACAACACGAACTTCTTTTGATTTTTCTAAACCTACTTGAATAATATCGATAACGTTTTTCGCAATGTAGTAAGTTAACGCTGAATATAATGCGCTCTCTAAGCCAAAAATAAAGCTTGCCCCTAAGAAAATAAAGGCATTAATAAATAATATAATATCCCCGACTGAAAACGGAATCTTACGTGATAGTAACACGGCTAAAACCTCAGAGCCGTCTAAAGCTCCACCGTTACGTAAGACAATCCCAATCCCAACACCAAGTAACATACCACCAGATAAAACAATCAATAGTGGATCATTTGGACCTAAAATTGTTTTAACATTATGCATAAGCACTGTGGAAATAGAAAGAGCTGCTATCCCAGCACTACTCATCACTGCAAATGTTTTACCAACTTGTTTGTAGCCAATATAAATAAACGGAATGTTTAATACAAAGAGCAGTACGCCTAATGGAATACCAAAGAGGTGTGCACCCATAATACTAATCCCCGTCACACCGCCATCAATGACATCATTCGGTATCAATACAGCCTCTAGTCCGTATGCCGCAATGACTGCGCCAATAATAATCATGATCAAACTTCTTATGTTTTGAAGTAACTTTCCTTTTTTCATAAATCTTCTCCATTTCTTTACGTAAAATAGTATCTAAGGTTTTGGAATAATATTTATTGCAATAGTTTTCGTCTCAGACCCTTTACTTGAGTCGGCCATATTATAGTATTTATTTATTAAATCGTTTAATTCATTATCAAAAGTCTTGAATTGATCACTCGTTAACGTCAAGTCAATGAGTGAAAAAGTTGTTAAATCTGCAGTGCTATCTTTTGCATCAAGTGATTGTAAATAATTTTGATATTGTGATAATAGAGCTAATTGATAGTTGGAAACATAATATAATTTTTGTTTGGTCGTTAGTTGTGTCCAATCCTCCTTACTAAGTTTTGGAGCTCCTTCATTTACTGCATAAAACTTTTCTGTAACAGAACGTACTTTTCGCTCTTTCACAATTTTTATGATGTTTTCATCCACTAAAATTTGGATATGTCGATATAAAGTCGCTTGTGGTACATCCTTAATAACAGAAATCATCTCTAAAGTGCTTAAGCCTTCTTCTTTATCTTGCATCAGAGCTTGTAAAATTTTCATTCTCACAGGGTGCATTAATACCTCTGCTTTATTACGCATAAACCGATCCTCCTAATAGAAAAATGAGATGGTATCAAGGGAAGCAATAAAATGTTATCAATATGAGAACATTATCATAAAATATATTATAGGTATTTTTTTAAGATGTACAGTAAAAAGTAATGCAATTTTTATCGCCTTTTGTTATCATTATTGATAATGATAATGAATGGAGGTTTTAGGAATGAAATTACATTATAGTTTTGATGATTTGGGTCAAATTGATTGGGCAAGCATTCTTCCAATCCTTCTACCTTTTTTATTCGTAGGATTTTTACTCATCATAATTGCATTAGTCGATTTATATCGGCACAGAGAAACAAGAGAAAACATACTTTTGTGGACAATTATTATTTTGTTCTTTAATACGATAGGTTCAGTTCTATACTTCGTAATTGGTAGAAAGGAGGTCAATAAACGTGCGCTTAGAAATTAAAAATATTACGAAAAAGTTTAAAGAAAAAACGGCCGTTAATGGTTTCTCAATGGTCATTGATGCGAATGAGTGTGTCGGATTAATTGGACCAAATGGAGCAGGGAAGTCTACGTTAATTCAAATCATTGCAGACATTCTGTATGCAGATGAAGGCGAGATTCTTCTTGATGGTCAAAAGATTTCAACGATGAAAAATCAAATTGGTTATTTACCTCAGTATCCTAATTTTTACTCGTGGATGACAGCGTTTGAAACATTGTCCTTTATGGGAACACTTTCTGGTCTATCAAAAAATGAATTACAGAAAGAAATTCCTTTGCTATTAGAAAAGGTGGGCTTAGGGAAAGAAGCACATTTTCATGTCGGGACATTTTCAGGTGGCATGAAGCAACGCCTTGGCATCGCACAAGCATTATTGCACAAACCAGCTTTAATGATTATGGATGAACCAGTATCAGCATTAGACCCAATAGGCAGAAGAGAAGTGTTAAATCTATTAAAAGAGATAAAAAAAGAAACCACTATTCTGTTATCAACGCATATTTTGAGCGATGCGGAGGAAATATGTGAGCGCTTTGTTGTCATTAAAAAAGGTCTCAAAATAGAGGATGCTACAAAATTACAGTTGCTTGAGTGCCATCAAGAATCAGCTATCTTTCTGATGATACGTGAACAAGATTATAAGTGGTTAACAATGATTGAACATTTACCGTATGTGAAGAAAATCGAAAGCTATGGAAATGGTTTTAAAATTCATGTTCATCATTTGGAAGGTGATGCCCATCGATTGTTACAACATGGACTGGATTCAAACGTGATGTTTACAAAGTTTGAAATGGGCATTCAAGAAAGTCTAGAAGAAATATTTTTAGAATTGGTGGTGTGATTGAGTGAATTCTTTTATAGCATTAAGTAAAAAAGAAATACATCAAATGACAAAGGATTTTAAAGTAGTGTGGCTACCAATTGTATTCATCCTACTAGGGCTAACTCAGCCGATTGTGATGTATTATATGCCGGTTATTTTACAATCGAATGGCATTATGATTGATTCTACAATGGCAAATCCAGAGGGACGAGAGGTGCTTGCCTCAACACTAAATTCACAGTTTGACCAATTAGGCATTATTATTCTAGCTGTTGCAACGATGGGCATTATTCAGGGGGAAAAGGCCAATGGTATGATGGCATTTATTCTTACAAGGCCGGTGTCTATCTCATCTTACTTAAACAGTAAAATCATTATTCATTATGTGCTAGCTGTTATCTGTATTGCCCTTGGTTATGTAATGTCCTATGGATATACATCCTATTTATTTACCACTGTACCGATTACGCAGACATTATTGGCTTTAGCATTTTATTGTGTTTGGCTATTATTCGTTATCACGTTTGTTGCTATGATGAGTACATTTTTTAATAGCTTGGCATTTATTGCTCTAATAAGTATCGTTGTGCTATTAATATGTCGTTTCTGCGCTGGCTTACATCCATTCATAGACGTTGTTAATCCTGCCAGTAATAGTGTGTATGCAACAAATATTTTGATGACAGGTGACATGAAAGCTTGGTATGGCTTCAGTATTGCAGTAACACTGTTGCTAGTTTTATTGATGATTGTTATCATGTATAATTTCATTGCGAAAAAGAAATTTTAACTGCTTTCAGCAAAATGTCTTCTGTGCGAAAGCGACAGCAACAACAACAACAACACACAACGGCGTGACCAACATAATTATGCCGAGGCATAATTGATTTGGGGAGGGTGAAGAGATTGTTAACGATCAATAATTTACAGAAATCATTTGGACAGCATGAGGTTTTAAAGGGTGTAGAGTTAAAGATAGAAAAGGGAGAGATATTAGGGTTTGTTGGTGGAAACGGTGCAGGTAAAACAACGACATTAAATTGTATTACTGGATTAATAGAAGAAGATTGCGGAAAAGTAATGATTAATAATGTGCCCAAATCTCAATCAATCGAATATAAAAGACAATTTTATTTTATACCCGATACCATTCATGTATTTCCAAATATAGCTGCATATGATTGGATACAATTCGTTTTGAAACTATATGAAAAGACTGATGATGCGAAATTACAAAGCTTCATTAACATCTTTGGTATGGAAAAAAATATTAATAAACCGATGGGAACGTATTCTTATGGAATGCTTCATAAGGTGGCGTTGATTACTGCTTTTACTATTAGTCCACCTATCCTTATTATGGATGAACCGTTAAATGGTCTGGATCCACTTGCTGTCATTGCTTTTAAGAATTGTATGCAGGGGTATGTAGCTAATGGTGGCACTGTTTTCTTTTCGACCCATTTATTAGATGTAGCAGAAAAAATTTGTCAATCGATTTCATTTTTAAAAGATGGAAAAATCGTTTTGCATGAGCGCGTAGAGAACTTGTTAATAGAAGGAAGCCTAGAGAGCATTTTTATGGAGAAGCAAGCCAATGAAAGATAACATGACATTAATTAAATTCTTTTTAACATCCTTTTATGCAAAGCCAAAGCAGCCAATGATTCAAGTACTCTTATTTCTTGCGATAATTTATGTAGCGATTCAGTATGTTGTGCTTATGCTAATAATCTATTTTATAGCGACCCCAGAGGAGTTTTTATTTTACAATGTCCTCCTTTCAAATGGAGTCACGTATATATTGATAGCGTATTTTGCTATTTCGGTAGTGTTTAGTCAAAGTGATTTTTCTATATTTGCTCACTTACCCATTTCGGCGAAGCGGGTTGTGAAGTCGAAAATAATAAGTGGCGTTGTCTTACCGATAATGGTAGTAAGTATCCTATCAATACCGACATTTTTCATATTACTAATAGAGTTTAAGCTAGGTGTTGCTGTAAAATCAATTTCATTTTTACTTGTGATGAACGTCGTTATCACACTGTTCCTTCTATTTATATTATCCATTTTGAATCATTTTCGAACTGTATTTATTAACACATCCGTGTATTTATTAATTAGGATGACAGTTGTCTTAGGTATTGGAATAAGCCCCATATTGTACTTTCTAATAAAAAATTATCATGCAATCCGCATTGTTTTAGAGAAATTAGATGTTTCAACGATATCTTCCTTAAGTGCTTCAATATCAGATTTTCTCGATATAGGTTATCATTTTGCAATGCAACAGTCATTGTTCGAGACAATATTACCATTATCTGCTTCACAAAGTTTCATCTATTTCATTTTATTATTTGTACTATGTTTCTTATTGTTTAATGCCACTATAAAAATCATTGCCTCCAAATATTATGAACACGGCTCACTTGTAAACAAGGTAGAAAAAACGACAAAGGTTTGGAGAAGTAGCATTAAAAGTACTTGGATCAATTATTTGCAGCGTGAATATTGGATTATCCAGTCCGAACCGTATTTTAAATTACAAGCCATTTTAGGGGTAATTCTAACGCCAATCTGTACAGTAATTTTTTTAATATTTATTCAGATGAATATGCTTAAGACTGACTGGATTGCTAACTATGAATCTTACGTTTTTTCAAATATGGTTTTGTTGATGAGTTGTATGAACAATATTAGTGGAACACCCTATTCAAGGGAAGGAAAATACTATGCATCTAGCAAAACGTTACCATTCGATCCACAAAAAATTTATGTGACAAAAGCCGTGATTTCTTCGTGCATTAGTACAATATCTGTCGTAATAAGCTATATCATTCTTATGATATTCGGTAAAGGCGACATGATAATGGGATTGTTTTTATTGAGTACTTTATTATTAGTCTTTACTTATAATTTATTGTCTCCACTTTATGATAAAAAGCATCCATTACTTGATTGGTCAAATCCATCAGAGGCTATTAAATCAAATCCAACAGTATTAATAAGCTTACTATATGGATTACCACTATTGATTATCATGGCACTTCTTCATTTCAGCTTGCTTACTTTTGGTATTTCTCAGTGGATTACAGCCTTATTTATGTTGATTACTTCAGCACTATGTACAATTACATTAATTTATAGAAAGACTATGAAAGGATATGTAGACAATTGAATGTAAAAGTAGATCCAAGTAGTAAAATTCCTTTATATCAGCAGTTAACACAGCAATTGCTTTTAGAAATAGCGACAGGAAATTTGCAAAATGGTGACCAGCTGCCCTCGATTCGTGATTTAGCAGGGCAAACAAACCTCAATCTTCACACTGTCCATAAAAGCTACAAGGAGCTTCAAAAAAGGGGCATTATCGCAATAAAGCCTCATTCAAAAGCATTTGTTATCATTGAAAAGTCTAGTAAAGTGAAGAAAGCTAACCTTCAACAAATCTCTATGAAGATCGAACAAATAATGGTAGAAGCTAATGTTCTAGGAATTAGTGAACATCTACTACAGCAAATGTTTCACGAGAATTTGCGAAACTATTATACGGAGAGTTAGGGTACAGAGAAAGAGATGGCTTCTGCAATGAGCCATCTCTTTAAGTGTATTTATTAGATAATTCATTAAATATACTTTAAGCAATTGCTTAATACGTGTAATTTACAGTCATTCTTGCTGTGGCTGTTGATACGGTACCTGTTGAAGTTATAGATACTTTCCAAGTACCCTTTGGATTTTTATCATTAAACTGAGTAAGTGTTACCGACTTACTACCAGTACCCGTGATATTGTGCTGTACAACACTACCGTCTGGATGTTTTACATTCAAATAAAATGCTTCACTACCACTACTTACATTCACATTTAGTGTCACACTACTCACTTTTGCGTTATCAACAATTGAGCCTGATGAAATATCAAAAACTGTAGATTCTTTTCCAGACAAGGAGTTCATAGTGCCTGTACTACCTGAAAAATAATTGGAAGCGTAAGTACTGACTGTATCATCAGATGAAGGTGTTGCCTCCACAGCAAAAACAGAAGTAGACAGTATAAACATCAACATCATTGTTACGATTAAAGAACAAATACGTTTATTCATTTATTTTCCTCCTGAATTTAAGTAAATTGTGCTAACTAAGTGAGGTTACGCTTTAATATCTACTCCTGGACTTTTATATGCTTCTGCTAAAATTTCAGATTTTACAGGTTGTCCATGAGTCCATTTAGGGTCTTTCGCTTTAACAAAATCTACAAGGCGTTGTGCCTCGTTTGTAAAAATTTGGTCAAGTGTATAGGCAGCAGAAAGGCGTTCAGTTGCTGGTAATGATTTTAAATACTGCTGTTTGATTTTCAAAAATGGGCTATTTTCATCTCCCATTCCCCCTGTTTTCTCCATACTTTCTCTCGCAACATTAATCAAATCTTGTTTTACTTTGTCAGAAACAGGTACAATCTTTTTCCAATCTGTTCTAGTCGTAATATTCATTGGATCATTATCATAGGTGCCAGGATAACGTGGTGTGCTTTGTGATTCGGCCTTGTCCTTCATCTGTGCAAATTTTACTGTTTGCCGTATACTACCTATAAAATTCATTTCCATTTATACTCTCCTTTCATTTCAAAAACATGTAAATTATGGCATATCTATAATTTATATCGTCTGTCAGGTATTTATTTTTAACAGGACTTTTATTATTTATTTCCAAAAGGATAAAACTAGTTTTGGTGATAAGATTTTAGTATAGGCCGTTTAGGCGATTAAGGTAGGAAATTGATAGAGTGATTTTTGAAGCGTTGTAGTACTTACATCTTTCGGAGATTAATCATTAAACAGCAAAAGTATTTAATCAATTTTTAATAGACCAGCCCAAAAGTGAATAGACTTTTGGGCTGAATTATAACTCTTGTATATTCTACTAAGTTATCTAGTAGTAAAATCTTTATATCAAAAACACCGCCACAATGGTTGTAACAATAAGACCAATCAACACGGGCAATAAGTTACGCCTTGCAAGCTCAAAGGGGCTAACATTACAAATAGCAGCCGCTGGAATTAATGCCCAGGGAATTAGTGTTCCGCCTCCAATATAAAACATATTAGACCATTCTGAAATGAGTGGTTTTTATTTTGTTTGGCAATCTAACCAAAGTTAATGCTTACCTTTTGAAACCGCGTCATTATTATTACCCAGAGCTGTTTCCAATTGAGACATATTAAGTAGGATAAGTCCATGAAAGAATTTTTTCAATTATTAAGTTATAATTTATAAAATGAGGATATAATTAACAAACGAGTATTGTGGATAGTAGGCAAATAAAGCACCTGGGAATTATCTCTTTTTGCTCTTTAAATATTATCAAGACTTTAATATTAAAAAGAATGGAGTGATATTGTAATGTTATGGTTAGCAATTGTTGGATTTTTTTTACTCTTTATAATATTTATAACTTGCGGTATTTACTTATTACTTAAAAATAAAAAGGAAAAAAATGTGCATAATAATATATTAGGTTTTATTTTTTTATTAGTAGGGATATTCCTATTAATATTAAATTTATTATTTTTGCTCGATTAATAATTAAAATAATATTCCCTAATACTGTATATATAACCAATTATATGGTAATATGTAAATATAGGGGAAATCGATATAAGATAGGAGTGTGAGGTGGTGTGAGGAATTTAACTATTCCCTAAATAACATGAATGGAGAATAAAAAATGAAAAAAATTATTAGAAGTTTAGTTTTTGTAATTACTACTGTTCTTATATTTTCAAATATCGCTCCAGTTCTAGCAAACGCAAAAGAAATGGAAAGGAACAACTTCCTATCTACAACAAAACAAATAATTGATAATTCGGACTTCAATTCAGAATTAGGTATGGTTGATAAGGAAGCAATTGAATACCTTGATAGTCTTCAAATAAATGTAATTGAAGATAATGAAAATTTTAGAATAGTAGAGTCAATTGAAAATGGCAAACCGATGGTCGCAACATTTGATAAGAATTCAAATATTCTCACAACTCAAATTAAGGGCGATGATTCATCTAAATTAGTAATAGATTTGAATGAACTTGCAGCTTTAGAAGAGTCAATGAAAGAACCGACATCTGGTGATATTAGCGCTTTCGCATCTTCGATGAAACAAGATACTTTCACAAACTATGAATATACAATCGAATTTACTTCACCTGAATCATGGCAATTACGCAGACCAAATCCTGATAATCCAATAAATTGGTTATATAAAGATGTAAAGAAAACAACTAGTAACGCAACTAACCTAGGAAATTTTAAAAATGCTGTTAACGATTTAAATGATTATGAATGGAAGTATATTGGTGCAGCATCTGGTGCTGGCATATTAGCTATAGCTGCGCTAATTGTTGGTGCTATAAATGGAGGTGCAGGTATTGCAGTCGGATTAGCAGCAGCTGGAGTAACTGGTGCTGCTTACAATTATGCAATATCAATGAATAGAGCAGCAAATGACGCTCATTATTATTACTTCCAAGTTTAAGATTATTCGTACCACTAATGGCCATCTATCTGAAATTTTTTTAGATAGATGGCTGATTTGTATGCTCATAAAATCACTGTGAAACGAGCAATCCATAATGCTCGTTTTTTTCTGTGTACACTTTCCACGTTTGAATTTTTAATAGTACATGCAATAAATTGACTCGCGGAAAAAGGACTATAGATATGGTCCTGCACCCCTAAAGTTAGATTTTTGACACTAACTTTAGGGGACATCAAGGAGCCTTATTTAAATCAAAAACACCGCTACAATCGTCGTCACAACAAGCCCAATGGCTACAGGAATTAAGTTACGTCTTGCAAGCTCAAAGGGGCTAACATTACAAATTGCAGCGGCTGGAATTAATGCCCAGGGGATTAATGTACCGCCACCGACCCAAATCGCTGTAATTTGCCCAAGCGCTGTTAAGGTTGCTGTACCTCCGCCAATCGCGTTGCCAAACAAACTGCCTACAGAGCCGGCTAAGGAAATGCCTGAGAAGCCAGAGCCGTCTAATCCTGTAATGGCGCCGACGACTGCTAAAGTGATGACCGCGATTTCCTTTGTTAACGGTACTACCGCGGCAAGACCAACACCAAGATCATTAACGATACCATGTGAAGCAGCTGGTAGATAGTCACCGATGATTTGTGAGAAGCCAGAGTCCCCTAAATAGAAGAAGGCCGCGATTGGAATAACTGGTCCAAATACTTTAAAGCCAAATTGGAATCCTTGAATTAAATAGCTTGTTGTTTTCTCAAGCCCTTGTTTTTTGTGAGCCACAACGCACAGTAAAAGTAGTATAAAGACGGAAGTTCCACCTATTAAAGCTGTGGCATCTCCACCTTGTAATTTTAGTATGGACATAGCAATGACATCGAGAATAAAGGCGATTGGAATCAGTATTGCAAAAAAGCGTTTTTGCCCAAGTGTCAGCAAGTTTTCAGCAATCGGTTGTTCAGCTTCTTCATTTGTGTCATTTGTGGCATTCAAATGCAATGATCCACGCTTCATATCACGCCGTAGAAAGATATAGGCGACAATTGTTGTAACAACGCCCATTGTAATAACAAGTGGTATACTAGCAGTTACTACCTCACCAACTGGAATACCAGCTGCGTCAGCAGTAAGCTTCGGAGCCCCCTGTATCACAAAATCACTCGATAGAGCAATCCCGTGACCAAATATATTCATCGCCATCGCTACGCCAAGTGCTGGGAGGCCTGCACGAATAGCAACAGGCAAGAGTACTGCCCCTAACAGAGCAACAGCAGGTGATGGCCAGAAAAACCAAGAAATAATCATCATTAATAGACCAATCGTCCAATAAGCTAGTGCAGGTGTTTTAATAATTTTCGTAAAAGGCGCAATCATGACCTCATTAATACCTGAAGTCATCATCACCCGACTCATGGCAACTATAATGGAAATAATAAGAATGGTTGATAACAGCTCTGTAATGGCATAAATAAAGCTGTTAAAAACACCACTAATGGAAGAAGTTAAATCACCAGTAGCAACAATCGCTAGCATGAATATGCCTAGTACACAAATGAGGGTGGTATCACGACGTTTAACCATAAAGCCAATGATAAGGACAATAAAAACAACATAAATCCAATGGAGAGAAGTAAATTCAATCCCCATACGTTTCCCCCTCAATTTTCAATCTGATTCTATAGAATATGAAGAGAAAAAAAGTTGGTGATGATTTTGAAAACTTTTGACTTAGTATCATTCTAATATAATAATCGCTACACTAGTTTAAAACTCATTACTGAAGGGGGTGTTGAGAAAATAACCTATTTCATAAAGATATTGCTATTTCTCATTCACTAGAATTTGTTTTAGCTTTCTTAAATTCTCGATTTCGATGCACGATTCTTTGATGATTTTTGTTAAATACTTTTTCGCTTCAACTGTATTACCATGTATTCTTGTACAGCTTTCTTCGCCATACCATGTACATAAATAAAAGGTCGTTCTAGGTCTGTATAAGCGAGTTCATTCCAAACCACTTTTTACCTGAGGGGGATAGGTGAATTATGTCGGCGTGGAGGAACTTGCTGATGTGGACAATAAATAGTTATTACCTGCTGCAATAAGAGAACTTTTTAAACGACAACAGTAACAACATAGTAGGACAACAATATCACACGTAAACTAACTGGTGACTTAGGAAGGAAATGGTATAATTAAAAATGAAAAAATTGTAATGTCATAAATCTATTTTTATTAAAAATACATATAATGGATAATTTTCTATAAAAAATTTATCTCTTGAAGAGGACTGTAGCTTGGAGATATAACCAAATACATAGATGGTATACACACCGAAGACGGGGGAATAAAGTTGAAAGCAATAATAGATCACAGGAAATGGTATTGGTTGGACTATTTTCTTTTTCTCATGCGTACGATATGGATTACTTCTAATGGCTACTCGATATATATGAGTACGATTGGTTCTGAAAAGTGGCTATTACTTTTATGGGCTAGTTGTTCTTATATAATACCTCATCTATTTTATCGGCCAGGACTTATTAAATTCCAATATTATTTAATGGCTGAGGTGTTGTTAACGGGTTCTTTGTTTATTTACTTATCGAGTCAGTATGATATATCAGTGACTTACAGTTTTTTACTTGTGCCTATCCTTACTGTTGCTTATGCTTGTCAAATTAAGCCATTAATTTGGTTAGGACCTTTCGTCGTATTAGCTAGTACATGGGTCGGCAGTCTCTTCACTAATCAGGACTTCTTTGCACTCTTCATTGACACTATTATTTTTTATGGTATTGGGTTTTGTTTAGGAAGGATGACCATTGTCAACAAAGCTAATAAAGAGTTAATTATCTCTATTGAAGAAAAAAACAAGGATTTGGAATATTACTCAAAGAAGATTGAGGAACTGACGATTAAGGAAGAAAGAAATAGAGTTTCACAAGATTTGCATGATACAGTAGGCCATATTTTCACATCCGTCATAACAAGTTTAGATGCCCTTCCTTTTCTATACCAGGCAGATAGAAAAGAAGCAGAAAAAAGTATAAAAGAGATTTCAGATTTAGCACGGAATGGATTGAACGATATAAGAAAAACAATTCACCATATGTCGCCAATGAGTCATCGAACGCTTGTTGAATCAGTGAAAGAGCTGATTGATGATTTTATGAAACATACAGCAACCGAAATAAAACTAAATGTCGAAGGGGAAGCGACAAAAGTTAGTGAAAGAGTGAAATTTGTTATTATTCGTTGTATCCAAGAAGGGCTTACAAATGCAAAAAGACATGGTCAAGTAACTTTCATTAAAGTAAATATTTCGTTTAAACAAGAAGAATTAATTGTTATTATTGAAGATAATGGAAATGGCTGTGATGAATTGAATTTAGGATTTGGATTACGCTCAATGAAAGATCGAATATCAGCATTAGCGGGGACAGTTAACTTTCATTCTAAATTGAATAATGGCATGAGGATAACGTGTACCATACCTATGGCAAAGGAAGTTTAATGACAATGATTAAAGCGGCAATAGTAGAAGATCAAGAGATTTTAAGAAAAAGTTTAAAAATTGTGATTGAAAGTATTTCTGACATTCAGATTGTTGGAACTGCGGAAAACGGAGAAGCGGCAATTGCTTTATGCGAAAGGGAAAACCTTGATGTGCTTTTAATGGATATTCAAATGCCGGTGATGGATGGGGTAAAGGCGACAGAAGAAATCAAGAAACGTTGGCCCAATATTAAAGTGATCATACTTACTACTTTTCAAGATGTTACTCACGTGTTGAATGCCTTAAATGCTGGTGCAGAGGGTTACATATTAAAGGCGGTTGATCCAGAGTTTTTAGTTCAAGGAATTAAAATGGTGTATCACGGAGGCTCCCTCATTCCTCAACAATTAGCAAAAGAGGTATTTGGCCAGATACAATCAAATAATAACGCACACTTGGATCAAGACCTTGGATCTATGAATCGTCTATATGATTTAAATCATCAAGAGATAAAAGTTCTAAAATGTTTAACCCAAGGATTGTCCAATAAAGACATTTCAGAAAAGATGTTTCTTTCCTTGGGAACTGTGAAAAATTATGTTTCTACCATTTATTCGAAATTGAATGTAAAAAACAGATCTGCCGCTATTATTAAAGCCATGGAAGAGAGTCTTATAGAAGATAAGAAACATTAAGGGAGAGAGTGTAGATAAAGTTAAAACGACTTTGTCTACACTCTTTTTTATTGCAGCCACTTATTTTTAGCCAAAGGTCATAATTTGTTGTCCTTATTTATGACTTAAAGGCACTTCAGTATATTACCTTTCATTTGTAGAGTATTTAGTAAGGAGGAGTTGAGTGAGATGAAAAACATAATGAGATTCATAAAATATATCGGAGTGTTTATTACTATAGTACTGGTAATAGCACTTTTTCGTCCGACATGGACTTCGAATATAAAAGGGGATAACAGTATAAGTGTTCTAGAACAAGTTGAGATCAATGGTACAAAACAGCAAATTATGATTAGAGGTCGTGATCAAAATAACCCGGTCATTATATATGTACACGGGGGACCGAGTATGTCCGAAATTCCTTATGTCAAGTACGAAGACTTATTAGAAAAGGATTTCACTGTTGTTAATTACGATCAAAGAGGAAGCGGCAAATCGTATCATTTTAATGAGGATTATTCTAACTTAACGGCAGATGTACTTGTAGATGATTTATTAGAACTTACGGATTATATTTCAAAACGATTTGGTAAAGAGAAAGTGATCCTAATAGGTCATTCTTACGGCACATACTTAGGAACAATGGCTGCTTATAAAGCTCCAGAAAAATATGAAGCCTATATTGGGATTGGTCAGATGAGCAATATGCAAGAAAGTGAAATAGATAATTTGAATAATACGATAAGTGAAGCGAAAAAAGCCCGAAATGCAGAAGATGTGAAGTACTTAGAGGGGGTCGCTGAAAAAATACATGCTGGAGAGGCAGTGACTCCAAGAGGTTATGTGTATAAGTACGGCGGCGCTACAAGACTTATTAATATGTCGGATGGCGATATACTATTAAGTCGTGAATATAATTTATTAGATTCAATTCGCTATACATATGGAGTTGCTAATTCACAAGAACGTCTTGTAAAAGAAACCTTGGATAAGCCGCTACCTAAGATCGTTACCAAACTTGAGCTACCATTATATTTTGTAATGGGTAAATACGACGCTATGACTTCATCTAATGCAGCAAAAAATTATTTTGATAGGATTGAAGCGGATCAAAAGGAGTTTATTTCTTTCGAGGAGTCAGCTCATTATCCAAATTTTGAGGAGAAGGAAAAATTTTATCAATGGATGTGCGATACATTTAAGTAGGGCAGCATGAGAGTGGAATAAGGATAAGCGAGTTATGTATTTAAAATAATCACAGTGGAACACTTCCCGCTTATCTTCCTCCGCTCCTCCAGTTTTGGCGGGGTCACCAAACTCAAGTGATCCACCCCAGTAACTACTGCTTCTTTGAATGAACAAGAAGTTTCACTAATTATATGTAATATGTAAAAAGATTATATTTTGAAGTAGAGGAGCTAATTTTAATTGGCTCTTCTTTTATATTTTATTAATAAAAAATTTCAAAGGCTCTAGCAGAGGTGTCATCAAATCCATTCTCTTTGTCCAGATAAGAATATTTTATTCAAAAAATGGAAATAATTACGTGTAGATTGAGAGGGATTGCTATGGAATTTTACAAAGAAAAAGAAATCTACTGCTACAGCTGTCGTAAAAAGACTTTATTTACATGTAAAGATATGCATAAAAAAAATGGGGTAGACAGTCACTGTAGTGAATGCTCAGGAATTTGGTTTGAATGGCAAAATAGAGCCGTGGAGAGAGAAATGGAAAAGTGGATTGAATATAATAAAGGGCTGGTAAATTAAAAGAAGAAAGAGCGAGCATAGATATTAACACCAAATCAAATCCTCCATAAATTGATTTTATTTCCTTCACTTCTTATAATAAAAAAAAACAACCAATTTTTGAATCATTAGGAGGGTATCATGGGAAGATTAGTTCATTTCGAAATTCATGTTAGTGATATGGAACGAGCAAAGGCGTTTTATGGAGAGGTATTCGGATGGTCATTTCAAGATTGGAGTGATTATGCAGGAATGCCTTACTTTGGAGCTGTGACTGGTGATGAGGATGAACTTGGAATCAACGGTGCTTTAATGCAACGTCAAAGTGCTCCTCCAGAAGCAAACCAAGCTTTAAATGGGTTTGCTTGTACAATGGGTGTTGAAAATTACGATATTACAGAAGCAAAAATTCTTGAGAACGGCGGCAAGGTCGCAATGCCTAAATATGCTCTCCCTGGAATGGCGTGGCAAGGATACTATATTGATACCGAAGGCAATATATTTGGTATTCATCAACCAGATGAAAATGCAAAATAGTATTTATGTTAGTTGAATAAAAATATGATGAAAATACAAGAGGCTGGGACATAAGTATATTTTTAAAGCAAAATTAATAAAATTCACATCAGAAAAGCGTGAGAAATCATCGTTTCTAAAATTGATTTCTCGCGCTTTTTAATATTTTAACCAGTTTAGTCCCAGCCTCTTCATGTGCTGCTGATTCCAACAAGTTAGATTATCTCTATTAATATCCAATATATCCTCGCGTTTTTTACTAAATAATGAAATATAGTATATTGACGACACTATAAATGTGTGGCAGAGTATAATAAAGAAACATACCATATTATGGTAATGAATATATTTTTGTAAAAATATGGGTAATTTTTATATGAAACGTAAATGAAGTTCATAGAAGTGATTTGGAGAATCAATCATCCTGTTAAATCGAATGAATTGTTGGATATTTTTTTAGAAGAAGGGCAGAAAGGACGAACAATGGATCCTTTTTACCTAGGATAGTAGATAAGGGCTTATTGTCTGCCACAAGAGTAGGACATATAAATATGTATACTCCTTGTCTTTCATTAACGAGTATAAACAGATTCTATTAGATATGATGTTTCTTGAGTCAGTAAAAGACTTTTTAGCCATGTTACACCTAATGAATTAGATGGACTAAAAAATGGTTTACAGATAAGTAGATGTGAGATGAATGTTTTGTATCAATTAAATATTAATCATAGCATTAATATAAAAATAATAAAAAAGGAGAATCATATTATGAAAAAAATAGCTTCATTTTTCTCAATTTTTGCATTATTTTTAGTATTAGCCATGCCACAAAATGCAGAAGCAGCGTCTACTTATAGTGCTGGTTCAAGTTCACCATCTACGATCTATACGTATAGCCTTAATCAATGGTCTGATTATGGTTATTGGGATTTGAGAAATGTAAGTTCTATTCCCGATACAGCTGTTGTTACAGCAGCTAAACTAAATTGGAATATTTGCACAAACTGTGGTATGACTTATAGTACAACTAGTGTTGCTTTATTTAAGCAGAGTGGGTCTGGGTACTATATGGATTCAGGGTTTTATAACTACAATTTTGGGGGCGAACCTGTAAAACAAAGGTGGTTTACTAGATTCCAAGCATCAAAATTTAATAGTTTTGCCTATATACAACCAGATTTAACTATACTATGGGAAGATTCTGCAAGTGCACAATCTGGCGTACTCCAGCTAAATGAATCTTCCGGTGAGGTTTTTACTGAAAAAGAAGAATTAATAGAGGAGTAATTTATGGAAATAAAATCCATTCAACTTAAGAATCTAGGGACAATTTCTAGTTTTCGAGTAAATCAAAATCAAAAGACTTTCGAAATAATGAAAGTTGATGAAACAGGTTCTAAACTAGAAAAAATTGAAGCGTCACGTAAAAGTTATGCCGAATTAGTACAGTCCTGTAACGATATTCGTAGAGGGATGAATCCAACACAGCTCGTTGAAAAACAAACTAATTCCATCAATATTGTGAATGGAGCTTACTATCATTTAGGCTTGGTAAATGGAAAACCTCTTAATGGGACATTTTTAACTGGGGGAGGTTTTAACTCAAATTTTAGTCCTATGATATGGGATAATCCAAACTCCCGTGTTGTAACACCAGAGCAAAAGGCAGCTCTTAGAATACATCAATCCTATTCCCATGCGGAGCGTCAAGAAGCAAATGAACTGATTGCTGTTTTTATGAGCCTCTTTCGGTTGGCAGATGGGAAACAATCTATAGTTAGCGTGAATAATGATGTTACGTTTATCCAACTCTTTCCCAAATTCGCTCAAGGAATTGGACTTGATTTAAGTGAGCCATTTACCATCAATGGCAAGTCATTTATCTATTCACAAGGAATATTGCAAACGGTAGATACGGAAGATTAATAATAAATATCAGGAAAGTATCCCATTGAAATTAGAGGTAGATGTGTAAAAATCTCTATATTTGGTGTTGTCTTAAATAGAGCTATCTCCATAGTCAATCAAATGACTATTGACGATAGCTCTTTTACTTTCCTAAAATGATTAGATTTTAGAATAATTAGTGTCTAAAATATGACTTCCTCAGAGGGGCGATATGCAAAGGTAGCATAATGTATGGAAGCTGTGGAGCAGATCCTTGTTGATGGTGGCCTAACTTTATAATAGTTGAAATCTAATGGTTAGAAATTCACTAGATTTTTTCGTTTTAGTAAGAAGAAAAATCCCAAATAGCTTCACTTTTTAGTGTTCGCTATTTGGGATTTCGTGCTTTTTATAATGTGAATTTTTTTAGCTCAACAGACAATGCATTCGTCATTTCTTGAAGTTCGGATACTTTTCCACTAATTTTTTGAAAGGAAAGAAGCTGATCTTGGGTAGATACAGATATTTCTTCTGTACCTGCTGCTGTTTCCTCTGTGATTGCTGAAATGTTTTCAATGGCACTGCTCATTTGCTGGCTCATTTCGCTTGTTTGCTCCATTTCTTTCATCAGGTGCTGTAATTCATTAGTGAACTTCGCCCAATTTGAACAGCAGCAAGTGCTTGTTTACCTTTTACTACTGATTGCTCGCTTGTTTGCTGAACAGTTGCAAATTGATCTGTCATCGTATTCATAAGAATAGCCGTTGATTGGATATCTTCTGAAATAGTCAGGCTGCCTTTTGCTGCCTCTATATATGCTGATGTTCAACAATTGTTTTTAAAAAACATTCCATCGAATTTGTCATATATGCATCTTTTCGTCGTATAAAAACGGTTGAAATAGTACCGTATTTTTTAGGAATTGGATGACAATAAACTTTGCCTGTAGTAGAAAGATGTTCAGCGGCCGACTGTGGTACAAGTGTAACTCCAAGTCCAATTGCAACGCTGTTTAAAATTGTCTCTAATATATTAAATTCCATGATTCTTTTTGGTAGTAAACCTTCATCTTTAAGCCAAAGTTCTAGCTTGGAACGATAGCCGCAACCTTGATTAGAAACAAGGATTGGTGTAGTCATAAATTCCTCGATTCGAAAGGATTTGTTTTGTGAGATGAGAACGAGATCTTCAGTATACACATCATATTGTTCTACAACTGGATGTTTAATCGGTCCAGTTATAAATGCACCATCTAATTGGTGATCTGCTACCTCTTTAATAAGTTCCTCAGTTAAACCTGCTTTCAGCGTTAAATCGACATTTGGATACCCTTTATAGTAAGAAGCTAGAATGGTTGGCAATATACTCACAGTTTCTACTGTACCAATTTTTAATGTACCAGTCGGCGTATCACTATCTAAAAATACTTGTTTCATTTCATCGACATCTTGCAAAATCTTATTAACGTATGTAAGCATTTTGCGCCCTTCTGGATTCAATGTCATCCCCTTTTTATGGCGATAAAAAAGCGGTGTTTGGAGCTCCTTTTCTAATAGCTTAATACGTGCAGTTACATTGGATTGTACATAATTTAATTCTTTTGCAGCATGGCTAACGCTCCCGTAATTTGCGACGCTTTTGAAAATCTGTAAATCTCGTAGTTCCATCGAGCATACCCCCTTAAAAACTATCATTATAAATGATAGTTAATATCACTTTCAATCATTTTACGTGATGTATTTTCTTTTTTATAATTCTCATTGTGCATTTCATAGTAGTTAAATAGAAACGAGGAAAAACAGTGAGAAGAAGTCAAATAATAGTAGGTGTGATCGCATGTTTAATTGCAAGTATGTCATGGGGAGCCATGTTTCCAGTAGCAGATCATGCACTTGAATATATAAATCCGTTCTATTTTTCAACTATTCGATATGGAGCGGTATCGATTGTATTAGTCTTTTTATTATGGATGAAAGAAGGGAAGAAAGCATTTCATCTAGAAGGGAAAGGTAAACTGCTCGTCTTTTTTGGGACCATGGCATTTACTGTATACAACGTGCTTGTTTTCTTAGGTCAGATGTTAATGGGGAAATCTGGTGTGATGGTGGCATCGATTATGGAGGCACTCATGCCAATGATTTCGATTGCTATTATGTGGGGATATAAACATGTGAAACCGAAGAAGTATATGATTAGCAGCATGAGCATTGCTTTTGTGGGTGCTATTTTTGTTATTACAAAAGGCGATATGGGTTTTTTTCTTACACTAAAACATAATCTAGTTTCGCTCGCATTCATTTTAATTGGTGTTATAGGATGGGTTATTTATACAATGGGCGGTCAAACATTTAATGAGTGGTCTACTCTGCGCTATTCAACATTAACATGTGTATTTGGCACAGCTGTAACAGGTATTCTTACAATGATCATGACGATGCAAGGGGTTGTATCCGTTCCAAGTATGGATACGATTTTTGCTATTCAATATGATTTATTGTTTATGATGACACTACCAGGGATTGTAGCATTGCTTAGTTGGAATTATGGTGTGAAAATCCTATCATCGATTAATGGAATTTTATTTATTAATTTCGTTCCCATTACTACATTGATCATTATGTTGATACAAGGATATAAAATAACAATCTTTGATATAGCAGGTACCCTACTTGTTATTGCGGCTCTTATTTGGAATAACATATGTCAGCGTAGAGAAGAAAACATGAATACGCAGGTTATGCAAGGGGAAGAAGAATTACGGGCTGTTTAATATTCAATGTGAAGGATTTTTTATATTACAAGGTTTATTATTTTCGTTCTTGTATTTAACTTTTTATTTCCACATGTCTAGTAAAACAATTTATTAAAGAGAGCATGTTTTATTAATTGAAAGAACATGCTCCCTCTTGATTTGTTCTGTACATAGAAAAATCTTAAAATGTTGAATAATGTTAAAGCTTATTTCTGATATTCCATATTAAATATTGTGTAACTAATGATTACGAGGGATGTTCTCAAAGTCTACAAATGGCTTTAAGAACATCTCTTTTTTATCTATATAATTTTTGCATTTCCACTTTATCTCTTCACATTATCGTGTCGTTTCGTTATTTTTGTAATACACACCTGACTTAAAATTACAAAAAGATTAAATTAGTGCAACTTTTTCTATTTGTAAAACGAGGATAGATTGAAAGGTGGGAAGAAATGGACATTGAACAGCTTTATTTACGTTATATAAAGGATATTTATCGGTACTTATATTCCTTATGCAAAAATACGACATTAGCAGAGGATTTAATGCAGGATACCTTTTATAAAGCACATATTACATTACTCTCTAATACAGTCCAAGACATTAAACCATGGCTATTTAAAGTAGCTTACTATACTTATATTGATTACATACGAAAAGAGCGCCGTGTTGATTTAATGAATGACCTTGAACGCTCAACCTTTACGACACCAGAAACTATCGCGGTAAGTGAGGATTCTTTTCATTCGTTAATTTCTTTACTCGATCATCTAGCACCTTATGAAAAACAGGCAATTATGCTGTGTGATGTGCATGATTGTACGTACGAGCAAGCGGCAAATATTTTAGATTTAAAATTAAACACGATCAGAAGCCATTTATTACGAGGACGGAAAAAAATGAGAGCTTTAATAGAAAAGGAGAGACAACAAAATGGATGATTATGAAAAATTAATAGCTAGTTCCAAAGCAGAAATTGCAAATGTAAAAGATCAAAGTAAATTTCAAAAAGCTATTAAAAGAACAATTTTTACGTCAAAGTCGAAGCTGATTTTTTCAACTTTAACGATGATATTATTGATTGTGCCAATTAGTTTTATGTTGACATTAATGTATTACGCCTTTGGTACAAGTTCTCAAACATTAATGGATGTAGCAAGTAAAACGCTGTATGTTACAGAGCCTAATACATCACTGGAAGAAATAGAGTTTGATATGTCCTTTACGCCATTTTCCATGAAGCTTGCTTTCGAGCAATATAAGCGTATAGGAGAGGAAGACTATAAAGCGAATGCTTACGATTTAAGTTTTTTCCTTGGTAGCTTATCTAAAAAAGAAGTGACAACATCTTTAGAAAGAGTAGCACCAAAACATCCAACAGAAACTAATCCTTGGTTAATACATCCTGAAAACAGGAATTTGATGCTGGATGCTGGTCGGGAATGGAGGGTGCTTGACGGTTTACCTGATGAAACTGTTGTGGAAGCTTATATTTCTTTTTATGATCTTATGACAGTTAAAGAAGTTGAAGATGCAATGCCTAATGTAGATGTTGTTTGGGCTGCTGTCGATACTGGTGTAGAAAAAACAAATTTAAGCAAAGATGGCGGTGTTGTTTCACCAATTGGCTATCCTGTGCAACGTGATGATTCAACTTGGTCACCATTTCGCAATGCAGCGTCAAATGAAGAAGTGTTTACAGATATTTTAAAGACTATAGAGAAGCACGAAGAGCTTGCGACAGTGATTTCTAGCGCGAAAAATTTAGCATTGCCGGAGCGTATTGCTTACATTAATAAACATGGTGTAAAGACTTATGGGGTTGTTGTAACAGGACCGAAAAAGGATGTTCTTGCATCAGTGGAAAACAGAAATATTGTACGGTATCTAAAAGTAGGTGAGGTGAAATTATGGAACTGGTCACGTTAAAACGATTTGAAAAGGGATTCGTCACAGCTGGATGGTTTGGAATCATTAGTGGCATATGCCTACTTCTATTCCTTAATATTACGCTATTAACGAATATTGATATAACGAAAAATAATCTCTATGTGTTAATTTATCTGGCAGCTCCTTTTAGTGTCATTGCATTATTTTCTAAAAAAAGTCGTTCATTAGGGCTATGGGGATTAAGTATTGTATTATTTTTTATGACATTTATATTATCTTATTTCACTTTAGGATGGATAGTAATACCGTTTCCTTAAAAAACTATGCTTCATCTATTTCTCTTTTCGCAAATTGTTTGGTTGTTCAGTAATTATTAGCTATCACAAAAGTGGAGATGACATATGTTAAACGTCTAGAGGTTGGGCGACTTCTCGGGCAGCGCCAATTAGGAGTGAAAATTAACCTTTGCTTATATATGTATTCTTTTGTCGACAAACTGAGAGCGTGTTTTTTCAAAAACACGCTCTTTTTTTTAATATGAATTTAATCAGATGGCAAAGTCTGTACTAAACATACTCTGATTTTTATAATTTAAATTTTTTAAGTTCTACAGACAATTCGGTTGTCATTTGTTGAAGATCTGATACCTTTTCACTAATTTTCTGGAAGGAGTGTAGCTGCTCTTGGGTAGAAGCGGATATTTCCTCTGTTCCTGCTGCTGTTTCTTCTGTAATAGCTGAAATGTTTTCAATGGCACTGTTCATTTGCTGGCTCATTTCTCCTGTTTGCTCCATATCCTTCGTCAGGTGCTGTAACTGATCATTAATGTCTAAAACATGAGTTGCAATCGCCTCAAATGACTTTTCTGTATCGTTCATCGATTGTAATTGTTCTTTTGAAAGCTGATGTCCATGCTCTGCTGTAGAAAGAATGAGTGTAATACCTGTTTCTATATGTGTAACCATGGAAGAGATTAAAGTAGTTGCTTTTTCTGTTTCATGAGATAGCTTTTTGACTTCCTCTGCCACAATGGCGAATCCTTTTCCGGCTTCTCCGGCACGTGCCGCTTCGATGGCAGCATTTAATGCTAACAGATTTGTTTGATCAGCAATAGCATGGACTGCATTAGCTGCACCTTCAATTTCAGTTGTGAATTGAGAGAATTGAGTAACGGCCTCTTTAATGTTCATCGAAGTGGATGAAATATCCTTCGCAATAGAAGATTGATTTTTTAGTGAACTACGACCATTTTGAACTGCAGTAAGTGCCTGTTTACCGTTCGCTGCTGATTGCTCGCTTGTTTGCTGAACAGTTGTAAATTGATCTGCCATCGTATTCATAAGAATAGCCGTTGATTGGATATCTTCTGAAATAGTTAGACTGCCTTTTGCTAATTCATCCGTGGATGTAGCAATTTGTTGACTGCCCTCATTAACATTTTCCATATAGCTTGTAACATCTTGTGTAAATAGGCTAACATTTTTACCTACAACATCAATGGATTGTACGGTGCTTTTTAAGCTAACAATCATTTTGGAAAAGTTCTCAGTCAGGTGATCAACTTCATTGCGACTGCTTTTCTTATAGGGGAGAGAAGAGGTGTCAATTGTCAAATTACCTGCAGCCACCAATTGTGCACATTCCACGATTCGGTTAATCGGATTTGTAATTCTATTCGTTGCGACATACGAAAAAATGATAGTAGCAATCATTAAAAGAATACTTCCTATTATTGTTGTTGTGGAGATAAAAGAAATTTTTTGCTTTGCCAAATCATTCATTTCTTTATACCATTCATTTGTTTCTTTTTTCAGTAGATACATATCGTTCAAGATACCGGATATTCTTATAGCTTGTTTTTTTATCTCAGGACGATTGTGAGCAAGAAATCCTGCTTCTGAAGCTTTGGCTAATTCGTCGTATTTACCCTCGATTTTTTTGATAATAATCTTGTGCTCAGATATTTTTGCAATAGTTGAGAATTTTTCTAAATTTACTTTCGTTTCTTTTAAAGTTGAAAGAGCTTCATTTTTATTGGCCTCACTATCTAAAAAAGTGTAGTTGTTTAATGATTGGCTTGCTACAACTAAACTTTGTTCAAGTTCTTTCACTGCCAGTAAAAGTTCTGTATCGTCTTGTGCAGTTGTTTGTATATCAAATGTTTGAACGATTATAAAACCAATCATAGTCATTGCGAGAACGATGGGTATAAGTATGGTCATAAATAAGTTTTTTCGTAGTGTCACTGGCTATTCCCCTTTTCTGCAGTAACTTTAATTGTACCTGAAACAATATCTTCTTTTGCTTTTTCAATAGCAGTCTGTTGCTCAGGTGTAAGTTTAATAATACGTATATCCGCAAGTCCGACCCCGTTATCAGATAAACCGAATGAAAACGATTTTTCGGAAATTTTTCCGTCCTCAACTAATGTTTTAGCCATGTTAAAAACAGCTTGGTCGACATTTTTTAGCATGGATGTTACGACAGTTTTTTCTGCAATGTAAAATTGATCAATATCAACTCCTGCCGCATATATGCCCATTTCTTCAGCTTTTTTTATGGCGCCAAAGCCTGTGAATCCCGCTGCATGATAAATAAAATCTACGTCATTTTTTATGTAACGCTCTGCGATTGAGGTACCAGAATCGGGATCATCAAATGAGCCAGCATAATCACTAATAATCTCGATTTTTGGATTAAAATATTGTGCGCCTTCAATAAAACCATTTTCGAAATGATGGATAACAGGGAAATTTGCGCCACCAATGAATCCTATTTTTCCAGTTTTACTCGTCATTGCTGCAACCATACCAAGTAAAAAACTACCTTCCTGTTCTTTAAAAGTTATTGAAGTGATATTTGCAACATCTGATTGTCCATCAATAAGGACAAATTGTTGGTCGGGATATTTCTTCGCAGTCTTTTCTAAAGCCTCCTGTACAGAAAAGCCAAGACCGATAATGACGTTATACTTTTCTGCGATCAGTTCTTCTAGTTTCTGTTCGTACTTGCCATCAGGCGCCTCTTTATAATCAAACAAAATACCTAGCTCATCGCGTGCTTTCTCAAGTCCTTTAAAAGCTGAGTCATTAAACGATTCATCACCAAGCCCTGCGTCTGAGAGCAAGATGCCAATTTTATAGTCATTTTTCGCTTTTTCTGGTGAAGCTGTTGAACAGCCTGCTAGTAACAAAGCTATTAAACAAAAGCTAATCATTAATTTTTTCAACATAAATACCTCCAATTTTATGTATTATTTATCTTCATTCAGCCAATGTTTACTGTGCGAAAGTGTGTAGTGCAAACGTAGCAGCAACAAGAAATGTTTTTGTATCGAAAGTGTAGCGGCAAATGTTTTTTGCGCGAAAGCACAGCGACAGATACAGAAGACTCCCATCTCTCAAAATCCCGACGAAATTACGCCAAGGCTAAATTGAATATCGGTAAAAAGCTGTCCTAAGTCAGATGTCAGACAACGTTTTTGTTTTACCATTAAATATTATCAGTTTTTTTACAATTTACTACAGGGAAATGGGTTCAAATCATCCTCGAAAACTTTTGATAACTGGTTATTTAGTTTGTTATGCAATTGATTTCCCTTGTATTTATAGTGAAAAAGGTATGGTAATATCGTGATATAAGTACTATTGGGTATTAAAAAAGCCTCGCAAAGAGCTTGCGAGGCCAATTGTTTAAATTAAACTGCACCGAACAATTTTAATACATTAATAATAATAATTCCGACAATGCCGAAGTCTGAATCGCCAAATGTTGTTCCTTCGTAGCCAATGTCCCCCATAAAGATAAGAAGAATAGCGGGGATAAAGCTAATTATTAATCCGTTGGCAAATGCTCCTACCATAGAACCGATTCTACCGCCAGTTGCATTACCGAATACACCTGCAGCCGCACCTGTGAAGAAATGTGGTACAAGCCCTGGTATAATCACTTTTAGCCCTATGAGGGGAAGGATAAACATAGACAGTAGGCCTGCTACAAAGCTAAACAGAAAACCGATAATCACTGCATTTGGAGCGAACGGAAAAATTGTAGGGCAGTCTAATGCAGGCTTTGTGTTTGGTACAAGTTTATCTGCAATCCCTTTAAAGGCAGGAATAATTTCGGCAATCAGCATTCGTACTCCAGCTAAAATGATATAGACACCAGCGGCAAAGGTAATAGCTTGAATAATGGCAAAGACAATAAAGTTTGAACCTCCAGATAATTGTGACTCAATATAAGATGGACCTGCAAACAAGGCAACAATAATAAAAAATAGACTCATCGTTAAGGAAACGGCCACAGATGTATCTCTTAAAAATCCTAGAGATTTAGGAACTCGGATATTCTCTGTTGATTGTGCCTTGTTGCCAAAGAGTTGCCCAATTTTCGCAGATACATAATAACCCACGCTTCCAAAGTGACCCACAGCAAAGTCATCACTACCAGTTATTTGTCGAACAGTTGGTTGTAAAATGGCAGGGAATACTACCATGCAAAGACCAAGTAAAATAGAGCCGACGATTATAAGAGGTGTGCCACTCATACCGCCAACCGAAAGTGATGCCGCAATTAAACACGCCATAAATAATGTATGATGACCAGTTAAAAATATATATTTTAAGGGCGTAAAGCGCGCAAATAAAATGTTCATAATCATACCGAAAACCATGATCATGGCAGTAGATGTTCCGAAATTAGTTTGAGCGGCTGCTACAATCGCTTCATTATTTGGGATAACCCCTTGAACATTAAATGCATGATCAAACATTTTACTAAAGTGATTTAAAGAACCAATTAAAACGGTTGCACCTGCGCCAAGTATAACAAAGCCCATAACCGTTTTTAACGTACCAGAAAGAACTGTTGAAGCTGACTTTCTTTGGATTAATAAACCGATAAAAGCGAATAGGCCGACTAATATAGCTGGTGTTCCTAAAATGTCATTCATGATAACATCTAACATACCAACACCTCATCCTATCCAAATTTTTTAAAAAGAAGTCCCTATAATAACGGTTCAAGTTTTAATTTAATTTCAGAAATACTCATCATATTGATGATACTTACGATGTGACCTTTCCCTTTAACTAATTGATTGACAATATCTTCTGCACCTATATATATATCTGCTTTCTCCGCCTTGGCAGATGCTAAATCAGTGTGAGTTACCTCTGCAACCTTGCCAAGTTCAGTCAACGCCTTTTTAACATTCAACTCCATAATGAAGCTACTGCCTAAGCCATTCCCACACACCACTAAAATTTTCATCCTGCTTGCTCCTTATCCATAAAATGTTGTATTTTTTCCAGAATGTCGTCTATATACTGGCAGGCGATGATGCTGTCGATTTGACTGGGCTCTTGTAAAACTTGTGTTAAATCGGCCAATGCTTGTAAATGAGATGCACTATCAGTTGCAGCTAAAACGATAATGAGGAAAACCGGCTTATCAGAACCAAATAAGACAGGTTCTTGCAAGCTTAATAGGCTCATGGCTAATTCTTTGACACCATCTGTTGGTCGTGCATGTGGAATGGCGACTTTTGGGGTAATGACTACATAAGGACCGTGTTTTTCAATGGAATGGATCATGGACTCTATGTAGTGCTCTTCGATTTTATGTTGCTGTAATAGTGGGCTTGCGGCCAAACGAATAGCTTCCTGCCATGTACTTACAAAATTCGCGAGTTGTATAGTATCTTTTGTCAGTAACTCGGTTAGCAAGTACAATCCTCCCTTCTAGGGATAAATAGCTCCCATTCCATGTTATTATTGCTGACTATGGCTTTATGTCATATGTGGCAATATTTTTAATTATTTTGTTAAATCGACAAATAAATATTTTGTAATTTTTCCCTATTATTTGCAGAGATGAAGTTTTTTCGAAATTAAATAAGGATAAAAACATAGAAAAGTTTGTTCTAACTTTTTCAATTTGGCTTACACTTACTATAGGACGAACTTAGCTTTGAACAAGGGAGGAATTGACATAGCGAAAAAAATGGGAATTGTCGCGCTACTATTATTCGGTGTTTATGTGCTGTGTATGTATTGGTATATATTCCATAGCGGTGGTGGTACAATACCGCGAGCGTTGCAGGGAACGGCTGCGGACCCAGTGATGTTTATGTCTGAAAAAGAATTATACTTAAGTGGTGAATATTCTAAAATAAGGAACTTCCTATTTTTTGTTGCTACACCATTTGAATGGTTAGTCTATTTCATGATATTACTAATGGGCGTATCTCGTTATTTTGAAAAGGTAGCGACGTCTCAAACAAAGTGGAAGCTTTTACAAAATGCAGGTTATTTATTTTTATTATCACTTTTGCTTTATGTTGTCCAATTCCCACTTGACTATTATCGCTACAATATAAGTAAGAGCTATGGTATTAGTACACAAGTATTTTCTTCGTGGATGCGAGACGGCATCATTGATTTTTGGGTCAACTTTGTCATGAGCCTTATCGTCGTATCTGTCATTTATTGGCTCATCAAAAAAAGTGCTAAAAGATGGTGGCTATATGCTTGGCTTCTAACAATTCCATTTACAATATTTGTGATGTTTATCCAACCTGTTGTCATCGATCCGTTATATAATGATTTTTATCCATTGAAAAATAAGGAACTGGAAGCGAAAATCTTAGAAATCGCTGCACAAGCTAATATACCAGCAGAGCATGTTTATGAAGTCAATATGGCAGCAAAAACAAATGCCTTAAACGCTTATGTAACGGGCATTGGTAGTAATTCGAGAATTGTGTTGTGGGATACGACATTAAATCGTCTAACAGATAATGAAATCTTATTTATCATGGCACATGAAATGGCACACTATGTTGAAAAGCATATATACTTTGGTATTGCGGGGTACCTTTTGTTGACAGTACTAGGATTATGGCTGACAGCAAAATGTATAAGATGGGTAATTAGACGTTATGGACATGTATTAAAAATTAATAAACTTGGTGATATAAGTTCATACCCATTGTTTTTATTAATTACTTCCGTTTTATTATTTGCCTCAAATCCTTTGACAAATTATGTTTCAAGATATCAGGAAACGAGAGCAGATCAATATGCAATTGCAATGACAAATGATCGAGAGGCAGCTGTTACGGCGTTCCAAAAGCTAACGATATCTGGTTTGAGTGAGGTAAATCCACAGCTCCTAGTAAAATGGTTCCGTTATACACATCCGGCAATGCTTGATCGAATTTATAAGGTAGCGGATAAAGAAGGACAGAAACAGGAAGGACCATTAAAAGAGGAGCAGAAAAAAGAATATCAGAAGAAATAATTATCGTTGTTTTCGTGTAATCCTATAGGTTTTCTGAACGGAAAAGTTGGGTATTCTAATGGAAAGATATATCAAAACAAGTTAAAGCCTCCGGACGCAATTATGCCGAGGCATAATTGATTGATAGGGGAATCGCTATGCGCAATATGATCATTATTACACTTTCATCAATATTAGTCGCCTTTGCTTATAATTTTTTGTTAATTCCACATGAAATTTTAAGTGGTGGATTAAGTGGGATTGCCATCATGCTTGGTATTATCACACCTCTCAATACAGGGGTTTTAAATTTACTATTAAATTTGCCTTTGCTTATTTTAGGGGTCATGAAGCTTGGGAAGCGATTCATTGGATATACCATTCTTTCAGTTACTGTCTTGTCAGTAAGTTTATATGTTATTCCGATTTATAAAGCTACACAAGAGCCGATTCTTGCCTCATTATTTGGTGGCGTTATTGTGGGCTTGGGCACAGGTATTATTTTTCGTGCATCAGGGTCCTCTGGAGGCTTTGATATTATAGCAATGCTCTTAAGCCGTAAACGGGATTTTCCACTAGGTACATTAATCTCTGCGATGAATGGCATCGTTGTAGCGATATCTGGCTTTGTGTTTAGCTGGGATGCAGCATTACTTACACTTGTCTCGATTTATGCAACAGGTAAAGTAGTCGACACTATTCATACGAGTCATATTAAATTGACACTAATGATTATTACTAGCAAGGGCGAAGAAGTAAAACAGCAATTACTTGAAAAACTTCATCGAGGTGTAACCATTATCGATGCGAAGGGTGCTTATTCAGGCGAAGGACGCAAAGTATTAATTACTGTTATTACACGCTATCAGCTAGCTGAAGTCAAAAGTACGATAAAGGAAACAGACGTCAAAGCCTTTGTCAATATTTTGCAAACTACAGAGGTCATCGGTATGTTTGACAGAGGTTCTAAATAAAGATAGTGAAATGAAAAAATGAATAACATTATTTCCTCTACACACACGTTATGGATTATAATTAAAAATAATCGAACGTGTGTTTTTTATCTTCATTCAGTAGAAGACTACACTGCTGAAGATGGTGAGATGAAACACTACTGAAATATTGATTATGGAGAGGAAAGGGGATCAAGAAATGAACAAGCAAACAATTCATGCTTACTGTCTAAAGCTTCATGGAACAACTCATGATTATAAAGTAGAGTGGGAAGCAGACCGCTACCATATCGGGGGTAAAATGTATGCGATGATGGGCGGAGATGCTACAGGAAAACCAGTACTCACCTTGAAATGTGAGCCAAATCGAGCGGAAGAGTTAAGAGAAGCCTATGAAGGCATCATTCCAGGCTACTATATGAATAAAACACATTGGAATTCAATCTATATGGATGCAGATGATGTACCCATGGACTTAGTAGAAAATTTGATTAAGCATTCCTACGAACTAGTTTTCGGAAAGTTAACAAAGAAAGCTCAGCAGGAAATTAATTTATTAGAAGAGATAAAGTGATAGCGCAGGTTAGCATTTCCTAGCATAGTATGGCGATACTCGCATGAGGTAGTGGAATACCCGCGGAAGAAGGGGAAATACCCGCGCAAAGAGGAAGAATACCCGCGGAAGAGGAAGAAATACCCGCGCGAAGTAGGAGAATACCCGCGGAAGCAGGGGAAATACCCGCGCGAAGTAGGAGAATACCCGCGGAAGCAGAGGAAATACCCGCGCGAAGAGGAAGAATACCCGCAAAAGAGAAGTGAATACCGTTTAATTCCATATAATAGTGTAAAAAAATTTGCCCTCTTCTCAAAGTTATCAAGGAGAAGAGGACAGATATTGTTTGCTCAGGTCAGTCGAAGAAATGCTACGACAAAAGATTAAAAATTTTCATTTATTTATTTAAGAATTATATCCACGTTCACCATAGGGCTGTAACGTGTCGAGCCATTTTTGTTCTAGCTTTTCTAGCTCTTTTTTGGCATCGAAATAGCCCTCCTCTTTTTTCTTCAAATATTCCACAACTTCAATATCGAAAGCATCTGCGCCAAATGTGTTGTATTCGGCTTGAAGCTTTTTATTGGTATGTGTATTTGTTTTTAACGAAAATTGAAAGCCATTTAAGCGTTTTAAATTATTGAAGCTGCCAACAAACACTTTACCATTTTGTTGATTGGTCATTGTAAAAACACCCGCTTCGATTTTCATTTCTTTATACATTTCCTTTAATTCTTTCTTATGGTCCATTGAAAACCCTGCTTTCTTATTTTTTATCTCACATTAACTGGCAGTAATTGATCTTCATTTAGAGGGCGGACAAACGCCGACTGAAATAGAAACGCAGTCTAAGAATGCCACGTCCTGTGGCAACGCCCAACTCGAAAATCAGCCTCTCTTACCATGTTTCACTTTATCCAATAGGCACTGCCATCCTCTTTTCGATCCATGAAGCCGTATTCAATTAAATACCGACGTATTTGCACATAATCCTCATGCATCGGTTGGATGATTGTATTTAATTCTTTTTCTGAATACTGCTTCGCTTTATCGAAGAGCTTTGTGATAGCGCGAAGTACTACAATTTTATGTTTCTCACGTTTTGGAAAACGGACAAGCTCTTTGCCAATACCTTTTGGAAAGTACTTATCCAGTAACTGTTGTTCTTCAGAAATCGTAATATTATAGCGATCGTCGACCATTGTAGCCGTTTTGTGAATGGCTACAAAGCTATCTTCCTTTTGGTCCTGCTCCTTTAAAAGCTCCATCATTGCAAGCAAAGTTTTCGCTTGTCGTTCCTTCTCTTTAAGGGCAAAGCGATGATGTCGAATTGTTGTTGCACTACCGATTTCTAGTTCCTCTTTAATTTCTTGATCTGTTTTGCCTTCATAAAATAGGCGCAAAATATGGCTTTGATGATCAGTTAATCCTGTCATTTTTTTATTAAGGCCATTTAAATAATGAAACACAGATTGGTGTGCAGTTGTAATATGAAGCTGCATAAATTTTTCTGCCTCATAGAAAACACCTTCAAGTGGATAAATAATGCCCTTTTCAATTTTTTCTCCGCAAAGTAAACATGTGAAGTGTGTCTCTTCCCCGATGTAGCCTTTTTTTATGTCATGGATTGGAGCCTGCCAAAACAATTCATTTACATCCATTGGATATCCTCCTGAAAACAAACGAATATTAATTTTGTTTGCTTATTTATATTTAAAATAACAAATTGTTTAAATGAAATCAATAAAAAAACACATCGCTTTATAAACGATGTGTGAAAATGTTTAACTTTTTCAGCAAGGTCTAAATACTTTTGGACGCAATTATGGCGAGACATAATTGATTGAAAACTATTTATTTTTCTTTTTAAAAAGAATGATAGATACGATAGCCAGCACAATAATTGTGACGAAAATAATGATAATGCTTGTTGAAGTACTTAGTATATTTCCCTGAAGGTCATAGACAATACCATACATGACTTTATAATCTTCCACCTGTGAAGCAGGCGCGCCTTCGAAAACCTTGGAAATGGAGCTTTCCATAAAGGCGTTGCGTAATAGTAAAGTGGTATGACTAATAGGGAAATACATAATTAGATTTTGTGCAAAGCTTGGAAGAGCACCAATAGGTACGTAAACACCACATAAGAAACCGAGTGCTGTACCGACGATTGTACTTAGAGTTGAAAAAGAATGTTGCGTTCTAGCAAATAACACAAGAAAAAGATTAAACACACTAGCTAGTAACACAGAAAAGAATAGTAAACCTACGATTTTAATGAAATCAGCGAAGCTTAGAAGCTCACCGCCTGTCGATACGATAAAGATTTCACAGCCAACAAGGGCGATAAAGGAAAAGAGACAGCCAATGAAAAAAGCATTTAATACATAGCTAAACTGAATAGTTGCTCGCGAAACGGGCGCCGTTAAAAAATCAGCTTGTGCTTTTGATTCAATATCCTTTACAGCTATGCCATACGAAGCAAGGGTAGTAGAAACAGCGGTCATAGAAAGTAAACCAGCAACAATCCATTCATTCACCATCGTAATCAGCGCTGGAGTAGCCTTAGTCACTTCCTCAATGGCATTAACTTGCATCTTTTGAAGAAATACTGCGTAAAGGACTATGACAATAATGACAGAAAGTAGCGAGTAGAAGACTTGCGTTTTATCACGCATGAAAACCTTACTATTTCTTTTTACTAAGCTTATTAATGCTTCCATTACGCTACACCCTCCTCAGCCATAATATGAATAAAGACATCGTCCATTGAGCCCTTGATTACTTCAAAGGAGGCAATAAGCGGCTCTGCCTTTTTTAATAAATCTAAAGCTTGAAGTGTCGAATCGACTCGAATGGAGAATATACCTAGATTTTCTGAATAGGAGATAGCATTGTCCTTGAGCCACTTGCTGCCTTCATCACTTTGATGAAAGACAAGTGCCATAGAATCGTAGGCATATTTTGTTTTAAGAGCATCTGGTGTTCCTTCAGCAACAATTTCTCCTTGCTTTAAGACAACAACCTGATGGGCAACTGCCGCTTCTTCCATGTAATGTGTTGTTAAAAAAACAGTCATATTCGTTTCAATTTGTAGCTGCTTAATAGCTTGCCAAACGAATTGGCGTGTTTGTGGATCGAGACCAGTTGTCGGTTCATCTAAAAATAAAATTTTAGGTCGATGAATAAGGGCTCGAGCGATATCAGCACGTCTTTTTTGTCCGCCTGATAAAGTCCCGTATTTTTGCTTTTCTATATCTTCTAAATGCAAATAGGTGGAGACAAATTGATAATTTTCAGCAAGTTGAGCTTTCGATAAACCATATGTTTTGCCGCGGTGAAGTATATTTTCCCGTACCGTTAGACGTTCATCAAGTAAGCTTTGCTGGAAGACTACGCCAATGGATTTTCGGATTTCTGCATTGTCGTTACTTTCATCAAGTGTATAGCCATTAATTTTCACCGTACCGCTTGATTTTTTTAATAATGTGCAAAGTATTTCAATGGTCGTAGATTTCCCCGCACCATTCGCACCTAAAAAGGCGAATAGAGAACCGTGATCAACCGTAAATGAAATCCCTTTGACGGCCTGCTGTTCACCGTATTGCTTACGTAGGTTTTCAACTTGTATAGCAAAGGACATATTGTTTATTCCTTTCTTTTTTGAATTTCATAATTGATTTTTTCAATATCATTTTTTTGAAGTACAAAAAGGATGCACCAAACGATTAAGTAAATAATAGCTTCACTTATAAGAACATACTTAATGCCGGAATGCTCAAACCAACGCCCGAAATAGCCTGCAATTATAACACACAGCGTAACGGCAATTAAATGTAGAATAAGCTGAATAATAAAAGGTAAACGCTCTATATCAAAGATGATGGACAGCAGACCTATTACAGCTCCAAGTATGGCGGCTATGATAATTTGCTCAAGTAATTCAGACCCTGACATCACAGCGTTATGAGATTTGACACTTAATGTTACTAAGACGTAGGAAGAGCTAAGTGAGATGAGTAGACCAATAGTCATCATGCGAATAAATTTCATATTATGAGTCCCTCCCAATACCTAAGTGGCGTTTTAGTTCTTTTAAATATTTTCGGCTCACATGAATAGTCACTTCGTTTTCGAGCAATAGTTCAGTTGTGCCAATTGTGCCCATTTGAATAGAGGCAATTTTATTAATGTTGACGAGTGTTGATTTGCTAACCCGAGCGAAGTCCTTCGCTAATTGTGCTTCTAATTCATATAATTTACGTTTCGTTTCAAATTCCTGTTCTTCCGTCTGTAAAAATACTTTAGCTCCCTCTGCGTAAATGGAGTAAATATCAGAGATTTTTAGCAAATGAATTTCTTGCTGTAAGTAACCATCTAACATCGTTGTTTGCGAAGCTTGGAGTTGCTTCATTAGTCGTTCAATTTGCTCATTGTATTCTTTTGCATGTATGTGAACCTCTGTTTCTTCTAGCGAGCTATTAATCGTTAAGTGAATTTTCATTGGAGGCCTCCTTTGCTATTCTCCGTTTATGGCGAAACACTGAATCAGGTAATAATAATGTAGCATAGAAAAAATTGGATTAAAGAATTTCTTGAATAAGAGGTTGAATTTTATGGATAACAGGTTCTTTTTTTACGATATAGAACCTTGTCAAATATGGTGAAGTGGAAAAATGGGTAGGTTCGCTGCATAATAGTGTTATCAGTCACGAGGGGATGCTTCTATGTTTATTTTTGACAGGCAAATGTTTATGACATTATGTATTGGATTTATAGGTGCCTTATTATTTTATTTTTTACATATACCAATGCCATGGTTACTTGGAGCCATAACCGCGGTACTTATTGTGCAGTTGTCGACAAAAGTACAATTGAAATGGCATAGATATTTTCGTAATTTTGGTTTAATCGTTGCGGGGTATTCGATTGGCTTTGCTTTTACACCAGAAGCAGTACAGGATATTAAACAATTTTTAGGAAGTATGATTGTTTTAAATGTATTATTTATCGTTGTGTTTTTTGCCGTTAGTTATATAGTAGCAAAACGAGCGGATTTAGATTTTGCGACCGCGTTGACATGCTGTGTACCTGGTGGAATGTCACAGGTAGTTGCCTTTGCAGAGGAGCAAGGGGATATGGATATGGCCGTGATTACGTTCTTTCAAATTTTACGGGTTCTGTTGATTGTCGGCTTTGTGCCCTTAATGGTTGCGGGTTCTGGTGGCGTTGGGGTAGTGATAGACGGAGCGTATACATGGAGCCTAATGGGTCTACTTATTTTGTGTAGCGTTGCAGGGTGGCTTGCTCAAAAGGTAAAAATACCAACAGGCTATATGCTTGGTCCAGTGTTTTTCTTGATGGGCATTAATATAGCAGGGATAGAGGTGCCAAAATTACCATTATCATTACTTCATATAGCGCAACTAATGCTTGGAATTTATATTGGACTCTTATTGAAAAAAGAGGATTTACATTTGTCCAAGAAGCATGTGTTTTATGCATTTGTATCAGCTGGAATTTTTATTGGAGCGGCATATGGCTTAACATTTGTTATGAAGGGATTGTACAATCTTGATTTTAGTACAGGCTTTCTAAGTATTGTACCTGGAGGGCTTGACCAAATGGGGATTATTGCCTCCTCTGTACATGCCAATGTCACGGTCGTCACCACTTTTCAGTTATTCCGCGTATTGGTTGTATCCATCTTTCTTGTTCCGTTTGTCAAAATGTTTGTGAAAAAGGTGAAAACGTAGAAAGTAGTGGATTTTTACAATATTACCTACCCGAATTGAATAAAATTAGCGTCGAGCCCTTGTGCATATTTGAAGAAGATTGCCCATTAGTTTTCATCCTAATGAACAATCCTTCATACAGCCTCCGCTACTTTAGGGTCGGCAGTTGTCCTAATAGCACGCTGCCCATTCACGATAATATTGGCATTAATACGTGTATCGTTAGCAAAAATAGTGATAGCTGCTTGGGATAATTCACCTATTTTATCGATGATGGCAGTTTCGTTTGCCACTTTAGCATCACTCTTGTAAAGCGCTCCGTTTTTTAACTGCCATTCGCCTGGTAATGTTTGATCCAGATTATGTATGCTTAAATCTAAAATTTGATTGAGACGTGTATTATAATATTGGAATATTTAGAGAAAACATTTCCATTTTATTGTTAATATATAACAGCAGGAGTTTTGTATATTTACAAAAATATGGAGGTTTAAAATTTTTCCTTTTCCAATTTATCGGAATTATGGTATTATAAAACTAACTATTACGAACGGAGGTGAAAAGGAATGAATAAAAACGCTACGAAAACATGTGTAAAAGTGGATACAGCTATGTATTTTGCACGTGTGATTACTTTCGATTTTGCGAACAACGGGATAGGTCTGTCCATTTTTAAGCAAAATCAAATATTAAACGTAGCGGATTAACCATTCTTTTTCACAAACAAATTAGAAAAAGACTGCTTGTTAATGGAGCAGTCTTTTTTGTGTCTAAAGATGTTTTTCCCGCGTTTCATTGGAGGAAAAAACGATGCAAATGAAAGCTGAACAAATACAAAAAATTATTGGTGGGAACGTTTTATTTGAAGGACTTCAATTAGAAGTAAATACAGGGGAGCATGTTGCTGTTGTCGGCGTGAATGGCAGCGGAAAAACGACATTATTACAGTTATTAGCTGGATTGGATACACCAGATAAGGGGCGTATCATAAAAAGTAAGGAAGCAACAGTTGGTTATTTACATCAAATTCCGCATTATCCTACGTACTCAGTAAGGGCAGTGCTGGAGGAGGCATTTGCGACAATATACGCATTGAAGGCAAAAATGACAAAACTGGAGCAAGAGATGCAGTCAGCGGTAACGGATAAGATACTTCAACAATATGGTCATGTGCAGGAACAGTTTATGCTACAGGGTGGCTATGAAATTGATGCGCAATTAGCCATGATTGCAAATGGGCTAGGTATTACGCCATTACTTGAGCAGCCTTTTAGTAGCTTAAGTGGTGGGGAGAAAACAAAGGTCATGCTTGGGCAAATTCTGTTAAGTAATCCTTCTATTTTACTATTAGATGAACCGACGAACCATTTAGATATGCAGGCAATTGAATGGCTTGAAAATTATGTCCGAAACTTTGTAGGAATTGTTATTGTCGTATCTCATGATCGCCAATTTATGAATCAGATGGCGCACAAAATCATTGAGATTGAGGATGGGGAAGCATTTACGTATATTGGCAATTACGATGCATTTGTTGAACAAAAGGAAGCTATGCTTGAACAACAATTTGCTCAATATGAAGAGCAGCAAAAGAAAATTAAAAAAATGCAGGAAACAATAAAGCGCTTAAAGCAGTGGGCCAATGAAGCGAATCCGCCAAATGCTGGCTTGCACAGACGTGCTAAAAGTATGGAAAAAGCACTAGCCCGTATAGAGCGTGTGAAAAGGCCAACAACAAAAAAGAAAATGAATTTGGCCTTAACGATGGCTGAGCGTAGTGGTAAAGAGGTTGTACAAATGAAGGGCATTAGCCATGCATTTGAGAAACCATTATTTAAGGAAAGTGATTTAGCGGTTTACTTCGGAGAACGACTGGCAATTGTAGGGGGGAATGGCAGTGGGAAATCTACATTACTAAAAATGATGTTAGGTGAGGTTATAGCGAATAAGGGAGTTTGTCATGTCGGAAGCAGTGTAAAAATAGGCTACCTTTCGCAACAGTTTGAGCATGAAAATCCTTCGATTCGTTTAATAGATGCCTTTCGAGAGAGCGTCTCTGTATCAGAGGCTGAGGCACGCCATATCCTTGCACAGTTTTTATTTTATGGCTATGACGTCTTTAAGAAAGTGAAAAATTTAAGTGGTGGGGAAAAAATGCGCTTACGTCTAGCACAGTTAATGCATGAGGATATTAATTTATTGCTGTTAGATGAGCCGACCAATCATTTAGATATTGAAGCGAGAGAAGTGTTAGAGGACACATTGGAATCCTTTGAAGGCACAATTATCGGAGTTTCACATGATCGTTACTTCTTGCAAAAGATTTTTTCAAAAATCGCATGGATCGAGCATGAAACGATTCAGGCGTTTGAGGGCGATTATGAGTGGGCACGACAAAAACGCTTAGAAATGGTAAAAGTACCAGTCGTTAAGGAAGTACCTGAAAAGACCTATGCTGCTAAAAAAGAAATCACAGTCGAAGAACAAATTGAAAAGCTCGAAATAAAATTAAAGGAGCCGACACTTGCCAAGGAGCAACGTCAAAAGCTTGAACAGCAGTTAGAGGATTTATATGAAAGATGGATTGAGGGAGGGACAGAGCATGCATAAATTAGAGCACATCATGCAGCTTGACATTGAGTATATTAAGAGTTTTAGTGAAATGGAGACGTGGAAAGAAGGAGTATTATTTTACAATAAGGATATGCCAACATATTATGATGCTAATCATGCACATATTTGGCGGAAAATTAATAATCCAGATGCATTGTTGATGGATATAAAGGAATTCTATCAGTCAAAATCTCTCATCCCAAGATTGTATTTATACAATGTGGAGGAAAATCAGACATGTATAGAAGCATTAGAGACCCATGGCTTTCACTATGAGGGTTTTACTGATGATGTACAATGTTGGAATGGTGAGTACACGCTACTACCACATAATCCAGCTATACAAATTGAACGTGTTACAGAGGATAATATGGAGGAAGCATTAGCAGTAGAAATGAGCATTTCTACATTTGGGGAGCCTTCATTAATAAAGCAAGCATTTGAGCAAACATATCACTCTCCCTATTTTACGTACTATTTATTAAAACTGGATGGCATAGCATGCTGCACTGCCAATATTTTTGTATCAGGAAATCAAGGCAGGGTTGAGAGTGTAGCAACACTTGAAAGCTATCGAGGACGAGGTTTGATTGGCTATATTCTACAGCATATTCAACAAGAGTCGGTAAAGCAGGGATTAGAGTATCTATGGATTCTGCCTATAAATGAGCAGGTGGCAAAGGTCTATGACAAGGCAAATTTTAAGTCAGTTGGTAAAATAGCCTCAATACATGCGTTTACAGAAGGAAAAAGCATTAATGAAATACGACAAGATTCCTAATTAGATGAAAAATAGTGAAGTCCTGAATAGTATCGACTATTCGGGACTTCTGAATTTTGTTCAAAAGAAGGATTTTCAATCTTTAAAAGTTTTTTACTTGAAAAAATGGCGTATTCGATTTATTGTCTTTAGAGATACTTGTTTAACTTCTTTCAGCAAATGAATGCGGGTTTAGGTTGCTTTTCAGAGGATGTCCATACACCTACTGAAAGAAGTTAAAGCCTCCGGCGGATGTCACGGAATCGGAAAGGAGTTCTTAGAGGATGTTAGCCTAAAATCTTCGCATCCATGCGATAACGGCTAACTGACCTGCATCATGCAGGCCTAAGCACAAAGCCGATTCCAGACGCAATTATGCCGAGGCATAATTGATTGGACTTGGAGGATATGGAATGCACGGAATTTATATACGCTATAATGTCTCAGAAGAAACCCCAGCAGCACAATGGCCCAAAAAAATGGATGCATTTGCGTATGTTCAACGAGAAAAACCACAACAAGACAATGATAACTTGCTGTCAACAGAAGAGCTAAAAAGCCATGCTATTCGCTATATTAAAAGCTTAAAAGACAATGCAAGTGAACATTTAGTAGAGCAACGCAATGGCGAGATTGAGCATTTTGATCGACGCTACATGGAATCATTAAAGTTAAAGGAAAGCATCGATTCACAGCTTATTAATCTTGAAGAAATCCGTTTATTATTGCAATTGATGAATGTACTAAATTTATCACATGGTTTTGGAGAAAATGCAGGGAAGCTTTTACGTCAAATTACCCCATATGCAAAAGAGGTAGAGCACCCAACATTCCAAACAACGCGTGTAGAGCGACACTTTTATTCCGAATTAATTGAACAAATTGAAGCGGTTTATACGCGGATTATACGTCAACACAACCCCTCAACAACTGAAATGCAGCATTCAGAAAAGCTGTGGACGGCCGTTTGTGAGCAAGCTATTGAAAAGATAGAAGCACGAATTGAACGCTTATCTTCTATCAAATTAAAGCATGAGAAAAATTTGCTAGAGTTTAGTCAATTAAAACAGCAAAATATCGAAGCAAAGGAACGCCTAGATCTTGCTGTTAATGAACTAGAGGTTATTTTAAATGTACTAGAATCTTAAAAAAAGCATGTCTGCCGATTTGGAGCTTATATTAAATCCAATCGGAGACATGCTTTTTATTTATGTTCATGGATAGCAGAGCGGAAGTGACGGATAGACCACCAAGTGACGGAAAGGGTCGTCGAACTGACAGAAAGGACAGTCAAAGTGACAGATAGACCCGCGGAAATGCCGGATAGAGACGGATAGGATTGTCAAACTGACGGATTAGGACAGTCGAACTGACGGATAGACCCGCGGAAGTGATGGATAGACCACCAAGTGACGGATAGGATCGTCGAACTGATGGACAGAACAGTCAAAGTGACGGATAGACCCGCGGAAATGACAGATAGACCATCAAGAGACGGATAGGATTGTCAAAATGACATTAGGACAGTCGAACTGACGGATAGACCCGCGGAAGTGATGGATTGGCCACCAAGTGACGGATAGGATCGTCGAACTGATGGATAGAACAGTCAAATGACGGATAGACCCGCGGAAATGACGGATAGACCATCAAGAGACGGATAGGATTGTCAAAATGACATTAGGACAGTCGAACTGACGGATAGACCCGCGGAAGTGATGGATTGGCCACCAAGTG
>NZ_JBIWDH010000004.1:59500-103580 GCF_044761885.1 Lysinibacillus sp. NPDC097231 | reverse complement strand
GTGACGGATAGGATCGTCAAACTGACGGATAGGATCAACGAACTGACGGATAGAACAATCGAAACGACAGATAGAACAGTCAAAGAGACGGATAGACCATCCAGTAACGGAAAAGGTCGTCGAACTGACGGATAGAACAGTCAAAGTGACGGATAGACCCGCGGAAATGACGGATAGGACCATCAAACTGACGGATAGAACCTGATTGCTAGGTTATTACTTTATCTTTTCCTCAGCTTGTTCGCTCTTTCCTTGGCGATAAATACGCAATAAATCAAGCCCAAGTAACAGCAAGATAATATAGAAAATAGGGCTGTTAAAGGATAAACCTATTTGTGACTCGCCACCGAGTAATATTAGAACAATCCAAAGCCCGACAGTATACAATGTTAAAGCAACATACGCTTTTTTAGATAGCTTTTTATATCTACCTTTGTCCGTTACTATTTGTACAATGACAAGAGCAATTAATAGGATAAGAATAATTTTTTTAGTTAAGAGCGCAGCAATTGTGGTATCGGGGAAAAAGTCATTGACGAATAGTAAGGTGAAAAATACAAGAATACAAAAGTTAAGAATAGTTGAAAGCCTCATGCCATATCTCCTTAGTTGCAATTTTCTTCACCATTGTAACATGATTCTGCTGGATAAGAATGAATTTATGTTATATTGAAAATTTTCAAGGATAAAATTATGTATCAAATTTATTTTTTGTTTAGTGAATCGTTATATCTTTTTAGCATCGTTGCAAATTGCTCGCGTGTTAAAAAATTTTGAGGGTTTGAGCCATCGGTAATGCTTTGGCATTTTAACCATTCCCATGCTGCATTATGCGTTTCAGAGGCTTTTCGAGGAGGGAAAATAGCTTGTTTTGTTTTTAAAGCCTCCTCAAGCTCTTTTATTTTATTTAGTAATTCAGTGTATTGTGACATCGTTAATTCTCCTTCATTCGTTAATGTAATATATTTCATAGGGTCAACAGCATTTGGTTGACCTTTATCCCAAAGTCCGTTATGAATTTCGAAATGTAAATGTACTCCAAATGCTCGTCCCGTATTACCCATAACACCAATTTGCTGTCCTTGCGCTACTCTTTGTCCTACCTGTACACAATAGGAATCTAAATGTGCATAATTCGTTTCATATGTTTTGCCGTTAACCGTATGCTTAATCATCACGATATTACCATAGCTGCTTAACACCTGTGCTCGACTAATGACTCCAGCTGCACTTGCATAAATGGGAACCTTTCCTGTTGATGCAAGATCGACACCTTGGTGCCATTCGTTTCCATAGCCAATATTTCTCCATCCAAATTTACTCGTTAATCTCGCATTCTTCACGGGACACATAAAATTTGCCATTATAGATCATCTCGTTTCGGTTTTTTATATGTCAATGCTCGTGACGAGTCGCTCAAGCTAGCAGTTGTAGGATCTAAAATTGCATTATATGTACTTACAGCCATCAAAGCTAATACGTATGGATTAGAAGCTGCATTTACGATTAAGCCCTTTACACTATACCAAGTCGTCAAATCGGCTCCTGTAATACCATAATAGGCGAATAGAGGGGTAATAATTGATAATCCTAACGTAATCCAAAATTGAGGATTATGGATGCGAACTTTCCAATTGATTTTCATAGCTATCAATTCCTTTCTTATAGTCCTAGTGATTTTAAAATTAAAGCGCCAATTATAGTTGTTGGAATGAGTATCCACCAATGAAGGTATTGCTTGATCATGTCACTGATGGAAATACTGTCCTTTGCGGATTCCTGCTTCAAATCATCTTCAATGCTGTCCACTCGTTTTCCAATACCTTTGACATCCTCTTGTAATTCCACCTGGGACATATTTAATTTCGTTAAATTCTGATTGATATTATTAAAAGTTTTATCCATTCTATTTAATTGTATTTGCTGATGTTTATTCATCTCCTGCTGTTGTTCAGATACTAATGTTAAGCGATACAATAATTCATGATTACCTTCTAATTTTGAAATTCGGTTTTCTTGATTCTTTATTTCAACTTCCACACTAGCCAATCTCTCACCAAATTTTTCATTTTGCATGTAATCACCGACTTTTATAAATTAAAAAGAGTAGGCGAGAATTAACTCACACCTACTCTAGTAAACTGTAGTATATTAATACGTAAATTACTTATTTATGCATTATTTATTAGGTTAATTTGTATTAATATACATTCATTTTTAAATAATAAATATGTGTCTTTTATTAAGAAGTTAAACTACCGAATATATTCACTCGTACCACTAAATTCATCTATATCTGATTTTAATTCATCAATTAATTTATCCATGCGTTCACGTAAAGTTATTTCATATAAGTTAGCCACTTCTTCTACATTTTCATGGTACTGATTTTTAGAGAATGATTTTGTAAATGGTAATTCTTTAGGGAAATACTTGAAAGAGTCACCGATATTCAATAAAACCTCTTCACGTTCAGTAGTAGTTGGTATTTCATTAAAAGTAGGATTTCCAGAATCATCTAATACAGGCTCTCCATTTTCATCGACAATTGGAACTTTAGTTACTCCGTTTTCGATAACCTTTTTAGTAAATTTACCTCCAACATTTAAAATCTTTTGTCCACGATCTGATACAGCTTCTAAAAATTCTGGTGATTGTTCAACAATTTCAAATGTAATAGAATAAACATTCTCTTTAATATCTTTAATTACACGATACTTCATAAATAAATTCCTCCGATAATTATGTATTTTATTGATTAGCACTTAGAATGACTTGAAATGTCTTCAACCATTATTTCTTTGACCATCCTTTGATAAAGACGAATTATTTCTAGCATTTCTTTTTGTGAATATCGTTTTGTAATAATATTACTTAGACGTTCATCGTGCAAAGCAATTTCAACATAACGCTCAATTTCTGTTTGATTGTTCGCTTCTACTTTCTTCACGATAGGGGTAATTACTTGATAAATATCTTTCTCAATTGGAAGTTTAGCTGATTGGATTGTTTCATTGTAATCTATGTATTCTACTTGTACTGACATTATTTCACCTCCATTTACTGAACAATATGGAACTACTAAGACATAGCATTGATTGTTCGATTAGCAATTTCAATTTCTACTTCACTTCTAATTGCATATTCACCAGAACCGATAGTTTTTGTTTCAGGCACTTCTTCAACTGGTATTCGTTCAGCCATTACAAGAGTTGCGTATGATTCTACTAATTTATTTTGAATAATATTCATACTTAAATAACCTCCAAATCAATTAATAAATTCACTATTTCTATTTCACGTTCAGCCTTTTTTACTTCGTCCTGTGATGGCTGCAGTGCTGATAAAAATCCATCTTCTAAAAATTCATCCTCTGTTTTTCCTTCGATCCAAGCACCATCAAACCATCTAGCTTTATACAGACCGTTAGGAGGACGTAAAGTTATAACGTTATCTTCTTGACTATCTTCACTATCAACGACGATTACTTTTTCAATAAATCCTTCTATATTAATAATTCTAGCTTCTACTAACATACTACTAACACCTCCTATGCTTGATAGCTAATAATTCCGCGCACCTTATTGCTTCGTATCAAAGATGTGCTTGGTAATCGTAGAAAATTTCCTGTGTTTGGCATATAGTCTATTATTAGATGTGAAATTTCTAGTTTATTAGTATCGAAATTTAGAATAGGTATCACTGACGATAAGCTTGACAGACCGTAATCCAAAGGTAGATTAGCTATTATACTTGTACTCGTATCACCTACTACAGCATCAATAGCTATTGTAACAATTCCAATATCGTTTTTAGTGTATTTAAGAGTTCCTGACCAACCATTAAGAAGTGTTCCATCTATCCAATGCACATTGTTACTAACTAATTTATCATACATTTGTTTATCAGGTACTCTAGTCCAAGCTCCCCAATTTCCACCATTCATACTACGTTCATATGTCGGGAGAGATGTGTCCGTAAACTGAATCACCCTCTGTACAATGTATTGATTATTATGAGCAATTACTTCTCCCATAAACCAATGTTCTGTAGGGGTTCCAGTAGGAGAATTAAAAGTATTAGAACCCATATACCACCCATTGATCAAACACTTATTCCAGTCTGATGTTTGAACACAGGTCTGCGCCAACCTACCATTATAAGTGGCATCAAAAGCATAGTTCCAGTTGCTTTTATGACCCTCCGTAACGTGTATTTGTTGGTTGTTCATGTGATTTTCTGTTGTCTGTTCAAGTTCTGCCAAATGTTCAGTAGTCGTATTTCGTAAAGATTCTAAGTCTTCACTATTTGCTTTTTCATCAACTTCATTTTTCAATCCTTTAACTGCTTCAGCAGAAATTGCCTTATCAACTCCACCAGTAGTTAAATCGTTTACGATAGGGGTCTTTAATTTTTCAAGTTCTTGCTTCATACTTTCACTTAAATTTTCATATGAAGTTTGATTACCAGTGTACATTTCATCAACTCCTTAAAAATACGCTACCCATTAAGAGTAGCGTTAATTAAAATGGAAATATTATTTAATTTATTAAAAGAAAAGCATCCTCAAAAAAGAGGATACCTTTATAAATATTTGATATTAAATTTTATATTACTTACTGAACAATATGGAACTAATATTTATTCGATTTCTAGATACGAGAGGTTATCTATTCGCAAATTTCATTTCGATTTTTTTTATTATTTCATATGCTTCATACATAGGTTTACCTAAAAACTCTATATCTTCAATTGTAGTCAATTCGATATTATTAGTTAGTTCGAAATATTCACAACTGTACAAGTCTGTAAACAGTTCTATGTCATCAGGATCTAAATAAGGAATTACTATGAATATATCTTTCACTGCGTTTTCAATTGAATTATTGGCTTCTAAGATTCGTTCATTCCATGTCATCGGCTGAAATGCTCCGTTGAAACTATTTGAATAAGTTGAAGGGGTTATAAATTTTAATACTTGCTCATAGTTATATGCGTTATCCATTTGAATTCCAGCAACCTGAAAAATAGGTAAATTTGCATCGAACATACTCTGTTTCAATGAGTTAAAATTTGACACGATTTTATTAGCTCTTGTAAAAACTAGTTTGTAAGCTTTTTTCTTGTGGATTTTTTCTGTTCTGTGAACAGTCAAATAATAAAACCAGTACGTTACAAAATAGCCAATGGATAAGTTAAATAACACCTCCCCTATTTCAGACCCCAAATAAAATCGTTCTGGTACACTCAGTAAAAGTTGTCTAGTTAAAATAACCAATACTGATATTATCAAACCTATTGAAAGCCAGAAAAATATATCTTTAATCTTCACACAAAAACCACCTATTTTTTAGATGATTTTAACATATTTATCTGCATTTTTTTCTATTAATGAAATAATCTATTATATTCAAATGAAACGCAATAATAAAATACTTAGAAGGTAACCTTTCCCTTCTTCTGTAATACCCCAGCACCCATGACTAACGTTATATACATACCCTTTCGAAACTAAGTTTCCTTTTGCTGATTGCACTCTGTTCTCCCAGTGATTTCGACCATCTCTCATTTTCAAATTCCATTGTTTATTGGATAACCGAAATCGATTCCCCAAAGCATTATACATTTCAGTGGTATAACAAGCTTGTTTAGATTTAAAATATAATTCACAGAGTAAAGGTGTATAAATTTCAGAACACGATGGCAATATTTTTTTTGACATTGCACATCCTCCTTTTCGTTTTATACACCTATAGTCCACCTCCTTTTCCAACTGGTTATATTTTTATTCTCTTACTCTTTTTTAATCATCTCCTTCAAATTATTTATCAAACTCATTCTATTTTGTCTTCCTCGACTATATTAAACTGTCAGATGGCTTATAATCTCCTGTAAGCGCAACAATTTCACGCTCTGCTATTTCTAACTCTACGTAGTTCTGTAGTTCTGTCGGTTTAACATCTGCAACCATCCTTACTTCACCCATAATACTTGTAGCATAGGCTTTTACCAAACGTTTTTGCACTAACGTCAATCCTTCAAGATGTTTTTCTTCTTTCATTGTATAACCCCCAATTCAGTAAGCGTGGTTAGTATCTTAATTTCTAGTTCTGCATCTGAGATTTCAGATGGAGTAGGCTTTAGAGATTCTATTAATAATTTAGATTCACGTTCAGCTCTTTCTTCTGCTGTTTCTCCTTCAACCCACTTGCTACCATCCCATTTACGTTTGTAGAACGATACGTCTATAGGTGGACGAACAACTATCACATTCCCATCTACGTATTCATCAACAGAGGATACTACGTATGAATCAATAACAAAGCCATTATCATCTACGATGTACGCAATTCTATCAATAGCTTCTTCCATTTTATACACTCCTTTATCATTCTACATAGAAAGTGATGTTACCATCAATGTCAGTATTCGCTGGAATTGCAACAGGGGGGGATTGCATTATAACAATACCATTAGTAATGGTTACAGGTATAAGTCTAGCTACACCACTAACAAAACAGAAACCATGACCAACAACAGTAGCCCTCAAATTTCTATAACCAACAGGTAGTATCTCACACAGTTGATATTGTGAACTAGTTGCGAGTTGCTGACTATTTTTTACTGCGAACGAAAGGACAGCCACGTTACCAACTTTGCCAACGGATAATTTACTTGTTGCTTCAGTAGTAAATGGGGCATTAGGTGTTAAGCCCATCGGTGTCGGTGCTATGTTATCGTTCACTTGTTTAAAATTCGACTGCTGGTTCGGAGTAGTATCAGGTGCTGTTGCAGTAGAATCTATTTCTAAAGTTATTTGGTCTAGAATGTCGAAAGGATTACCGTTATTAGTCAAGAACTCTAACTCATAATATAGAGGTATATTTCTAGATTTCTTAGTAATAGTGAAATAAGGAGTAGTATTATTCACGACTCTTACAGGAGAGTAGTTAAAGAGCTTCCCATTCTGGGTAGCCATATTAGGTATATTAAATTCCTGACTGATACCACCACTATCCTTATCACGTTGTACGTATATCTCAACAACACCGCCACCTGCAGCAGTAACAGCCGGTACATACGCGTGGTTTGTCCGTATAATTAGAGTGCCTGTAAGGACAACGTTAGGGAACTTGAATGTAAGTTTTTCAGCGTTAACATCATTAGTCCATGTTGTAGGATTGAAGTACCTAATTGCATGATTGTTACTTAGAGCAAGAACACCGTTAGCGTTAGGCTTTCCTATTTCTATTTCTGACCAATCAGCGCCATTATTGATTCCTAATTTATCGTTAAAGTAACGGATACCATGTGCACCATCTTCACTAACCACACTTTCTGCCAAATGTTCAGTAACTTCAGTTTTTAGATCATCAATCTTTTGATTGATTTCTGTTAAATCTACCACCTCTCCATTTTCTCCAATCATTGTTTCTAACTTGCGTTGCAATGAAGGTGCAAAATCATGCCATGTTGTTTGATTTCCTTTATAAGCCATTTATTATTTCACTCCTTTTTTCACAAATAAGTAAACGCTATTTTAATCATTAGCGTTTACTTAGCAATAGTGGAACTGCTATTCGACATCAGCATTGTATTCTTCATTAGTTATTTCTTTATATTGCTTTGGTGTTATGGCTTTTAATTGAACGTATTTCTGTAATTGATCCTTCCTACACCAATTTTTCTCATATCTTTCTTTCAACGAGTCTAATAACGTCATTATTAATTCGCTCCTTCTATGAGTAACATTCTCAATTCTAAGTCTGTGATTTGTTGTCCTTGTTCCATCGACTCAATTTCTCGTTCAGTCATCTGTTGACCTAAGATTTCTGTATCTGCAAGTTTAATGTATTGACTTTTAATATCAATTAACTCACTAGGTAAGACATCTCCACGGTTGTAGATGCTTCCTTTGGAGTCTATCAAATGTTTTTCTTGTTCATCCAAATTAATAATAAGAGTGTCAACAACCATGACACCTATTTCATCTTCATTCCAACCTTCTAAGTAGCCACCAACGAATTCAATTTTTTGTGATTTCACATCTGTTATATTGTCATAAAAATCATGTATGACACTATTACTCTTAAAATACAGTATAGCAACTGGCATGAACTATATCCTCCTTTATAATATTTGACCTCCACCTTCAATAGTTTGTGGTATCGTTCCAGTGATAGTATTGCCTGTACCGATCTTACGTACAGTAGATGCACGATTAAATATACCAGTAGCATTCCCTGTTCCAGTAATATTTGATATCAAGGCATTGGCACAATTATCGAAGTATACTCCGTACTGCGAAGCATTAGGAATTTCACAGTTACTTAATTGTACTATTCCACAGTTGAGGAAATAAGTCTTTATGTTCGCTGATGATGGTGTCATATCGAAGTTAAGTAATAACACATTTTGAGATTCTGATGCTGAGATTCCTGCGCTAGTTAATTTGGTTTTAGCCGACGGTAATGAGCCTTTAATCTCAACAAGGCTTGAACATTCTCTAACCCTAACCATCCCCACGCGATCATTATCGCCAAATATTACTGCAAGCCTCGATCCTGTTAAGCCGTTAACCTCTATGATGTCACCATGATCAAATCCTGAACTCATACAAATTATCACGCTAGCATACTCAATAACTTTACCCAAAGCCATAAGGGCGAATCGTATTGTTTTTAAAGGTTGTGTTTTTGTTCCGTCTCTAGAGATGTCGTCTTTACCATTCACAGGGTCTACATAGATACTAGATACTGACGTATTGCCTGCGAAAATGTGGAAACCGTTTGGTGTACTCCATCTTGACCACTTGTACTCTAATTCTTCTTTTCTAAACCTAGAGAGCACTAGTTGAATACTTAATGTCTCGAATTTAAGTGTCTGCAATGTCAATACTTGACCTGTTTCTCTTACTACTGTAGAAACAATGATAATACCTTTATCAGTCTTATCTATGTTATTAAAATATCCTGGTAGTGGTGGTGTAGGTAGTCCTGTACACTTATCCCATTGGAACATGTATGTGCCTGCTGTTGTAAGTGTATTTAAATCACCTTCGAAGTACTCAGCTTTATCACCTGCACCAGTCTCAACAACTTCCCACTGGTTTTCATCATTCTTTACAGCTAATTCATTATTAAAATAGCGTATTCCATGAGCACCTTCTTCAGACAGTACATCTTCTTCCAAATGTTCAGCGAGTTGTTTTTTTAATATCTTAACCGTTTCAGCCGATGCTACTTTATCATCTCCACCTGTTATGAGGTCATTGACAATTTCAACTTTTCCACTAGTATTATTAATAGCTTCCTGTACGTCCTGCCCAAGCTTATCTAGCCCAACTGAACTAGGTGTTAGCAATGTACCTGAAAAGCCGTTAGGAACTTCACTAGATGCATTTTTTAACACTATTATTAATACATTGTTATCTTCAATATCAGATATAGGATTATCAGGTATTTCAAGTGTATATCCTGAACCAGCGTCACCAGTGATATTCCATGACTCTTTATCTAAGATACCTCTATTATGGAAGACCAAAAGAGAGTCTGTTGCTCCGTCATAACTGTTTGTAGGTAATTCCCATGCCTTCTGGTTTTCAATTATTGCAGATAACGTATACGGAATGAAGAAACTATTACCACTAGCCTTTTTTATAGCGTCTTGAACATCTTGTCCTAATTTCTCTAGAGATACTGTACCATCTTCTAATAAACTACCACTAAAACTTTCTGTACCGTCAGTAGGGAGGTTCTTAAAAACCATAATTCTTACGTTATTGTCAATAACTTTCTTAATAGGATTATCAGGAATATTCAATGTGTATCCATTAAATGCATCACCAGAAATATCCCATGAGATAGTGGATAGGTTGCTACCATTATGAAAGACAATGATAGAATCATTATTTTTATCATATGAGTTTTTAGGTAATTCCCATGATTTTTGATTTTCCTGAGTGGTAGTCAAGTCATAAGTAATAGTACTGAATTTTCCACCACCTGAGCCACTTCCGAAGCCTCCACCTTCAATCCATTCAGAATCATTAATAATAGAATTTGAATTCTTGGAACGAGAGCGAGTATAAGTTTTACCTGTAGTTTTAGAGATAGCAAAATAAAACATTGTAGTCATATCATCATTTTTGTTAAATCCTACGTATGTATGGTAATCCTCCATTTCATCAGGCATTGTATTATCGCCTTGATGGTGAATAACATTATAAAATCCAGATTTACTCAGATTAAATAATTCGGATGGGGGAGTGATGTCTTTCGCATTAGTACTACCAATACCATGCTCAGTTACAAATGACGTTACTTTGTTTTCAGTATCATCTAGTTCTGATTGTGTTATTGCATCAATATCATATGCAGATAGTGGGACGTTTCCGTCAACATCTGGAGAAATTCCATTTACACTAACTACTGAACCATTTCCGTCAATACCTCTCTGAGCTACTAGTCTCCAATATGTATTTTCTCTAACTGGTAAGATAGGCAGTGGATTGTGTTGTGTATCTTGTAATGCAATCCAAGTCGAACCGTTATGTAGAACAGTGTTATTCTTCTTATACTGTTTAGATAAAACAAATTCACCAACAGATTTAGCTTCATCAATCAATAATTGTGCATTGTTAGTGGTTTGCACTGCTTCATTAATTACAGTGTTTATATTATCAATAGATTGATTAGCATTTTGTATAGTATGGTCTACTTCTAATAGAGCATCATCTACTTCTTTTAATTTAGTATCAGCAACAAGAAGCTTGTCATTTACCTCAACAATCTTATCATCCATTTCGTTAATCTTGGCAGTTGCATCAGCTATTACTTGTTCGCCTCTATCAATAACATCTCTTGCGTCATTAGTAGTGGTAATAGCGTCATTGGTTGCTTCTCTTGCATCGTCAGTAGCTTGCGTAACTTCATCTAATTTTTCATTTAAAGCTCCAAGTGCATCTAATGCATGTTTACCACCTTCAACAATATCTCCCAGTGTTTCAACTACTGTTTTATCTTCTAATTTCGTATAAATAGAGTGTGGGCTATAATAATGATTTCCTTCACCGACATACTTAAAATGTAACTGTTTTCCCACATGAATAGTGTTAAAAGTAACTAGTTTGTTAATGTAGTCCACTTTAAATGCATTTTCAGTGATTTGACCTTCCTTAATTTCATACCAAGTAGTATTATCATCAGAAGTAACTATAACTCGATTCAATTCATTAGGAATTTCAGATAATAAAACTTTGCCATCACCTGTGACAACAAGTGTTTCATTCATATTATTGAAAGGGGAGTCAGGAGTACCTTTGCGTCTCTCAATAACTACCGCAGGACTACCTTCGTATCTTTTCATAATTTACCTCCTTATAAAATAAAAAAGTACCTAGCTAAATGATAACTAGACACTCTCTATATTTTGTGAATACATTCAATATGATGCTTATTAATTATTAAATCTCCAATTGGCACAATAACATCATCTGATTCTTTGATTGTTTTTGATAATTCTGATGCATTATACGACTCTATTTCTGTTTCAAATTCTTTGTTATTTTGTAAAATAATTTTAATTTTATCCATTATTATTCCTCCGTTTAAATAATATTTATATTTTATGTAATCTTTATTCATGACCCATAAGTGCCTGAATGAATACTGTAGCATCTAATCTACCTAATTGACTGCTGTACAAATCTATTACATTCCATTGACCTCTAGTTAAGTAAGGAGTTATGTTTAAATTGTATTTATCAATGTTAAATTTACCGCCTAACTCTATATCTCTATTTACTCCGTTAATATGTATAGATATTTGCCTAGCTGAATAACCCTTATATATTCCATGTGAAATAGGGTGGGAGTGGGCAGGTACTGTAAATGAATGTTCATGTGAAGGTATATATATACTATGATCATGTGGAGGTATATAAACGCTATGAGTATGAGCATCTACTGTAAATAAGTGCTTATGAACAGGTAGGTCAATACTATGTTTATGACCAATTACATCTCGATAAGTGTGACTGTGACCTGCCGATGGATCAGTTTGACCAGTACCATATATAACATCAATACCGCTGTTTCCAGATGTAACAATGGCGTTACCTCCATTTTCAGTAGATTTGAACGTACCACCGCCACTTTCAGTAGAGCCGTAATTACCGCCTCCAGAACCAGTTGAACCGTAATTACCGCCTCCAGAGCTAGTGGTTGAATAAGTGCCACCGCCACTCTCAGTAGTTTGACTGTATGCTCTAAATTCTAGTATTTTAAACCTTAGCAATGCTTTTTTTATGGATAAAGTTTGTTCAGGAATATACACATATAGGGTAAGAGGGTGATAACCATCTACATTATCTGTTCTTCCTTCTTGCCATGTCTGTAACATCCCATCTTCATCTAGTACAACTTGATTTCCACTTTTACTATACATCTGTAATCCATATTTACCTGTTGTATATTCTCCCAATCGTACACGCACATTTTCATTATTATCTTTAATAGTAAGTAAATTACCATTGATAGTGAATGTTCCATTGTTATCACCAATTATTAGTTTTTCACCAAGTATTAATTTTCCGATAATCCTTTCACCGATGATTCCTTCTGGTGTTAGGGCGTGAAGGAATGTGTTACCGCCATCATTAGATAATCCAACTACTCCATGCTGCATTACCAATAAACGTTTTGGGTCGTTAGGATCGGTAATTACTATGCCTTTTCTGGAGATATCAACGCTCTCGTTTACTCCTGCTTTTATATCTCTTTCAATAGCAGACCACGTATCATTAAGTATTTGTCCAATCTCATGCGTATTTTTAGTTGTTTCATCCCATTTAAACTTAGACATGTCAAGCGTTGTAGAGCTTGATACAGTTCTATTAAATAACTCTTTTAGGGTCATAAAGCCATTCTTTATATCATGAGCATTAGCAATTTCAATACTTAAACTATTGGCATCTTCTGCATGTTTAATAGATATAATTTTAGCTAAAATATCTATACCAAAGTTAGGGTATTTGATTGTAACTAAATCACCTAAAACAAGTTTATCCCAATCACGTTGACAACTTACAACATTTAAAAAATCTACAACATCAATAGTATACGAAATACGAGGTTGACTAACTTTAAGTAATTCTTTTTTACCTTCTTCATATAAATCATCAACTTCAAAAATACTTGTATTTGACCATACTAATTCATTAGCAAACTTTTCACGTTCAATAATTTGTTCACGAGTGAAGTTATTTTCAATGGATATTGTATTTTTTAATACAGTAATTTCATTGTCAATACTCTTCAAAGAATTATTAACAACATCGATTTCAGCATTCTTACTTGCGATTTCAGCTAACTTGTTAATCTTATTTGTAATATGTACATCAGTAGGTAACATGGTTGCATTAGCTACTGCTAATTCATCTTCAATAGTATGTAATTGGGTTTGTAATACGAACAATTCATTTTGCTTACTTTGTAAATTTTCCAGAATAGGCTTTTTACGTTCAAGCAATTTTGTAAATTCACCTTGTTTACTTTCAAGTAAAGCATTGTAGTCAAGGATGGCATGACATAGTGAATCGGTCATATAGTTTGAATGTGTAATTATATTTCTTGTATTTTCATCACGTTCGAAAGGATACATGTAGAAATCAAATGACTCAATAAACGGAACACCTGTTGGATTTACACTAGCAAAGGAAATTCCTTCATTTCCGTAAACATATAACCTTGTAACTACTGAATCGAAGTCAGGATTTTCTTCTAATGACTTTAAATACTTACCATGCTCAATAGATAAGCCTTTATTTACGCCAATATTTTCGTTCTTATAAAAGTTTATTTTCTTATTAATGGTATCCCAAATGATAACAGCATCATATAAGTCTGATAATTCACCAATAAACTCAATTAATCCTTGTTCACTAACATCAAATGTCCGATGCTTTTGGGCGATATCTACATCAATGTAACCAACTGACCAATCTGATTTGACAAGTAAAGTTTCATTTAAAACTCCTTCTGAACCTACATCAGAATAAAGAGGTTTTGTCCCACTAAATTCTCTGATAATCTTTTTGTTTAATTCGTATGGAAGTAAAAAACATTGAACATTTTTAACTTCAATTCCATTATTGGTCGTATTCTTAGGATTAGTAATTATAAAGTATTCCTTATCATGTCCACGCTCATAGCGAATTAAATAGTGACCTCTAATCAAATCAACATTCTTATTTTGTACAGATTTATGATTACGATTTACCATAAACGGGATATCAAATGTCAATTCATGGATTCCATTATAATTTGTCATTAAATTTTTGTTGTATGCTTCAGATAATTCAGCAATAGTAGTTCTATCTGGTTTACATAAATATAGTCGAGACTTTTCAGGTTTTTTATATCTATCAATTATTCCTAACAGTATAGTTACCTCCTTTACCCTTTGATGTAGTTTTGATACCTAAATAACAAACTACAAGCACCTGTCACTTCTAAGCGATTTATACCTCTCACTAATTCAAGGTAATTATTGTTGAAATTATCGTAACGGTAGGTGAGGGTGATATCCGTTTCAATATGATGATGTTCATTGTCTACATAAATAGTTTCTGCATTGGCGATATTTATAAATTTAAAATCTTTACCACCATTAGACAGGTTTCTAATTTGAAAATTACCATCATACATATTGTAAATCCACATTTCAGGATAAATTACTTCGTCCCCGATATTTTCAAATTCAATGATGGTAGGGGATGTAATATTAGTTAATTCATATCGTCTTTCTTGTACTGGAGAACGAGCGTAAGGGGAATCATTTAACATAGTTACTTCTATATATCCCTCATCACCACCATTACGAGTCAATTCTACTAATCCTTGATACTGAAAATAATAGTATTTATCAGGCTCATCTTCTGTATAAAATTCTTCAAATGTAGAAATATCTAGCCATCTTGCAACTTCTCTACGTTTACTATCTGTCCACTGTTCGCCATCTATACACGCTAATACAAGTTTAAACTCTAATGGGTCATAGTCTGAACCGAATACATATGGAGTATTATTTCCAGCAATCTTTTCAGACAATATCTTCTTATTAGGCAAATAATTTGTCTGATGCATTCCACCGTTAAGACTTACCAAACTGACTCCGATTTCTGATGAATGTCTACCGTTGTAATAAAAGTTTAGAGAGTTCAAGTTATGTACTACACCTCCATTTTATTATCATAATTTAAACCCATAAGGCTTCATTTTATCAATTAGTCTATTCATGCCTTGGTCAAGTAATCTATCTATATCTAGATTTGCGTTCTGCGATACGTTTTCAATAGACAGTAAATTGTCAATGCGAATTGTACCGCCTTGAGGACGTTGTACTTTGAAATCAGGGATTGCAGCACGAATATTCGTAAACATATTAGATATATTATTTTCTGGAACAAATAATTCTCGTTTAAGGGCAAGAACAGTCTCTTCACTTGGTTTAGTATTGAATAGTTTGTTAGTAAGCTCAGTCAATTGATTGCCTTTACCGCCTACAATACCTCCACTATGGTATTTTTTGAGATTCTTTAATGCATCATAGGAACCGTCTTGGAATCCGTATTGCTTACGTAATTTTTCGTTTTCAGCATTTAAACGTGCTTTTTCCGTTGCCGATGCAGTTTCCCATGATTTCTTATTAGCTAAGTATTGTTGCCAAGCATTATCTCTAGCAGTATTAGTAGGCGTAGAACTATTAGAAGACGAATTATTAGTATTTGAACTAGAAATAATAGAACCACTATTTAAGTCAAAATTTTGATTTGGAATAGAGACGTTACCTAAGCTTCCTTGCAATTGAGTAATTTGGTATATCTTATTTTGTAATTCTTGCCAACTTAAACCCAAATCTTCAATTAAGTCTTTATTCATATTCTGAAAGTCGCCTAAGAAAGTGCTAAGTTTTTCACTCATTGCATCAACATTACCATTAATAATTTGAGAACGTAAATCAGCATAATATTTCTCATTATTAATTAATTCATCGTAATGATTTACAATTTCCTTACGTTCTTTATCCAATTGCTCTTTCGTAGCCTTATACTTATCTTCTTCTAACTTTTTCTTAGCCTCTAAGTCCTTATTGTATAACTCTAACTGATTATCTAACGCTTCTTTAGCGGTATTATAATTATTGTCCTCAAGTTCTTTCTTTGCGTCATGTTGAGATATATAAGTATCTAGTTCATCTTGTAGATTTTGTTCACGCAATTCGTACTGTCTATCATTTTGTTTTTCAGCAATTTGCTCACTTATATTTGCTAACTCTTCTTCTAGTTTTTTACGTTGTAATCTTGCTTCCCTAGAATCATCCATTGATAACTCATTGATTTTAGCAACAATAGTAGCTTCTTCTTTTTGAAGTTTGCCAATATCCTTGTCGAAACTTTCTTCTTCTCGTTGTTTTCTCATTAAATCTAGTTGACGTTTAATAGCATCTTCAAATGCTTTAGATTCTTCATCTAACTTCTTCAACTTGTCTTTATGAGCTTTATCGAGTACGTCCATTTGATCTTTTATAGATTCTTCGTATGCTTTAGCATCTAGGTCATAAGCTTTTATTGTATTTTCATACAATTCTTCCAATTTTTTAATTTGCTCGTCTTTTAATGCCAATTCATAATCACGTTGTTGACCATAGGCATCTTTCATTGTACTAATTAACTCATCTGCTATATCAGAATTAATACGTATGATTTCAGATTGAGTTTCTAGCCAAGTAGAAGATAGCTCTTTAAGTCGCTCTGTTTTTCGTTCAATTTCCTTAATCGATAATTTGTCAAGTTGGATAGATTTACGCAACGCTTCGGCTTCAGCTTCGTATGCTTTTTGTTTTTCATATAACTTAGAGATAATATTTTTCTGTTCATCGTTATATTCTTTTGTACCCTTAACATGCATATTCATCAGAGTAGTCGAAAGAGAAATAGAATCATTTAGTTTTTCTATTTTTTTATCAAATTCAGCAATCTTACTGTTTTCAATCTTTTCGTCTACACCTTCTATACTTTCAGCAACATCCCACCAAGTTAATGATAATTCGCTTAGTTGAGTAGTTAATTCATCTTTATAATCAGGTGATATGTCAGTACGTTTAAGCTGTTCACGAATGAAATCTGCCTCTTTATGCAATAAGTCTTGCTTATACTTTAAATGCTTAGTTTCTTTTTCTAGCTCATCACGATATTCTTGAGAATGTTCTAGTTGTTGACTAGAGAGAATATTAGATTTTTTAATAGAACGGTCTATACCTGCAATAAGATTAGTGTAGCGAGCTATGTCAGCATTAATTGATTCTTCATTCAACTTTTCAATCTTTTCTCTAGTAGCCATCGCATCTTTTTCTGCACTTATGCTATCCGATTTAGCTTGGTCATGTGCTTGTTGACTAGTATCAACTGTAGATACACCACCAGAAGTAGTGGAGACAGAAACTTTACCAGAACGAATCTGATTTACATACGAAGTTGGGTCGATTAACTTTCCGTTTAAACTTTGCTCATAATGTACGTGGGGACCCGATGAATTACCAGTAGAACCAATCGTACCAATTTGAGTACCTACTTGTACATAGTCACCAATTTTTGCAACGACATTATCCATATGAGCCATGAGATGTTGTACGCCAGAATCATCTTGAATAATAACTAGGTTTCCATAAGTCCCATTTTTACCATTAGCTAAAGCATCTCCTGCTTTAATCACTTTACCGCTAACAGGAGCATCTAATCTAGCTCCAAGGGAACCATCTAAATCTATACCACGATGGAACTCAGGTTCACCATTTAAAATTCTATTTCCATATCCACTATTGGTTTTTCCGCCAAACCCATTAATTTTTCCGTTCGATGTAGTAGAAGTAGAGGATGATGAATTGCTAGAAACATTACCAGTTTGCTGAATTTTACCTGACGCAATTTGAGCTTTAAGCGCTTTAACTTGATCTTCCTGTACAGCTAATTTTTGCTTTTCAAGTTTAATTTGTTCTTCTATTGCTTTTTTATATTCAGCAGAATGTTTAGGGAATCTAGATTGTATCTTTTGTTGTTTTTCAATTTCTAGATTTAGCTCTTCTAGTTTTTGTTTATACGTGTCAGTTATGTAGATTGATTCTTTAGTTGTTTTATTGGACTCTTTTTGTGCCTTATCTGATTTCCCAATTGAATTAACGATGCCCATAAGGGAGTCAGCATAATCTGATTGAGCGCCTGATAGAGTAGCTAATTCAGCTAGTTTTAATGTAGTTTTATCATACGCTTGCATAGACGCCTTTTCTTTTCGTAACAAGTCCATATCATTATAGACATCATACTTATCGTTAGCACTCATTTTATTGATAGTCGTATTGTATTCATTTTGAAGTTTATTTAGTGCTATAATTTCAGCGTTGATATTGTTAATGCGTTTATTTGTTTCCTCAAGGTGAACCATAGTAGCTTTACCTTCAGCAGTCATTTTACCTGCCGCAGCTAATTCATAAGCTTTAAGTAATGCTTGATTGGCTTTATTTTCAGCTTCAATAACTTTAATTTTTTCAGCATCTAATGACATTAATTTACCGTCTTGATCAAGAAGAGAGGGATAAAGTTTATTCAAGCTTTTCATGACAAGATCACGAGAATTCAAAATATTAACAAGGCGTTGTTCTTCAGCGGTTAAATTACCTTTTTGACTAAGGTTACGAATTTCTTCCTCGTTATAGCCTTGTAATTTATTAGTTAACATCTCATATTGGTATAGTAAATCTGAAGTATCATTTACTTTTTTCTGAGAGACTCCCGCTAGCTTTTCGTAAATTGTTGTAAGTTTTTCTACTTCATTTTTAGTGCCTTCAACTTTCTCTTTCGCTTCAGCGAATGTTAAGTTATTAACCTTCATTTCGTGCGATAACTCTTTTTGTTTCTGAGTAGTATCCTCATATCGCTGTTTTAACGCTGCCATAATGCTGTTTACTTCTTTTTCGCTTAAACCAAGCTTTAAAAGGTCGCCAGATATATCCCCCATCTTATCCTTAGCCTTATTTGCCATTGAGTCAAAAGTTTCAGAAGTAGCATTCTCCATGTTTTGGAAAGAACCTATTATATCATTAATTACTGTATCGGCATTTTTATTCGAAAATAATGATGTTAACGATTCCTGTAAATTGTCTAGTTCACCAATATCTGTAGCTTCAATTAAGTGAGCTGCAAATCCTTCAGCATTGTTTTTTAGACTATCGCTTAATTTGTCGTTTTCACTTATTACATGAGCAATGTTAGAAATATAATCCAATTTTTGCGCTGAAATATTTTGAGTAAGCTGTTCTTCGTTAGCGCTTATTTCATCCATATAATGCTTAACAGAAATGCTCATTTTTTGATAAAAATCTACTAAGCCACTATTACCACTTTTCACAGCATTAGACTGGAGTTTATCTAATTCTTCTAGTTTTTTTTCGAAATCTGCCACTGTTTTAAGTAGTGGTTCACCTTTTTCATCCGAAAATCTTAATGTATATTCTATGCTAGGAGCTGAATCAGAAAAATAATTTAATTTATCAGCTGCATCTATTACTAAAGATTTTTGGTCTTTTTGAAGATCAGAAATTGTTGATTTACGTGTTTCAATATTACCATTACGCTCTTCTTGTGCAGCCCGTTCAGCAATTTGTGCTTCTATAGCTTGCTGTTCTTTAAGGAGTCCAACTTTAACTTTCAAAGCTTCTGCTGAAACAACAATCTTATTACCGAGTTCATCCTCTCGATCAACAATATTTGGTAGGATTTCGCCAAGTTGATTTGAAATATCTCGGTATTCAGCAATGATAGTAGGGTCAGTATTTCCTAATGCCATAGCATTTTCTAATTGAGAGTATCTTTCTAGTTGACTATCAATTTCACTGGCATTCGAAGTATAGGAATCCAATATTTCTTGGTCTTTAGCTTTTAATTCTTCTATCTTCTGTTTTTTCTTTTCGTGGCTTTCAATAATTTTATTAATTACAAAATCTCCAACGGTTGCAATAGCGTTAAATTTAAGTAGATTTCTTGGGGAAAAAGTAAGTCCAGTAATATCTTCTCCAAGTGTTTTAAATGTAGAGGCTAGACCTATTCCATCCATAATTGAAGATGCAAATGACTTTGAGTTCTGTGCAGCTACTGTAGTATTTTTTCCAAACTCAGCAATACCTTGATTAATTTTTTCTAATTGGCCAGGTATTTCTGAGATGCCTGCTATATTTAAACCTTCTCCAAGCTGGATATTTGTAATTTGGGTATTTAATTCGGCAATTTGGGATGTTAATTGTTCGAAGGTGGTTGTGTCTGCATATGCTCTTTGTAGTTCATAGATGTTAGATAAATTGGTTTCTAAAACTTGCAGATTTTGTTGGGTTTCTTGAATGCCAACAAATTTAAATTGATTAGTAGCGACCGATTCCATTTCCGATTTCAGCTGTGAGACTATTTTTTTAAGGGATTGGAGGTCGCCAGTAGGGACTTTTGCTAGCTGTTTATAAAATGAGCTTACATTTATTTTTATATCTCCAAATGCTTTATTAAGAGTATCAACTGATTTTACAGAAGAAGTAACTTGTTGTTTAAAATCATCGAAAAATGAAAGGGAAGGGGATGCTCCGCTTCCAACATTTTTAAGTTTTAGATTAAAAGCTTCTAATTGTTGTTCTAATGCTTTAATTTGTTTGGCATACTCGTTAAAAATTTGAGTGTTTTGTCCTTTTACTTCTAAGTTAACGGTTAGATTTGGTATGTTTTTTAAATTTTTTATGTATGTATTAATATTTTTTTTCGAAATCTGATCATTGATACCTAGAGCAACTAATAGCTCCGTTGATTTTGTTTGTCCACCACCAGTACTCAAACGATTTTCCCTCCTAATTCTCTCACTTGCTTATGTCATCTACATTGGCTTGTAAATTGGTGAGCTCTTTCTCTAGTTCTAAATATTTGATGCTTAAATTTAGTCGCTTACTAATTTCCTCTAACACATTGGAAATCTCATGAATCGTAAACATGTCAGTTAAAAATAATTCATACCAGCCAATGTCGACTAGATGGTTCATCGTAGCAAAATGAGTTTCAATTGGTTTATCCTTTAATTCACTTTGTAAGTCAGTAAAATGTTTGATGATTAAAAATAGAATGTAATTATTTAATTCATGATCATTTTGAAAGAAATCCAATTTGTTTTGTTGAACATATTCAATTGTGTTGGCTAAATCACTTATCAAAATTGTAATTTTACGTTTGCTAAATTTTGGATAATAATAAATAAACTTTCCTTGGTCTTTATCAATGTAAAATTTTTGCTTCTTATTTAAGGCATCCGCATTTTTTTGAATATCAGCTAATGTTAATTTCGTTTCACGGTTTGTCATCTCTGAACTCCTTCAATAGAAATAGAAAAGGGTAGAGATAAACTCTACCCTTTTTATATTAATTCACTTAAATAATATCTACAGCAATTGTTTCACTAAATGTACCATCAGTTACTTCAATCATCGTTTGATCATTTGCTTGTGCAGAAGCGCCTAAAGCAACGACACCATCTGCACTAACGCTTGCGATTGATGGAGCTTTAGATGTCCAAGTTAAATCACTATTTTGTAAAAGTACATTACCATAGCCTGCACCTCGAATACCTAATACGGTAATGCGTTGAGAATCACCAGCAATAGAAGAATCGAGAACTAAACGAGATGGATTTGCAGCAAGTGTAGTGAATTGTACTTTTTCCTCAGATAAATTACGAAGTTTGATATATGCATAGTTTCCTTTTTTATCTGACAGTGCGCTACCAGCTAGAGAGGAAGATGCAACACCTTCATGTGTCATGGAAATTTCCACAGCTCCGTTAGGTTTGAAGTTTGGCACTTCAATAATGACTTCACCCGTTTTTCCGTTATTAGAACGAATGTCTACATTTAATTCCATACGAACAGCCTTAGGGAAGGAATCCGCAGAGATTTCAATTGTATCCATCATTTCCTGAACAGCATAGACAACCTGAACCTCTTTTCCAGCTAAAGCAGGTACAGAGATCTCTTTACCAGTAGGGGCATATTGAGTGAACATACCGTTTAACTGCTCCACATGTACCTTACCGATAGGTGTTTCAGCTAATGTTCCTTTACCATTTGCATCAAGTAAAATAATTTCGTCCGTGTAGTATTCAGCAAGTTGATGATTGATTTCTGTACCATTTTGTAAAGCGATATAGGCAGTATCAAAAGCAGCATCTTCAATGGAGAATGTTAATTCCTTTTGATAGTTGAGCTCGTAGACCTTTTTAGAGCCTTTACCAGCGTGAATTGCCTGTGTTTGAATGGCTTGTGTCATAGATGAATTAAGTAGTGTTTTACCATTTAAAATTAATTCATCCGTTAAGCGATCAAATAAGCGAACATTTGCTACTGAAGTTAAAAATTGTTGTTGTTGTGTCATAAAAAATTACCATCCTTTTAGTTATTATTTTTATTTGAACTAGGCTCAAGTCCTAGTTTTTTCATTTGTTGGTCAAATGCTGATTTCGTAATAATGACATCCTCATTTTTCTTCGGCTCTTCAATATGGCCTAACCAATAGGGGAGATCTTGTTCATTTTTAAATTCAATCATCCCAGAGTAGCGTGCATGAAGAATGGCATCACTACTTAAAATATAGTCCATGCGAATTAATCCTTTGTGGAATTGATATAGAGTTAAATGCTCAATTTCATGGTAGGGTAAGCCGGATTTACAATGATAGGCAATTATTTGTTGTTCTAAATCTGCTTGTCTTGTTTTTCTTTTAGCCATAAACGCACGAGCTTCTTGAATGGCCTTCTTAGTACCAGGATCGATAAATTCATCATCTAAATCAATAAGATTTTGTTCACTAATGATGGTCTTGATGTTATCAAAATCACGCTCATGCAAAGAGATGCCATTGACAAGCATTAAAGCCATACCTTTTTCATTCGTCGAAATTTGTATATCCTCAGTTTTGAAAACCAAACGATATAATGAAATAAGTTTATCTAGTATTTCATGGCCACCGTCGTTTTGAGCCATGACCAATAAAAATAAGAAGTAAGACATTCTTATTATTTCTGGTTGTTGAAAATCGTTTTTAGGTAAAAGTAAGCACTGCACAGCATCATAAAATTCATCTGCATCCTTCATTTTTACAGGATAAATATTTAATCCTTTATATAAAAGAGGTTTCCCAAATGCCTTTTTAGTGGTGATATTCATGATCTAAATCCCTTAGGCTGTTGTCCTGAAGGCATTATGTAAATCCAACGATAACCTACGAAGCCTTTAGGCACATTTGTAATGGGGAGTCCGCTATGGAATCTTAAATCCCCAAATTCCTCAACATCCTCTTGAAACAAAACTTCATTCAGCACTTCACCGAGCCAATCAAGGCGAAAATCAATATTATTAACAAAATCAGGTGTATAAATATCAAAAATATATTGCTGAGTGCTTGAATAAGGATTATCGGTAAATTGATTTAGGTTTTTAAGATAACTTTTTTGAGGCATACGAGGACCTGTGTATAAACAGATTCTACAAATGTTTGTTTCTAATGCTAAATCACTAGTTTTATCACCAATAACTATTAAACTGTCGAGTATACTATCTTTCTCAGGTAATTGAGATACATCCACTTTTAAGTCGTCAAGTGGATCATCTAATCGATCTTTTGGTATGTAGTACAGTAAACGAAGGAGTTTTTCATCATTTACCAATGAGTGATAAAATTCTGTTATGTTTTTTACTATTTTCATTCTCCTTTATCCTCCTAAAGAAGAGCGCAATTTTGAAGGTTTCATTATAAATTTAATTAGAAAAAGAGGTTATGTATTTTTACATTAATTCAAACATACAATGGTCATCACCTTCTTTCATTTAATAGAAGATAGCCTTTAAGATAATCATGCTAGGGCAAACTATTTTATTACATTTACTTTAGTTCAGATCCCTCTTTTATTAATATGAAACCTTCATGATAGGTCTGTAAGTAGGTTTAACTTCTTTCAGCAGAAATCTTCCATCTCTATAGGTGGTGAGATGAATGCAGGTTTAGATTACTTTTCAGCGGATGTCCAAACACCTGCTGAAAGAAGTTAAAGCCTCCGGCGGATGTCACGGAATCGGAAAGGAGTTCTTTGTGCAAGCACAAAGCCGATTCCGGACGCAATTATGCCAAGGCATAATTGATCCTAAATTACAGCCCTATTAGAAAGTTTCATTCATTTAATTAATATGTATTTTGAATTAATTTATGTATTAGATAGAATCTTCTTCTACATCTTCAATGCCAAAGGCGATAGCTTCGAAATAGGAAGTATTTGAAAATGTGTTATGTCTGCTGGAACCTTTTTTCATTTCTTTTTGCTTATAGTGAGAGAGTACGTAATTATCTTGTAATCGATGTTGTGAATTTTGGTTTTTAAGTAATTTTGTTATTTCTCTACGTCTTTTATTACGTTTTTTAGTTTCCTTAATATAATTTAGGTTTTCTTCTTCTAGTAACAGTTCTTCTCTAGTGAAATATCCTTTTGTCATATAATAGCCTAGCATATCTAATAAAATGATTGTATTATGAGTCTGAGAGGTTGAACTTAAATATATTTCTAGAGTGATCTCCTCACCTCGATAAACGATTTTCTCATTTTCTAGAATGGATTGTATGTATTGAACTCTATCCACTATTGGAAGCTCTAAATTCAACTCAATTATCGTATTAGGTAATTGTAATTTCATATGTATTCTCCTTCTACTTATTAAGGTGACTAGTGTATATGTAAATCCACTTTTTTCGCCCAAACGAGTGAAACGTTTATTTTTTGCATTTCTTACATTGTGAATGGAACAAATCTTTACTACTACTATTTAAGCTAAAAAATTCATCTGTTGCTGGAAGAATATCATTACATTTACTACATTTTTTTGTTTTTAAATGTAATGTATTTATATAGGTAACTTTTCTCCACTGTCTATCGTTCTCTTGTTTAATTCTAAGACAAATGGTATTAAATCTACTTCCGACTGTTTTAACAGGTATTCCTAAAATTTTTCCTATAGTATAATGAGAATAGTCTTTAGCAATATACTCCAACAGCAAAATCTGCTCCTCGTTTAAAGATTTTTTAATTAATTCATCTAAATCGGCAAATAAACTGATGACATCTGTGTTCATTTTTAAAGAATTTGTTGCGCAAATGCCTTGGTTGAAGTTTGTATCGTCAATTGAACCTCTAAAAGTTAGCAGTTCTTTAATGACTGTCGTATCTGATAATACTAGTTGCTTATATTTTGTATCTTTACTTGTTTGAAAAGCCATAACCTCATCTCCTTTTATTTTTCCATATTTATGTTTTTTTATTATAAACCTATTAATAAATAAATCAATATTTTAAATTAATTTATTTATTAAATTACATAAACTTCTAATATATATTTTAAATCAATTAATTTAAAAACATTACATTTTAAATTATCGTATGTTACTATTAAATTGATTATATTTAGAATTGGAAAAATGAGGGAGTGCAGAGAGTTGAAGGTTGGAAAAACTAAAGAACTATTAATTGAAAATATTAAAGCGAAGATACCCTTGTTAGTTCAAAATGATTTAATTTTAGATGAGATTTCAATACAGCTTCATAAACATAACATTAGTATAGGTAATATCCTTGAAATGATTAATGATGAGAATGTACTTAGAGAAGCGAATTTACAGGAACTATTATTGCTAGGAGAACAGCTTCATTTAAAATTTGCTGACACTGATGATGACTGGGGAGTAGAATGGCTTAATCCTTCAGAAATAAAAGAGTTAAGGTTGTACATAAAAGAATCACCATATGAAGAAATTCTCGCGTTACCATATACTTTTGAAAATGTTCTTAAAACTGGACACAATGAGTATGTCGCAGTAATTCCAAATGCAGTTATTGGTAAACTTTGGATGAGTGGAATTACAATGTATAACCCAAATATTCAACGGCAAGCAAGGAAGAAAAAAGTGAAAAATGGAATTATTGAGGTAATGAATTTAAATCCCAAATCTTTACGAGATATTGAAAAACAAACTTTAGAGGGAGATTTAATAACTTCTACTCTACGTTACAATGCAAAAGTAGGCTCTGGAACGGATGGGATAGAATTTATTTATGATGAAAAAGAAAAAGCACTTACATTGCTAGAAGGTGCTTTATTAGATGTTTTAGATGGGGCGCATCGAACTTTCTCAATCTATAATGCCTATATGAAGAAGGCTGATTTGGCAGGAAATATGATAGTCATTTTTTCTAATATGACAGAGGCTCAATGTAAACGGGTTCAGGTAGATATGGCAAAAGCCAATCCAATCCCTAAACCGAGATTACAAGAATTAGCTAAAGATAAATTATCAGACGAGGTTGTCATTGAATTAAAAGCTGATGGAGAATTAAAAGGGAGAATTACATCCAATTCTAATGTTAAATATTCATTTGGTGAAGTGGTTACTTTTTCTGAATTATCTAATGCCATCGATCAAAGCTTTCATTTAGAAAATCGTCTAGAAGTCATAAAAGTGGCAAAAGTGATAAATGACTATATGATGTATCTTTTTGCGTATTATAAGGCAAATTTATTTGCTAAAAATTCTTTAATGTTTAAGAGCAGAATGTTTATAGGTCACATTGAATTAGCGGCTAGAATGTTTGAGCATAATATTCCATTTGAAAGCTTAAAAAAGGTTTTAGACAAACTTGATTTTACAATCGATAATCCTTTATGGGAAGAAATTGGCGTGCTTAAATATGGTAGTTTCAGTTCACGGAGTAGAACAAAAATCCAAAATGTATTTCAACAATTAATTCAAGAATGAGGTGTAAAAAATGCTTAAAGAAAATGTTTTTAATAAAGATATTAAAGAATGGTATCTAAAATCATTAGATGTCCAAGAAAACAGCCTTACTACTTATTTATCGTTATTTAATAAAGCAACGTTGCTAGAACATCAAAAAAATAAAGATATATTTGATATGAATAAGGTAGAGCTGGAAGAGTTATTTTATAGTTTAAAGTCACCAAGCCCACAATCCATAAGCGCCTCTATCAATTTTATAGCAAGATATATAGACTGGGCAATTATGAACGGCTATACAAATAATCGTGCACAAAGGCTTCCTAGTAGTATTGATATGGAATACTGTAGTAAATTCGTCTATAAAGCGTCAATTGTACGATATACAAGAGAGCAATTATTAACGTATATGCATTTGTTTGATGATCAAAGACATGCCGTTTTTCTCCTATGTTTATTTGAGGGAATTAAGGGTGAGGGCTATAGTGAGATTTTGAATTTAAAGATGGAAGATTTGAAGAATGATAATGGAATCTTCCATGCTAAATTGACGAATAGTAAGGGGTACACTAGAACAATAGAAATCTCAGAAGATTTATATTGGAGGTTGGAGAGGTTAGATAAAGTATCTTCAACGAGTGTACAACCAAAGCAAGGCCAAAAATATTTTTCAGATAGTACTTATATATTCAAAAAAGCAAATACTAAGAGTGCGGATATTCAGCTTAGGGCATCATTTGGAAATAGAGCTTTGGATTTAGCAAAATCAATTTTTGACAACAGTAATTTGATAGCTAGTACAATGCAAGTATCCGGTATGATGTGGTATATATGGGAATTACTCAAACATAAAGAAGAAAAAGTTCTGGATAAAGAAATTCTCGATAAAGTTGCTAGTAAATATGATACTGGATATGTAAACAAAGATAGTAAGTATGTAAGTTATTCTATACTCCAGCATAAGCTAGATTTTGATTTTATGAAAAAAAATTATGGTTATTTTTATACTGAGTTATAGGACAAATAGTTTTTTATATTAAGTTATAGAACTGGTGAATACCAGTTTTTTTTATTTTAAAAAAATATGAAATTGTAAATATTCGCTAAAAAATAAACTTGAAAACGAACACTTGTTCGTGGTAATATGGAAACAAATATATATTTGGATTGTTACACTACTTGTTATAGCCAACATTAAGGAGGGATTTAAATGAATGATAAGGAGACAACGGCAATTTTAGAACTAGTAATTTATAAGGATAGAGATATTTCCTTGGAGTTAATGAATGATTTCTATGGCAGCATATCAAATGTGATTTTAAATGACGAAGGAGGTAATGCTCTTGTGTGTGAATGCATGGATAGCTCACTTTCTAGTTTAATTCTTATGGATAAATGGAATGATGATGAGGTAGAACTAATAAAGGGAATAGGTGATACCAAATTTATTTATAAAAAATCACAAGAATTGGTTATCCATTATGATAGTTTAGTGCAGTTGGATGACAATAAAGAAAATATTTATAGTGTTGTGGAATTCCAAAATATTATTTATTTATATAATGGATTCCAAAGAAAATCCATTATCGATAACACTATTACAAGTTTAAAAAGTCTCAAAGATTATTTAAATATTTACTATCCACGACATAAAATATTGGAAAGAATGAATTGAGTGCAACAGGGAGTGTCATAGATTTTTATAAATAAATTAATATAAAATAAGGAGTGTTTTACATGAAAAAATATTTAGTTAAGGATTTTGCATCTGAAATAGTTGAACAATCGAGAGGGAGAATCAGCATGATAGATGCTGAGGCACTTGCGATTGTATACCTTGCAAAAATGGAGAGTTTTAAACCAACAGAAAACATAAGGAGGATTGTTCAGGAAATGGTTAGGTGTAAACTTTAAAGTGTGATAAATACAAATCATGAAAGGAATGATAGGTGATATATACAGCATACGGAGTTAACGTATTAAAAGATAGTATGAGTAATAAATGGAGATTAGTTCATGAGGGGGATAATTCTATTTATTCTAATAAACCCCATTGTAGCAGCCTGAAAATATTTAGATAAATTAATTTAAAATATAATGAAAAGTGCTTACTGAATTGAAGCAAATGATAGGAAAGAGATTCTTTAGCACAATCAATTAGGTGAGCTATTTTAGGAAAAAATATCACAAAAAAAAGATTATGAACAATTATTAAATGAATTAATGGATAACTAATAGAATTAACTTTTATGGATATGCAAAAGAAGCAAAAATAAGCTTTTCTTTCATTAAGATAATGAAAAAGACAGGGTACGTGATTTGCACAATCAATTGAAAGGAAGGGGTTATATGATTATTAGAAAAAATGAAAAGGGATTAATGGTAGATTGTCATGCAATGGCATTAGCGTATGAAGAGATGGGGAATTTGAATTTAACTATTTCCAAAGAGATGGATCATTTGGAGTGGGAAGTAATGAAAGTGATAGAAGCTTTTTTAAAAAAAGAATGCACTAATGAATTAATTAATAATTATACATAAAACTATAAAAATACATATTTAAAAATGGTCCATAAGGGACTGTAATGGAGTTAATAGTATCATATGAATCAATATAAAATCATTTTATTCATATTCCTTATCTTACTTTTCTCCTTATTCATAAAAGATGATGTAAAGTGTGGGAATAATAACTTAGACTTGAAAAAAATATTACATAATACACCAAAGAATAGCTATGAAAATGCAATAACTTCAATCCATCGTAAGGCGGAGCAAATAAAAAAACAAAAATATCAAAGGCAACTAGAATTAAAGCAACAAATGCATGAACAGAAAGTTAGAAAAGAGCAGCAAAATTTAGAAAGGCAATATTCTAGTTTAAATGATCAGATTAATACAGAGTGGAAAAATTTTCACGCAACGTATTATGGTAATGATTGTAGAGGATGTAGTGGTATTACTGCTACAGGAATTAATGTCCAGGAAACAATATATTTTAAGAATTTAAGAATTGTAGCAGTTGATCCCACAATTATTCCATTAGGAACAATTGTTGAAATTAAAACCCCGAATGAAAGGTTCAGGGCGATTGCCGCTGATAAAGGGGGGCTATAAAAGGCTACAGGCTAGACATACTTGTAGAATCTGAAAAAATAGCAGCTCAATACGGTAGACATGATGTTCAAGTGCTCATCATCAAGTAAAGCTTAAATGAATAATAATTTTATACATATTAATTAGGGGCATAGTGTTTTAATGCTCCCCTTTCTTTATTCAAAAAATATCAAAAATTACGAAACTTTTTAAGGAGTGCATCCGTATAGTAGGTAATACAATGAAAAGGGGTGAGCAACTTGACGCTATTTGGCTATTCACTCGAGCAGATCTTTTTAGTGGTATTAATTTTCGCAGGCCTTGCAACGCTTTTATTTATGTTTTTTGGTGATGCTGTCGAGGGCATCGGAGAGGGTCTACCGATTTTTAATCCAAGTGTCATTCTATCTTTCATTACGTTGATGTCAGCAGCAGGATTTATTTTGGAGAAGTTAGCCTTCTTACCTAGCGTTTGGAATATTGTTGCGGCTGCTATCATCGGAGCTATTTTAAGTGCACTATTTTATTTATTCGTTTTAGTTCCGCTAAGATCAGCTGATGTTTCTTTAGCCTATACAGAAGAGTCGCTTGGTGGTCAGCTTGGGAAGGTCATCGTCCCAATCCCAAGAGACGGTTTTGGAGAGGTTGTTATTGAAACGACAAGTGGCATGATTTCGAAGCGAGCAACAGGTTTTGATAATGAGGCGATCGACTATGATTCGACGGTACTTGTTGTAGAAGTTAAGGAAGGAACACTTTTTGTAAGATCCTACGAGAAGAAATTTTTATAAAGGAGAGGTACTTATATGCCAATGGAGATTTTAATTGTTATCGGGATTGTAGCTTTTATTTTAATCGCACTTGTGGCACTTTATGTGACAAAATATCGTACAGCGGGTCCTGATGAAGCGCTGATTGTGACAGGTAGCTATCTTGGCTCAAAAAATGTACATAAGGATGAGTCAGGAAATCGTATTAAAATTATTCGTGGAGGCGGTACATTCGTCTTCCCAATTTTCCAGCAAGCACAGCCATTAAGCCTATTGTCTAGTAAGTTGGATGTGACAACACCTGAAGTATATACAGAACAAGGTGTTCCTGTTATGGCTGATGGAACAGCCATCATTAAAATTGGTGGTTCAATTTCTGAAATTGCGACGGCGGCAGAGCAGTTTTTAGGGAAGCACAAGGAGGAGCGTGAAAATGAGGCACGTGAAGTGTTAGAAGGTCATTTACGCTCAATCTTAGGATCAATGACGGTGGAGGAAATTTATAAAAATCGTGACAAGTTCTCTCAGGAAGTTCAACGTGTTGCCTCTCAGGACTTGGCGAAGATGGGTCTAACAATCGTGTCCTTTACAATTAAAGATGTACGCGATAAAAATGGCTACTTAGAATCTCTTGGTAAGCCACGTATTGCACAGGTTAAACGTGATGCAGATATTGCTACTGCAGATGCTGATAAAGAGACACGTATTAAGCGTGCTGAAGCTTCAAAAGAGGCACAAAAGGCGGAGCTTGAACGGGCAACAGAAATTGCAGAAGCAGAAAAAGAAAATCAATTAAAGGTGGCTGAATTCCGCCGCGAGCAAGATATTGCAAAAGCTCGTGCAGACCAAGCATATGAGCTAGAAACGGCGCGTGCTAAACAAGAAGTAACGGAACAAGAAATGCAAATCCGTATTATTGAGCGTCAAAAGCAAATTGAATTAGAAGAAAAAGAGATTTTACGTCGTGAGAAGCAATACGATTCAGAAGTGAAGAAAAAGGCTGACGCTGATCGTTACGCTGTCGAACAAAATGCAGCTGCGGAAAAAATGCGTGAGCTTGCGCAGGCGGATGCAGAGAAATATCGTATTGAATCATTGGCGAAAGCGGAAGCGGAGAAAATTCGCTTGGACGGTCTTGCGAAAGCGGATGCTGAGCGTGCAAAAGGGGAAACAGATGCAGAAATTATTCGTCTTCGTGGTTTAGCAGAAGCCGAGGCAAAACGTAAAATTGCCGAAGCCTTTGAATATTATGGTCAAGCAGCTGTCCTTGATATGGTTGTACGTATGATGCCAGAATATGCAAAAGAGCTAGCGAGCCCACTTGGTAATATCGATAAGATTACAGTTGTCGATACTGGTGGTGGTGAAGGAAGCGGTGGTGCCAATAAAGTAACAGCCTACGCAACGAATTTAATGTCAACTCTACAAGAATCATTGAAGGAAACTTCAGGCATTGACGTTAAGGAACTAATTGAAAGCTATGCAGGGAAGCATACATTGCGTCCTGAGCTAGAGCAAATAGCTGCAGGCTTAGAGAAAAAGCAAGCACCGGTTGTAGCCGATGACAAGCAAGAAGAGATTAAAGAAACAGTTGAACAATAAGAAAAATAGAGACCTGATGACAACAATCATCAGGTCTCTAACTGCTTTTTTCAGTTCTCGCTTTGTTGTTTCCACTCGCTAGCAAGCATACCGTAAACAACATGGTCTACATAATGATCGTAAAGCCATTCTGCTGCACGAATCGTCCCTTCGTTTATAAAGCCTAGTCGCTCAGGGATGGCACGGCTTTTTGAATTGCCCACAGCGGCACGAATTTCAACTTTATTGAGCTGTAGCTCTACAAAGGCATATTGTAATAATGCCTCTACAGTTTTTGACATAATACCATGTCCTTGAGCTCCTTCACTGAGCCAATAACCAATAGCAGCAACTTTATTGCTATGATTGATAGTATTAAAGCCAGCGATGCCTACTATTTCATCCCGAAAAATGATAACAAGAGAGAGGCTGCTATTTGCTTCGTGACCTTTTATACAGCCTTCTATATATGCTGTTGTATCGGCTACTTCCTTTGTAAAATCCAGCCACGGTAACCATTCGCGTAAATATGTTCGTGATGCATCTGTTAAGGCAAAAACAGCATTTGCATCTTCTAGTGCGACAGTACGTAACGATAATTCTTGATTGATGTTAATTTGCAATGGTTTTCACCTCTATTTATTTTAAGGCATCGTGCATAAAGCCCTTCATTTCACGACTTAAAACTGTTAACTCTTCAATAATTTCACTGAAATCTTGAACGAGCTGTGCCTGTTCGTTCGTTGCGTCGTTGATTTGCCCCATATTTTGTTTAAGATTATCAAGATTTCTATTAATATTTCGTAACGATGCTTCTATATTTTCAGTGGCGCTCGATGTTTCGAAGGAGAGTTTTCTAACCTCCTGTGCAACGATGTTAAAGCCAGCGCCATGTTGACCCGCACGAGCCGCCTCAATGGATGCATTTAAGCCAAGTAAATTCGTTTGACGAGAGATGCTTTTTATTAAATCTGTTACTTCATTTGTTTTCTCTGAATCTTCAAGAGCGTGCTGCGCTTGTTTGTTAATTTCCTCACTTGTAGCGGCTAATTCCTCTGAATGTGAGGCAATTGTATGTACTTTATCTTGTAGACTGTTCACAATGTTATCCATTGTACTCATATAATCTTCGAGTTTAAGCTCATTGTCGATGGGTAATCCAAATGCAAGAGCACCTATAACTTTACCATTTTCACGAATGGGGAATGAAAAAGCATTGATGGCAACCCCATACACATCCTCTGGTATAACGACATCGGCATTTTGACCATTAAAGGCAATGAAAACATTTTGGTCATTGGCATTCACTTTTTCTCCATTTTGATAGCCTGAATCAACTCGTTTGCCAGCTAAATATTTTACAACTGTTTCACTTTCTTTCTCGATAACAGCTACAATTGCTTCTTCTTTTAATGCAAGGTGGATATACGGTACTGAAAGAGCTAAAGCTTCAATAATTTTCATAGAAATTCCTCCAAGTCTGTGCAACGAAGATAGTCTAGTCATCAGAGCTCATTTTGACAATGATTGCTAGATGATTACTTTCACTGTAGCACAATAATTGCCAACTCAAAATAGAAAAAAATAAATTTTTTGAAGAAAAACGAGCCGAAGTTTTTAGAGTATTCATTGCAAATTTGTCAAATAATATTTAACGCAAAAAATAAAAACAGAGATAATTTTGTCTATTTTTTGACAATTTATCGTGTTTTTTGAAGAATAGTGTATTAGAATAATAGTAGTATTGAACGTACGTTAGGAGAGAGAGAAATGGACTTTATTCAAAAGGGGACTAAGACGTTTCGGAAAGCAAACTGGGCTTTATTCTTAGCAGGCTTTATTACCTTTGCCAACTTATATATCACACAGCCACTTCTGCCAACGTTTGCAAAGGAATTTCATGTATCACCAGCAGTTGCAAGTTTATCGTTATCTGTGACAACCTTTGCCCTATCCATCAGTATGATTATTGTTGGCTCATTATCAGAGGCTTGGGGAAGGAAATCATTAATGACGATGTCTATTTTTGCGGCATCTATTCTTACGCTTGCACTTGCCTTTTCTCCTAATTTTGAAACGATATTAGTGTTACGTGTACTACAGGGAGTTGTATTTGCAGGCTTGCCAGCAATTGCAATGGCTTATTTAGGGGAGGAGATTGATCCGTCTAGTTTAGGCATTGCCATGGGTTTATACATAAGCGGTAATTCGGTAGGAGGTCTTAGTGGACGAGTCATTATCGGAACGTTAACGGATCATTATAATTGGCAGGTGGGTATGCTTGTACTTGGCGTAATCAGTCTAATTATTAGTGTGTTATTTGTCTGGATGCTACCAAACTCCAAGCACTTCACAGCACGTCCTTTACAAATAAAAGCATTGACGAAATCCCTTCTACAACATTTAAAAGATCCTTCCATGCTTTGTCTTTTTGGTATTAGCTTTGTATTAATGGGAAGCTTTGTGACGCTTTATAACTATATTGGTTTTAAATTAATGGCACCCCCTTATAATTTAAGTGCCACAATTGTAGGTTGGATTTTTGTCATCTATTTGGTTGGTACTTTTAGCTCTGCTTGGTTCGGTAGTTTAGCTGATCAATATGGCCGCCAAAAAATGTTGTTATTGTCCATTGCTATTATGTTTACAGGGGCAATTCTTACTATAAATGGGCTACTTAGTTTGAAAATTATTGGGATTACAACATTTACATTTGGCTTCTTCGCTGCGCACTCGATTGCAAGTGGCTGGGTAAGTAAACGTGCCACTCATGATAAAGCACAAGCATCTTCTCTCTATTTATTTTTCTATTATTTCGGCTCTAGTGTTGGTGGAACAGTAGGGGGTATATTCTGGATGCATTACGGGTGGGTAGGCGTTGTTGCGATGATCGCCATATTTTTAATCATTGCATGTTTACTATCATTTTTGTTAAAAGGGATTATTGGAAAACAAAGCGTAGCAACGGGTCATTTGCTTTAAAGCATAAATAATAATTTGTCGTAATCTATTTGATAGTTTTATAATAGATAGATCGTTGATAAAGAGGAGTTGAAAGAATATGTTCGCGCGTTATAAAGGATTTTATGTCTTGTTTGCGCTGCTGACGATAGCCTTTGTTTTAACTGGCTGTGGAGCAGCTAAAGAAAGTGAACAATCAGAAACTGTTGATTATTCATCTAAAGTGAAGGAAAACCCAATTGTAACAATTACGATGAACAATGAAGAAAAAATCGTCATTGAATTAGAGCCCTCAACAGCGCCGAATACGGTTGCTAATTTTATTTCTCTAGTTAAAAAAGGGTTTTATGATGGTCTGATTTTTCATCGAGTTATCCCTGATTTTATGATTCAGGGTGGTGATCCTTCTGGTAATGGTACGGGTGGACCAGATTATTCGATAGAAGGAGAGTTTTCTTCAAATGGTTTTAAAAATGACTTAAAGCATGAACGCGGTGTCATTTCAATGGCTCGTTCAAATAATCCGAACTCTGCGGGATCACAGTTTTTCATTATGGTAGAAGCAGTGCCAGATCTTGATGGCCAATATGCTGCTTTCGGGAAAGTCATCGAAGGGATGGAAACAGTAGATGCTATTGTTGCTGCTGAACGAGATGGTGCCAATAAACCATTAAAAGATCAGCAAATGAAAAAGGTGGAAGTGGATACAAAGGGCTTTGATTATCCAGCACCAAAGGTACAAAAATAATAGATGTGACAAATTGAAACTGGACAACCTTATGGAGCTCCGTGTTAACAAATTATGTTCGCATTTAGGTGCTTTACGATGAATCGTGTCTTAAGTAAATGCGCTTTTTCATCAAAAGGTATGTGAAGAAAGTTGTTTTGCATACCTTTTTAGATGAAATGAGTGTAGATGTGAGACTGCCCAGACGATGTTAAGTATTATGCTGCATAGAAATAAGCCAAATAAAATCATCTTCCACAATAATTTGAATGTCCAGGCCGAGACTAATCAACTGCTCAGCTTTTAATTGTTTTGTACTGATTCCACGACGATTCTTCCCAAGAATAACGAAATCGGTCTCCTTTGTCACAGCCCCTTGTATAATCCCTCCACAAGCTCGCACTTTTTTCGCAGCTTCTGAACGTATCATAGTGGAAAGGGCTCCCGTAAAGACGATTTGTTTATTATAAAATGGATGCATCATGCATTCAGAGGGGTCAGAAAGGTAGATGACTTCAAAGTTGTCCTTATTTTTGTCCATATTGGTTCTCCTTGATTGGAAAGATTTCGAGATTAATGAATTCTAGAGGATTTCACTCCCAATCATCTCATTTTATCCAGCATCTATATTGTATGCAAATAAAGACAAAAGAAGCATGAAAGATCGATTATGATCTTCTATGCTTCTTTGTATTTAACCCATAATATTGTAGCCTGCGTCGATGTAAATTGTTTCGCCTGTAACACCGCGTGATAGGTGAGAAAGCATCACTATTGTCATATCTGCTACTTCGTCTTGCTGGACATTACGCTTTAATGGAGCTGTTTCTTCGATTTTGTGTAAAATTGTGTTGAAGGAAGGAACACCTTTTGCTGCAAGTGTACGAATTGCTCCTGCTGAAATTGCATTAACGCGAATATTATCTTGACCGATATCTGCAGCAAGATAGCGCATAGAAGCCTCTAGGGCAGCTTTCGCTACGCCCATTACATTGTAGCCATCTAGCACACGCTCTGCACCTAAATAACTCATTGTCACGATTGAACCGCCTTCAGTCATATAAGGATGTGCTGCTTTTGCTGCTGAGATAAGTGAGTAAGCACTAGTGTCTTGTGCAAATGCATAGCCGTCACGAGTTGTCTCTAAGAAGCGATTGTGTAAGTCTTCTGCATTGGCAAACGCTACGGAGTGTACAATACCATGAATAACGCCTACTTTTGCCCCGATTTCATCAAATGCTGCTTTTGTACTGTCGTCGCTATTAACGTCACATTGTACGATTAGCGAATCAGATTGTCCGATATTCTCTAATTGCTTTTGTAATTTTTTTAATGAACGCTCTTGACGGTATGTGAAAATAACATTTGCACCTACATCAAATAAACGTTTTGCGATGCCCCATGCAATACTACGATCGTTTGCCACACCCATAACGACAATATTCTTATCTTTTAATTGTAATAAATTATCCATCATCTATAAGAACCCCTTTATGAAATAATATCTGTTATTAGTACCAACTACTAAAATCTTATCATACATAAAAAATGGTTGCAATAACATAGGTGCAAAAAAATTGTATCTCTACTTAGCTAGTGGCGAATCCAATAGATGTTCTTATTATTTTATTGGCTTTGCGCTCTGTACAGTTATCCTAAAGTAATTTTTTGTTCAAAAAGCGCCCGAATGGTGAAGACTTATAATGGTGAAGGGGAACGAGGTTGCAGAAAAATATATAAAAAGGCATCCGATTTAGGATGCCTTTAGAGATACGCTTGGAGTATTAAATTATTCGAACTTTAATGAGTCGCCATCAAAAGATTCGTCTGCTACTTTGATTGAGTCAGTTGGGCAGCCTTCGAAAGCGTCTTGCATGTCTTCTAATAGATCTTCTGGAACTTCAGCTGTTCCCATGTTATCATCTAAAATAACGAAGGCAATACCTTCATCATCATAATCATAAATATCTGGTGCTGCGGCTCCGCATGCGCCACAAGCGATGCATGTATCTTTATCAACTATTGTGTATTTAGCCATTTTCTTTCTCTCCTTTTACGATGTTCCTATTAAGCTTCATACTCATTTTAAAGATGTTTATCTTACATTTCAACATAAATACTATTATATTGGAGGAATTTGCGTCTATGTTTCATCAAATTTTATTGCAAATCTTTCAAAAACTCAATAACGAACGTACCATTTCTGCTGCCTATCATGTATTAAAAGGAAAGCGCTCAGGTCAGACTATTCAAGACATTGGGCTATTTCAGTTACATAATTATTTCGGGCTATTACCTAAGCTACCACGGAAGACATTTGATGAGGCTGTATCTTTATTTGTGCAATATAGTTGGTTAAATTTGCAGGAATCTGGTCATTATTCCATGAAAAAGCTAGGTTTACAACGAGCAGAGCAAACGCCTGCTTTTTTATTTGACGGGTGGCACTATAGAGGAAATGAGCATATGTTTTTTGCAAGACTGTCCTTAATCGTGCAAAGTCTATCTTATCAAAGAGCTGAAGTTCGTACATTTTCTCCAATTAGTAGGGATATAAATGTTCAGTCGTGGGTTCGAACATTTTTACTTGATCATAGCTATCAAAATGGTCAAATACAGCAGCAATTATTAGAGGAGTTTGAAGCCGTGCTTGCTGTGTTGCCTTTATCTGATGCAAATAAGCAGCTTGTTCTTTATCGCTTAAGTGGCTTTGGTTTACCGGGGTGGACATGGCAACAGCTTGCTAGTGAGCGTAAGGAAACGGTTTTAGATTGTCAATTGGCTTATATAGAATTGCTACACACATTATTAAATGAAATACATCAGACAAACGAATTTTCGTTACTTGGTAAAATAGCCGAGGGGATTAGAGTTAAGGCATTACTAACCGATTCAACCCAGCAAACAGCCCATCTATATGAGCAGGGGTATTCAATTGAGCAGATTGTGCAAATTAGAAGGCTAAAACAAAGTACAATAGAGGACCATTTTGTAGAATTAGCCATGTATGAACCGAACTTTTCAATTGGTCCATTCGTCTCTTATGAAGAAGCGGAAAAAATTTGGCAGGCATCAAAACACTATCAAACCAAAAAATTAAAGACATTGCATGAAGTGGTGGAAGGTATGAGTTATTTCCAATTAAGACTTGTCCTAGCGAAAGGAGAAGTTTAAATGGAGCTTGAACAAACTTTGGAAAAGCATTTTGGTTATAAGGCATTTCGTCCTGGTCAAAAAGAGGTCATTGAAGCCATTCTTAAAGGAAGAGATGTAATTGCTTTATTGCCAACAGGCATGGGGAAGTCACTTTGTTATCAATTACCAGGGTATATCCTAGAGAAGCCAGTATTAATAGTTTCACCATTGCTTTCGTTAATGCAGGATCAGGTGGAGGAGTTAAAACGCTTTGGCGAAAAAAGAGTAGTTGCTTTAAATTCATTTTTAACTGTCAATGAAAAACGATATGTATTACATTTTTTAGAGCAGTATCGTTTTATTTTTACGTCTCCAGAAATGCTATTACAACAGCAAGTTCAGGACAAGCTTTCACAAATGAAGTTAGGTCTTATCGTAGTAGATGAGGCACATTGTATTTCTCAGTGGGGCTTTGATTTTCGCCCTGATTATTTACGAATTGGCCAATGGTTTTCTCAAGAAAATCGTCCGCCTGTTTTAGCATTATCAGCAACTGCTACAGACAAGGTAATCCATGAGATACGTGAAACATTGTCGTTAGATACACCCTTTGAATTTATGTACAATGTGGACCGTCCGAATATTCATCTTGGGCGTATTGTTTTTGAGGATCGGGCAGATAAAGCTCAATGGATTATGCAACATATAAAAGTAACAGCTGGACCGGGCATTTTATATATGTCCTCTCGTAAGCGTGCAGAACAATATAGCGAAGCACTTATCCAGTCTGGTATACGCGCTGCAGCATATCATGCTGGCTATGGGGCAGAGGATCGGCAATTTATTCAACAGCAGTTTATAGATGGTGAACTAGATTGGATTGTGGCAACTAATGCTTTTGGAATGGGTATCAATAAGCCAGATATTCGTCAAGTCATTCATGAAACGATGCCTGCTAATGTAGCTAATTACATGCAGGAAATTGGTCGTGCAGGCAGGGATGGTCATTCAGCGCTCGCAATTTTACTTTATAGTGATGGTGACGAGGAATTTGCGAAATTTATCGTAACAGGTGATTTACCAACGTCTAGTCATGTCGATCGCTATCAGGAACTACTAGCTCAACAAATACACCCTTCGCAAATGCTAAAAAACGGAGAGCTGAGTGAGACCGCTTATCGTGTGCTTGATTACTGGCTACAGCAAGAAACTGAGGAACAAGTTAAAGCACGTCTAAATCATTTGGCACTGGAAAAATATCATGCTGTTGATGAAATGCTAAAAATTACCCAGACAAAAGACTGTATTCGCTCACAGCTAGTCGGGTATTTTGGGCAAAAATTGCAGAAAAAAGCAGAAAACTGTTGTGAAAATTGTGGAATCCTTTATGATGAAATCAATAAAGTACGCTTGAAGGAAGAGAAAAAAATAGAAATGATTCCATGGAAAAGTCGGTTAAAGCAACTTTTAATGGGTTAACTTTTTTAGTAGCGAAAGTGAAACGTCAGCTATGAATACGGGTTTATGACACTTTTCAGCAGGTATCCAAGCATCCGCTGAAATAAAGGAACCTAGGCTAAGATGTTCCTATCCTGTGGAAAGGCCAGAGTGTTCGACATTGTGCCGCTGACGCTTCGCTTTTGCGCAAAAAACATTTGTTGACCTAAAGGCTCCGGGCTCAATTATGCTGGGAGATAATTGGTACTGTAACTGACGGTCATTTACTTTTTTCGCAAAATTCGTCATAATAGAATGATAGAAAGCGTAGCAAGGTTGGGGGAAAGACGAATGAGTAAAGAAGATTATCGCGATAAAATCGAAGAACATCGTCAATCATTTGAAGAAGAACAAGAAGAACAACAAACGTTATCGAGAGCTTCAAGAATGAATAAAAATGGAAGTAATAATAAAAAGCCAAAAGAAACAAAACGTAAAACGCCATTAATGACGATTCTATTTGTTATTTTTATCCTAATTCCATTATCAATATTAATCTATTTTGTGAAATTCTATGAACCAGGTAAAACAATTGAGGAGGCAGAAAAAGCTTCTACGGATACAGTTTTAGAAATCGACAACTCAGGGGATAAGGCAAATGGATCTGCATCAACTGACAAAAATAAAAAAGACGATAAAGCAAACAAAGAAGCAATGGATCAGGCTAAAAAAGACGCTGAAAAATTAGCAGCTGATCAAAAAGCTGAAGAGGCTAGAAAAGCAGAAGAAGCCAAAAAAGCTGAGCAGGCTAGATTAGCACAGCAACGAGAACAAGCAGAGGCAGCAAGAAAAGCCGAAGCAGAAAAACAAGCTGCAACAGCAAGTACTCATACAGTGAAGGAAAATGAAAATCTATTTCGTATTGCATTAAATCATTACGGTGATGGAAGTGAAGCAACGTTAGCAAAAATTCGTGCAGCTAATGGGATGAGTTCTAATACTGTAATGGTTGGGCAAGTTATTAAACTACCATAAGGAAAGAGTGTGTCATTCTTTGGCAATGATGTTTTTCTAGTATAAAATAATGGACAAGCGTTAACACCAAATAAGGTTGAGGCGTACGTCTGATTTAGTAAAAAGGCGATTCTTCATTAAACGAATCGTCTTTTTGCTTTCGTAAGGAGAAGTGAAGGAATGATTTATATTGGACTATTCGTTTTAGTAGTCATCGCGTTCCTACTCTATATGTGGAAGGTGGCACATGAAGACAATGTCTTACAACATCAACTGCTATTAAAGGGTGCACCGGAAAAGGTTCGACTATTTTTTATTTCGGATACACATCTACGCAAAATTAATCGCCGGATGATTGAGCAATTAGATGGACATTTTGATGCTGTAATTATTGGTGGAGATTTTGCCGATGGACGCACCCCTATCGAACGTATTCATGATAATTTGAAACTATTGACCTCATTAGGGCCAACTTATTTTGTATGGGGCAACAATGACAGGGAAGTGGGAGAAGAACGACTAAAAGGCATTTTACAGGAGCATGGTGTTCAAATAATAGTCAATGATGCTATTCTTTTACCGAAAAAAAATCGCTTTTGGCTAAGCGCTATCGAGGATACTACGATAAAGGAATATAGCTTTGATAAAGCATTTGCAAAAGTAGGAAAAAATGATTTAGTTGTCTTTATTGCACATAATCCTGGTGTTTTCGCAAAAGTTCGAGCAAAATTTCGAGCAGATTTAATGATGGGTGGACATTTGCACGGAGGTCAAATTAGAATTGGCCCATATGGTATGCATCCGAATGGTTCTTATCGAGAGCGTGAGGGTGTAATGACGTTGGTTAGTAATGGCTATGGTACGACATTACTCCCTTTACGCTTTGGTGCAAAACCACAATGTCATATTATTGACATTGAAATTTCAGGTAAATAAACAACCAAAACTAAATAGAAGGCGTATAATAAAAATTAATCGTATATTTTTTAATTGCGTGAAAGCAAAGGATTGGTCGTTTAGCCAATCGAATTTGATAGGAGTGTCAAAAAATGCAGCAAGCAGATGCAATTATTGTTGGAGGAGGCCCTTGTGGTTTAGCAGCAGCAATAGCCTTGCAAAATATTGGATTACAACCAATTGTGATTGAAAAAGGAAATATTGTAAATGCGATTTACAATTACCCTACGCATCAAACTTTTTTTAGTACGAGTGAACGTTTAGCGATCGGTGATGTGCCTTTTATTATTGAAGGACGTAAGCCAAAGCGCAATCAAGCATTAGTCTATTATCGAGAAGTTGTGCGTTTGAAAAATATTCAAGTGAACCGCTTCGAGAAAGTAAATAGTGTTGTGAAAAATGGAGCATTATTTACCGTAAAAACTGATAAAGAGGTTTATGAAACACCTTATGTTGTGATAGCAACAGGCTACTATGATCATCCTAATTACGTAAATGTTCCAGGTGAACAATTACCGAAAGTCTTCCATTATTTTAAAGAGGGACATGAATTTTTTGATACGGATGTTCTTGTTATTGGTGGGAAAAATTCAGCAGTGGATGCGGCGTTAGAGTTGAATAAGGCTGGGGCTCGCGTCACTGTTGTCTATCGAGGTAATGAATATTCACCTAGCATCAAGCCATGGGTTTTACCTGAGTTTGAAGGCTTAGTACGCAATGAGGAAGTTAAGATGCATTTTAATACAAATGTGTTAGAAATTCGAGAACACGAGGTCGTTGTAGAAATTGATGGTCGCGAAGAAGTTTTAAAAAATGATTTTGTTTTTGCAATGACTGGTTATCATCCGGATCATTCATTTATTCGAGCAATGGGTGTGTCCATTGACGATGAAACAGGTCGTCCTTTCGTTACACCGGAGACTATGGAAACAAATGTAGAGGGGCTGTTCATTGCTGGAGTTCTTGCAGCAGGAAATAATGCCAATGAAATCTTTATTGAAAATGGCCGTTTCCATGGTGACTGTATTGCAAAGACAATTGTAGCAAGAAAAAAATAACTATAAAAGCTGTATAGGCATGTGAGCTTATACAGCTTTTTTAAAGTGAAGAAAGGTCGAAGTGACGGATAGAAACTAGAATGTGACGGATAGTAAGATCGAAGTGACGGATAGAATCGAGAATATGACAGATAGAAAGGCGAATGACGGATAGAATCGACAAAATGATGAATAGAATTGCAAAAGCGACGGATAGAATCGCAAAAGTGGCGGATAGACCGGACAAAGTAACGGATAGCACGTCAAAAGTGGCGAAAGAAAAGCAAGCGACGGAAAGAATGGTCGAAGTGACGGAAAGAAGAATCAAAGCGACGGATAGAAACGTCAAAGTGATGGATAGCACGTCAAAAGTGGCGAAAGAAAAGCAAGCGACGGAAAGAATGGTCGAAGTGACGGAAAGAAGAATCAAAGCGACGGATAGAAACGTCAAAGT